>JAGVWL010000058.1 GCA_018304285.1 Microcaldota archaeon
GGTTGATTTTTCTTCAACCAAAGTATTAAATAATACTTATGAAGTATGATGTTTGGTGGGTTTATGGGAACTGTTCGAGCGACCGTGGTTTTGGACGAGCTTGTCGTGGCTAAAGTGAGGCAGGATTTCGGCGGAAACCTTTCCAAGGGTGTGAACACGCTTTTGCACAAGCATTTGTTCGAAGAACGCCGGGGTAAATCCATGTTCGGGGCTTTGAAAGGCAGGGTTTCAGTGAAAGATTTGGATGAGCTTGAGCGGGAAGATGAAAAGGCGGAGCGGGAGCATGATGAGCTTTATCGTAGACACTAACGTTTGGGTGGCTTACTTCGAAAAGAACGAGGCTTGCCGCGAGATTATTGACGAAAATTTGCTCAAAACTCCGTCTTTGGTTTTTGCAGAGCTTTCGCGGGTATTTGCCCGCAGGAAATTAAACGAAAAGGAAACGCAAGAATTTCTTGACTTCGTCGAACAGAAAAGCATAGTGCTTGACTTGGACCTGTCTCACGCAATCCGCGGAGGGGCGTTATCCGAACGAGAACGCCTGCCATTTGCTGATGCGTTGATTTACGCTTATGCTTCTGACGAAGAACCTTTGGTCACTAACGATTCGCACTTCAAGGGCAAGCCCTTCGTGAAATTCGTCGAAAGATAATCCTTAATTCTCTTGCTTTTGAAGTATTTCCATGGCAGATTCTCTAGCAGAAGTAATCCGCAAGCATTCACTGAAAAACGCTTTGGACTACGGCAAGGCCGATGCGAAAAGCGTCGTGGGACGGGTTGTTGCCGAACACCCCGACGCCAAGAGCGACATGCGCGCCACCATGCAGCTCATAGCGGCGGAAGTAGAGCGCGCGAACGCCTTGTCCAAGGAAGACTTGCAGAAAGAGCTTTTGCAATACGCTTTCGCGGAAAAGGTAGAGGCAAAAAAAGAACGCTGGGAATTGCCGGGCGTTGAGGACGGGAAAGTTGTAACCCGCTTTCTTCCCGAACCCAACGGGTTCCTGCATTTGGGGCACGCGAAAGCAGCGTTCTTGAACGCAGAATTAGCAAGGCAATACGGAGGAAAGCTTTTGCTGCGTTTTGACGATACGAATCCCGAAAAGGAAAAGCAGGAGTTCGTCGAGGCGATAAAGGCGGACGCCGAATGGCTGGGATTGCATTTCGACGGCAAGGAAACTTACGCTTCGGACTTGATTCCCCAGTACTACGCTTTCGCAAAACAATTGATAGCGCAAGGAGACGCGTTCGTGTGCACGTGCACGCAAGAGCAAATCAAGCAAAGCCGCATGGAAAAGAAGGAGTGCGCGTGCAGGAACAAAAACAAGGAGGAAAACGCGTTGGCTTGGGAGCAAATGCTTGCCGGCGGATTGAACGAAGGGGATTCGATCCTGCGGTTGAAGGGAGACGTGCAGAGCGACAACACCGTAATGCGCGACCCCACGCTCTTCCGCATTCTGCAAACGCAGCACTACCGCCAAGGCGCAAAATACAAAGTTTGGCCGACTTACGATTTCGAAGTGAGCATCAGCGATTCGCTGGAAGGCGTTACGCACGCGTTGCGCTCGAAGGAATACGAACTGCGCGACGAGCTGTACTACTTCATTCTCGACAAGCTTTCTTTGCGAAAGCCTTTTGTTTACGATTTCTCGCGCTTGAACATTCGCGGGAACGCGTTGAGCAAGCGCCTGGTCAAGCCTTTCATTGAAGCAAAACAGGTTTCAGGCTGGGAAGACCCTAGGCTGCTCTCGCTACGAGGGATGAAACGACGGGGAATACTGCCGCAGGCGATCCGCGAGTTCGTGCTCGGCTTCGGGTTAAGCAAAGTCGAGAGCAACCCTTCGATCGAAAAGCTGTTGAACGAAAACCAAAAGCTTCTCGAGCCAACCGCAGAGCATTATTTCTTCGTTTCAAAGCCAGTCAAGTTTCTGGTGAAAAACTCGCGCGAGGCTTACGTGAAACTGCCCAAGCACCCTTCGGATGCAAGCAAGGGAAACCGGGTTTTGCACGCGAAGAAAGAATTTTACTTGAGCAAAAACGACGCGGATTCCATCAAGGAAGGGGAAGTGTTCCGCTTGATCCAGCTCTACAACGTAAAACTGCTGAAGAAAACGCCCAACTCGCTTATCGGCGAGTTTGCGGGAATGGATTTGGCTGAGGAAGACAAGCGGAAAGCCAAAAAACTGCAGTGGGTTCCGGCCGAAAGCGCGGTTGCGGGCGAGCTTGTTTGCATAAGCGATTTGCTGAAGGGCGATGTTTTCAATCGGAAAAGCCTGGTAGTGGAAAGCGGCTTTTGCGAGGAAGAGTGCAAGAAGCTTGATGAAGGGGCGGTAGTTCAGTTCGACCGAGTAGGCTTCGCGCGTTTGGACGACAAGAAGAAAATGCGGTTCATACTTTCCAATTCGTTAGTGTGAGCCGCGAGTGAACTACTTTTAAGCTTCTTGCGATTGTAATGTTTGCATGGGTTATAAAATAATTGTGGAAGCAAAACACCAGCCTACGGACGTGAAAAACGCGGTCCAGAGACTATTTGAAGAACGAAGTTTGCGGACTACCGGCGCCACAGCTGCACCCGTTAGCCAAGTTCCTCCTCGTTCCCGGATCGTGGCTGCTTGCCTTTACCGGCGTTGAACGCACGGCTAGTTTTTTCGCCTTTAGGAACAAATTGATCGTACAAAAGCTTGAGGATGTCGGATTGGAAGTTAAGAAACACGGTTTGATTGAAAGCCAACATGCATACCGTTATCCTTCCTTGGCTAATTTGAACGGGCTTAGGGAAAGCCACCCCTTCTTTTCAGTGAACCGCAAGGGTGACATCGTGCTTATTCCGGGCAACCGCTTTCAGTGGGCGATTTACAAGATGCAGCACATGATCGGAGGATTTTTGTTTCCCGCAACGCGAAGAGAAAAGCTTTGATTCAAAGCTTGATTATCCTGGCCTTTTCCTTCGCCGGTTCTATAACCACCCTGTCGCCTTCCTTCAGCGGGATTGCCCGCGGGTCGTTATCTGCGATGAGGCTCGCATGCCGCCTGTGAATTCGCACTTCCGCGCGGAATTTCCCGTTCAGGAAAAACGGCTTTTGCTCGCGAATGGTGTTGTTGAACGCGATGCCGAATCCCTTGACGAATTTTTTGCGCGTTATTGCGTAAAAGTATGCTGTGGAGCCGTGCGTTGTCGCCGCGACAACGCCATCGCCAATGATTTCCTTTTCGATGCACGCGCCGTTCAAGCAAAACTCGAAGCGGATTGCATGAGCGTGGCTGGAATTGCGTATTTGCACTTCATTCATCCCTGTGAGCGTAAAGCGTTTTGTTTTCCCTCCGCGCTTGGCGAAGGCGGTTGCCTTGATTTTCAGGATTTCCTTGACCGCAAACTTTCCGCTTCGCAAAAGCTTGATTATTTGCGGGAGGGCGGAGTCGCAGTAAATGCCGGGCGTAGCCTCGTGAACCGAAGTTTTTCTTTTGACTGCACAAATGCCGCACTTGGAGTAATGCCTGAGCGGGAGTTTGGGAATGCCGGGGCAGATGCGTTCCGCATGCAGGAGAGTTCCGTCGCCGCCGTAAGAAACGACGAAATCGGGTTTCTTGGCGCTTATGATGAAGTGCTTGGCGAAAACGCGTTTTACGCGTTCGGTTTTTAGCCCGATGATTGCGGTTTTCATTTCGTGACCTTCTATTTTCTCACGGCGTCGACATTGACGAGGAACGCAGAAGTGGCTTTCCTCTTGCGGGTGTACTTGTGCAGGTACCCCAGCATGTCGGCGTCTCGGATGATTCTGTCCCTGTAGTCTCCGGCAGTTTTCTTTCTGTTGCGGTCCAAGTAGTCTTCCATCGAGACAACGTGGTGGAACAAGCCGCTTTCCTCTTGCGGCTTTAAAGGCATGAAATTGGGGATTATGCGTGAAACTGCGCGCACTGCCCTCTTTAGAGTGAACATCTTCTGTTTTTCAGGCATGTTTTCCCTCTTCACCACGCTCACGCTTCCCAGTGCGAGTGAAAACCTTCCTTTCCTGGCAGCCTTGAGCGCTTTGGCGAAGTTTTTTTTCGCCTGTTTCTCAGCCTCTTCAACATGCATTTGCTCAAGCCGAGTAAGCAGGTTTTTGACGGCTGTTTCCTGAATCCTCTTTCTAGTTTCAGTAACATCGTCGTGTCCGCTGAACTTGCGCGCCAAAAGCATTTCGTCCCCGCCCATGCGCAAGGCAATCCCTTCGTTCCTTATCGCGTCGGCCACTGCCTTGATGTACGCATCCCCCACATCATGGCCGTAAGTGTTGTTGGCTTTGCTGAGCTTGTTCAAGTCTATCGCGAAAATCGTGATTTCGTTGTGCTCTTGATGGCTGGGAATGCGCTCGCCCAATTGGCTTCGCGCGAATCCCATGAGCCCCGCAATATTTTCCAGCCCCGCCCGGTTGTACAAACCCGTCATCGCGTCGCGCGAGCTTTTCTCCTGCAAAGCGCGAAGTTTTTCCCCCCTTTCTTTCATTACGGCGTTAACCCAAAGCGTTTGGGTGGGCGATAGCGCCCCTTCCCCGCCCCTGAGTATCTTAACCGCGCTTTTCTTGACGCTATAGGGAATTTTTCCGAGCTCCATGCATCTACTGTTGTTTTCCGTGATTTTATTATGTGTGTTTTTGGGCGCCGCTCGCCCGTGAAAAGCCTTTTAAATTCCCTGCCCAATATCATTTCTGCCTTCTTTTTCTATAAGGCAATATGAATTCGACCACTTAGGTGGGGTGAGAATGAAATGGCCAAATCTTACGTGAAAACTCCTACGCCTTCAGACTTGCAAGCGAAAGCTTTGCAGGCCATCGAACTGGCCCGCCAGTCTGGAAACGTCAGGAAAGGAACCAACGAGTCCACTAAAGCGATTGAACGCGGCAGCGCAAAGCTCGTCGTCATCGCCGAGGACGTGGAGCCGGAGGAAATAGTAATGCATTTGCCTCCCTTGTGCGAGGAAAAGCGCATTCCGTTCGTTTTCGTCGCTTCCAAGAAAGACTTGGGCAAGGCAGCCGGTTTGGGCGTGCCTTGCGCCGCGATTGCAATCGCAAGCAC
>JAGVWL010000030.1 GCA_018304285.1 Microcaldota archaeon
AAAAACTGGGAGTCCATGGACTTGCACATTCCCGCCAACGTCATACTCGCTTCATCTTTGCTTTTGAGGTTCAAGGCCGACGCCCTCGAGTGGAAGCCGCTGGAAGAGTATAATGCGGTGGAAGAGGAAACGCCGATGCTCATCCAGGAAGACTTGCCCGAATTGATTCTCAAGCCCAACCGCCCCCGCGCGCGGCGCGTTACGCTGCAAGAGCTCATGACTGCGGTTGAAAGCGTCATGAAGTCGGGCAGGCGCGTGCAGCGCATAATTCCAGCGCCGATTGCTTTGAACGTCCAGCTTCCTCCCAAAACCATGGGCGAACGCATTTCGGAAGTTTTCGAAAAGGCAAAGGCGCTGAAAGACGCGGACGACCTGGTCTTGTTTTCGGAATTGAGCGAAGGGAAGACTGTAGAGCATTTCATTCCCATGCTGCATTTAGTGAATTCGCAGAAAGTGGACGCGTGGCAGGACGAAATCTTCGGCGAAATCTTTTTGAAAGTCCTCACTGAATCGCTGGGCGACGTTGCCGAAATAGCGGAAGGGCAGGAAAACGCGGAAAAGCAAAAGCTGGCCGCGGCATGAGCCTAAGGATTTAGTTCAAACGCCGGGGGCGAGCGCGTTGGAAGAGTTTATCAAAAACAAGCAACTGTCGAAGAAAGACGCCGATTACATCGCGTACGCGTTCTTAATCGCACGAAAGAAAAACGACACGAAAGCCCGAATACTCGACTTCGTATTCGACCCTATTACTGCCTTTGAAACCATGAGGAACCTGGAACTCAACAAGGGTCTCATTAAGGCCATCAGCAAAGCGGAAAAAGCCGGTTTAGGCAAGTCCATGCTTCCTCCGTTCAAACCGCCGGAGGGAACGAGGTTTCACACGCCGTTCATGGTCGATCCTGAACACGGCAAGGCGTTAGAAGATTACGCGGCAAAGCACGAAAAACGGTTGAGAAAAGCTTTCGAGATAAGAAGATAAGCGTTGAAAACGCGTGGCGGTCAGCTTGAACCGCCCGACGAAAACGGCGGGCGCAACGCGAGCCTTTTTTTCTCTCCCGAGAAAGCTACAACCGCTTCCGAGCCCTCGCCCAGCACGTCAATCTGCAGCGTTGGCGTTATCGACGCGATGGAGTCGGAAGAAGACGAGGCGCTCAGCACGAAGAAAACCTTGTTCTGAAGCGACGAAACCGACGCTATGAGCGCCGCGGGGAGTTTCGAAACGTCAGCCTCAAGCGCAATTCCCAAAGCCTGGCCTTCCTTCGGCTCGCCCAGCGAATTCAAAATGCATTCTATTGCAAGCGCCTGCAGCAAACCATCCGCGCCAAGCAACACCGCCCGACCGGTTTTTTCGCCCCACGGGTTTTTCAATTCCTCGACAGAATTGGGCGCGAAAACCCCGGGATAAGCGCGCTCGACGGTCTTCAAAATCCTGAGCGCTTTCGCTGCAGGATATTTTTGCGAGTTCGGCTCCAGCTTTTCTATCAATCCTGAAAGCGAAGCTTCGCCCCAGGCTTTTTCCACCACGCCCTTCAAATCAGCCGGAAGGAAAAGCTGTGAGAAAGATTTTGCAGACACGCGCCGCAAGTCGATGTAAAACCCTTTGCCCAGCGCATAGCTTTTCAGCGGAAAACCCGACGCCCGCGGAAGTCCGGCTTTCTCCAATTCAAACGCGGTTTTGTTCGGGAAAGCCAAGCCCTGCAGGAAATCGCTTTCCCCCACGGCTATGCACGGTATTCCCGACACCAAAAGGTTTTCGACGCAAACCTGCAGCGCACCCAACCGCCCTTGCCGCGCACCGCCCAAAACCAGGGTGGTTTGCATTTCGCTGGGCGACACGTCCACTTGCGTGCCGTCCGGCGAAAAGCCGAGAACCGCCTTTTTCTCGTCCAGCGCGGAAAACAGTTTTTTCGTCTTGAAGCCGCCGAGGGCGAAAAGCATCATCGGATCGCCTAACAGGTTTTCGCCAACGCTTTCCTCCGTTTCACCGAGTTCCCGAGCCCTGCAGCCGTAACTCCGCGCGACGTCGAAAGCCAGTTGCGCAAGCGATTTTATCTCGTCGTACTGCTCTTTCACTGCTTTCACAAGCTCTTCCTTGCGGAATTCCACGAAAAACGGCTGGGCTTCAAGCAAAACGAAAGTAAAGTGCTTCTTGTCGACGACTTTCGAAACCAAGCTCAAGTCGCGCATCTGGCCCTGAACGAACTTTTCCACTCCAGCCGCGCTTCCCTCAAGGAAAAGCGGTTTTTTCAAGAGCACGAGCACGCCCTGCTTTCCCGCGGGAACCGGGGAGGGCTTTGCGTTTCCGTTCCCGTTCGCGGGCTCTTTCGGAAACGCCACCACGAGCAGAAGCTTTTCCGGATTCGCATAAATGCCAGTGGGAATCCCGTTCCAATCCGCGGAAGCGATTTCCTTCCACGGGCCGAAAGGCAAGTCTAAATCCATACGCAGTATAACACGCCTTTTCGTTTTAAAGCAATTGCGCAAAGGCTGCGTACGCGGAACAAAGGCCCTGCATCAGCTAGCGTTAGCGGGCGGCTAACGCCTTCGCCAACAAGCCGCCCCACGAAAAAAAGGTTTTAAATGCGGAAGCGGTTCTTTAGTCATGGACTTGAAAATCGTCATCCGGCAACTGCTTGAAAAAGGGCTTTCGCGAGAGCAGGTGATAAGCAATTTGCAGGAGCTGGGAGTGAGCGACGCGGAAAAGCTTTTCGACGAAGCCGTCGCGCAGCAAAAGCCCGCTATGCCGCCGGCACCCAAGCCGCAAGCGCAGGAAACGCAAACCCCCCAATCAAGAGGATTGTTCAAGCAAATGGAAGAACCTGTTGAAAAGGTGCATGCGCCAAGCGCGGAAAAAGACGACGGGCAAGTCAGCATGAGTGAAGTGGTGGAAACGGAAGGCAAAAGCCTGTTCAAGCCTTCGCAGAAGCAAGAGCAGAGGGAAGAAGCGGAAAGGCCGGAAGTTGAAATAATCAGGCAGGACGAAGGGCAGGAAAAAGAAAAACCGCGGGCTATAAAACCTTGGGAAAAAGAAACCGACGCTAACCTGACTCTTGAAGAAAAAGTGGACGAAGCGCTCGCGCTGCTCAAGGCGCTGGAAGCCATCAATGAAAAGATTCTCGACACCGACAGGAAAATACTATTGCGGAACAAGCCCTAGAAAAACACAACGGGAATTCAGCCGTTGCGCGCCAAGTACCACACTACGAAGAGCGCGGCAACCAACACGAGCGGGTCGGCGTAAAGCAAGACGCTCCACAACGAATCTCGCAAAGGCTCGACTAAAATCACGAGCAGGAAAATCAAAGCCCAAAAACCGCTTTTGCCCATGCCACATCACTTACCTTAATTTAAACCCTGCGCGAACCGGCTTTTAAACGCCCAGCATTACGATTACGGCCCCGAAAACGACTAGCGTGAGGAACGCCTCGCCCAGAGTGGCGGTCAAGAAATCAAAGTAAGCCAGCAACGCTATGATTGCTATCGGGATAAGCAAAGGCACGTTCGACGCGATTCCATTAAGCAAAGCAAACGGAATTTGGACGAACAATGCAGGCCCCCAAATCAGCGGGCTGTCGGTACTGAACCCGCCGCTGGTGTACGACCCGATTGCGACGAAAATGAACACTAGCAGTACTAGCGATTGCGCATCGAAAACCACTTTTTACACCTGTAATACAACCTTGCAAACCCCCCCTTTTATACCTTACTACATTTAAGTAGTAACAACACGAGGGGGATGCTTTTTGCAGGTGGTGTTTTTAATTTTCCCGCACACTATGAGCATGGGAGTTGCTTGGAATGGTGTCGGAAAAGGAAGTTTTGGAAGCCTTGAAAACGGTTTTGGACCCGGAAATAGCATTCAACATAGTCGACTTGGGGCTGGTGTATGGAATAGCCGTCGAGGGCAAAACCGTTTCCATCAAAATGACCATGACCACGCCGTTGTGCCCCATGGCGCCGGAAATAATCGGGGAAGTTAAAACGACAGTGGGAAAGCTCGAGGGGATCGAAAAGGTGGAAGTGGAAATCGTTTGGAACCCGCCTTGGACTCCCGATAAAATGAGCGAACAGGCGAAAATCGAATTGGGCTTGGTTTGAGCCGCCGGGCCGCGGCCGAATTACTTTTTTTTAGCGTCGAGTTTTTTCTTGAGCGAATCGAGCTCTTTTTTCAGGGACGCCGTTTCCTTCTTGGCTTCAGCTTTGGCAGCATGGATTTCCTTGCGTATCTTGCGCGTGCGCCCGGTCATCTGGTCCAGCCTGATGTCTTCAATAACCGCGTCCGAAGCAGAGCGCGTGGAATCCTGCTGCACGATTATCACCCTTGGCGGCGCAAGCGCCTTCGCCTCGGAGGTTTTCTCAGCTTGCGGTTCGGCCTTGCCGTCGCCGTCCTTGTAGAAAAGTATTATGCTCAAGCCCAGTGCGATGAAGGCGATGAAGAGCCATTCCAATTCAGTGAGCAAAGACACGAAGGCTATGGCAATGAGGAAAAAACCGAGAGTCCGCGCGTTCATGCAAAAAAACCTTTTTCGTTTTTTTCTTTCAGTCCAGTCCGCAATGCGCCGCGCTATTTTTCGTCTTTCTCTATGCCTAAAAGGTATAGCAGGCTGCGGCCGATGTTGTTAAACGCCAGACCGACGTGGTAGAAGACGTATTCGTTCGGATGGTCATCCCACCGGTCTTTCCAGTTTTTGACTTTAAGCCTGAGTTCCTTCTTGCTGGGCGGAGCGCCGCCTTGGTCTATTATGACGGGCTGGCCCGCAGAATCCTGCGCTTCCCGGTAATAACCCCGCCCTCGGGGTTTTTCAGTGAAAAGCAACAGCACTCCCGCCAGAATTACGAGCGCGCCGAAAAACTCCATTCCGTTTTCGAACGAAAACCACGCCAAAGCGCCCAGCACCGCGAGCACGAGCAAATTCATTTTTTCTTTCCCCCGCCAACGCGCAGCAGGCGCCACAAGATTTTCACTGGAAACAGGACGATGTCTGACAGGTTGCTGAAAAGGTCTTCGTATGAAGTCGTGCCACTCCACTCCCCTTTGATGCGCATTTTAACGAATTCCGGCTGGGGCGCGTGAGAACCGGTTTTTATGATTATGGGAGCATGGCTTTGCGGAGAAGGTTCGCGCGCCACGCGCGCGGCCTCCTGCGGCTTGACGAGCAAAGCGAAAACTCCCGCGAGTATTATGAGAAAGCCGATGAATTGGGACGAGTCCATGATGAAAGCGCCGACAACGAACAATGCGACAGCCAAAAGCCAAGCCATTTTTTATTCGCGTCTCCCAGCAAGAGCTAATACGAATAAGAGCGAATCGTGCTTTTAAAACGTTTTAATCCTGCAAAGGCGTGTTGCCTTTGCGTTTAAACGCCCGGCGGATAATAGCCTGCGGAAGGCTGCTCCGAGTCTTTCCTGGCTAAAATCGCCAGCACCAAGCCGAGCCCCCCGACCATCGCGTAAAAGCTCAGCTCGCTTTCGCCGAGAAAGTAAACGGCGGCAACGACAGCCACGCCTATCACTGCAGCTGCAATCGAATAGCTGCCTTTGGAAGTGACGAGCATGAGGATTCCCAGCCCGCCTGCAATCCAGAGCAGCCCGCTTTTGGCCGCGAGAATCATCAGCACTACTATGAACAACGCGGTGAAATCCATTGACGCTCAATCCCTGTGGCGCTTACGGCCCTTCCTCGTCTTCCCGCTCTTTCTTGTCTGTAGCCCAAGTCCACGGCTTGAAGCCCCAGAAGAACGAGTATGCGACAGTGAGACCGAAAACCAGCCACGCGAACCACGCGTAGGGAATAATCAGCAGGAAGGTTATGACCGTAGTGATGACTATGCCCACTATTTGCGAAGACACCATTTCAGGATAAATATATTTGTAGAGCATGACGAAATCGAGGATGATTATAATCAGCGTGAGCGCGTCCATGAAGTCCGAGAAAATGAATACGGGCACAATCGAAAGGAGTGAAGCGAACGCGGTGAAGTCAAGCATTTTGCATCAAGAAAACTATTTTTTTCGTTGTTTAACATTCTTTCGCCTTTGCCCGCCGAACGCGCGTTTCACGCCGCGTTCTGCATCCCGTTCAAAGCGCATTATCATCCTGCGAAGGCCGAGGATGAACTCGCCTTCGTTGAGGACGCCGAGCGCGACGATTCCGAACAAAACTCCAGTCATGAACCAGTTGAACAATTTGTCGGGAAGGGCGTACGGCGCGGCGTCGGCAGTGCCGTCAGGCGAAATGGCAATGACCGCAGTGGCAGCATACTTGTTTTGCAGGTAATCGTTTACGAACAAGACCAAGAGCGCGGCGAGGAGGATGACGAACAGCCTCCACTTCAAATTGAAAAAATCCCTGCGGATGCCGTGGGCAGACGCGTAGTAATTTTTCAAAACCCCGAGCTTTTTCCTGAAACCCATTTTCAATCAACCTCTGTACATGGAATAAGGACTAAGAGGAGCCTGCCCTCCCCCTGCCGAAGGCGGCTTCTTGAATACAGTATTGAAGAACGCGGTCACCATTGGAAGCAGGTAGAGGAAGCCGCTCATGACCAAAAGCCACACGATGACTGAAAAGCTGCCTATCAACGGGTGTTCTATGACGAGGAAGTAAACGAGAATCGCCCCGACGCTTAACGCTAAAAGCGGGGAGAAACCCACGTGCTGCTGCGCCCAGCTGTAGAAATACCACGCGAGGAAAAGCAGCCACAGCCACCACGTCCACGTGAGAATGCTCACTGCGTCGTCTATTATCGAAAGCAGGAACAAGTCCATAACCACGCATTCTCACCTTGCACCGTAATTCTGCTTTTCAAGCGCTTCCCACCGTTGCGCCGACATTCCTTGGGAGTAATAAGAATTCGCAAGGTCTTGTGCGTTGTGCTCGCCTTGCTGCGGCTGAGGTTGCTGCTGGTCTTCACTCACGTGCCTAAACCTATCCCCGTGGAAGTAATAGCCGAACAGCGGCAGGATTCCGAATTGAATGAGCATTTGAAACTGGCTTCCCAGGACTATGAACACCATGAACAACAGCACAAGAATGGTTATGCTCACGCCGTGCATGAAAACCAAATACCCGCTTACTATCGAAAGCAAGCCGAAAATCAAGTCTGCCCGCGCGGGAATGAAAGTCTGGTAAAGCCAGAAGAGGATGTAGCAGAAAACCATTACGCGCACGACGAAATCCAATTCGGAGAGCGTTTCGAAAACGTCGAAAACCCCTCCCCCGAACAGCACGAAATGCGGCAGCAAAACGGATTCGAACAATCACACCACGCCCTTATTACAAATAATTCCTCACGGCTATTAAAACAGCGAGTGAGACTGCGCCTATGGCGAAAAACTTGACCGCATCCTGCCAGTGCGCGAAAACGCTTCCCTTGCCTTGATAGTCTTCAATCGCCCCGCGGCCCAGCAAAGCCGCGGAATATGCGGCGAAAAGCTGGGGGATGGCGAACAAAAGGTCGTAGACGGGCATTATTCCCGCGGAAAGGAGCGAAGCGTACTTCAGCCCTTCGACGCCCAGCGCAATGGGCGCCGCGATTCCGAAAAACGCTGCGGAAAGGATGAAAACGAACAAAAACGCGTTTATGTAACTCAGCGTATCTCCCACGACGTAGTTGTAGGGGGGGACCAAGAAAATCAGGTTTTCGCCTTCGTTCGCCGAAGTGTTTAAATAAAGCACTCCGCCGAAGCAGGCGACGAAAACCACAATGCCGAGAAAAACCGAAATGTTCATTTCCGAATTCGATTAAGAAAAAGAGTGTATTTAAATCTCGTTAAACGACGGGTTTCCGGCGTGCTCTCAAGACGTTGGCAAAATCGGGTCGCGGGAAATTTCCGCCGGCAAGCGGCTTTCCGCGCCGGTTGCGCTCGAGTGCGGCACTGTAGTGCTGCGCACGGCCGGCGTTGCCCCTCAATCCTGCCAAAAACAAGCCAAACCGCTGGTCTCTCAAGCTAGTCGGGTTTATGGCGCCGCGCAAAGTAGTGCCAAGAGATGCGTTCACGCGCGGGATGCCGGTTTGCGCTAACGCTTTTGTTGAAGTAAAACGAAAATCTGGATTGTCTTTAAGGGAGGAAAGCGTGTAGCGGATTGTCATCAGCTTTTGGGTTGGGGTAAGCGGATGCGGGGCATCAAACCCGCGGCCTCCGATTTTTTTGGAAAGAGAACTAATGACTGCGGCAGCGCTGGTCTCGTCAATGAACGGCACCACCGAAGTTATAAGAAAGTAAGCCCCGTATTCGATCGGCTGTTTGCTTGCAATTTTGAGTTTCTCTGAAATGTTTTCGCCGAGAGTGCGCAGCAGGGATTCGTGTTCCGCGTGCACGCCGTGAAGGGCGCCGGCAAGCTTCTCCACTTCGGCCCGATTCAAATGGACTTGCCCCCGAACCGGCTGTGCCCTGTACGCTGCAAACCTTTCCATGGGCCGCCTTTGCGGCATAAACAACGGCGTCAAGAAACCACGCTTTTCAATAGAAATTTGTCGAACTTGTTTTTATTACCTTTCAAGGCAAGCCGTTCGCAACGTTTTTAAACGAAATCGCTTTACTCATTCAAGTTGCGCTGGGAGCGCGCACGAACGGTGTTTGCACGTGGCGGGGAAAAAAACCAAGGCGAAAAAAACTTCCAAGCCTAAAGCGAAGAAGACTGCCAAGCATGCTGCGCCGAGAAAAGCAAAGCCCCAGAAAATGAAAGGAAAGAGGAAGGACAAGTTTTCCATGACCTGGGACGAAATGAAGGAGTCCAAGGAGTGGAAGAGCGATTGGGACGACGATGCGGGCGACTTCGAAGGCGAAAGCACCGAATACTAGAAAAAACAAGAAATAAAACCCTCTTTTCCGTTTATTCAATCATGGAATTCTCGCGGCTGGCAGAAATCTTTTCCAAACTAACAGCCAAGCGCCTCGAGATTACCGACGACATCGCAGGCCTGCTCGGCGAATGCCCGAAAAAAGAAGTCAAGCGCGTAGTGTATCTCATTACCGGCGAGCTGCTGCCCCAGCATTACGGAATCGAATTGGGAATGGGGGACAAGCTCTGCATTCGTGCCATCGCACTAGTGTCAGGAAAAAGCGACGGCGAAGTTGCCGCGCACTACCGGAAAAGCGGCGACTTGGGCGACACTGCGCAAGAACTGTTGAAAGCGAAATCCCAGCGCACGCTCGGCTCTTCCAAGCTTTCTACGGAAAAAGTTTACGAAAACTTTTACAAAATCGCCACATCCGGAGGAAACGGAAGCCAGGATTTGAAAATAAAACTCCTCGCAGACTTGTTGGGCAACGCAACTCCCCTCGAAGCCAAATACATAATCCGCTTTGTCACGGGAAAACTCAGGCTGGGCGCGGGCGAGGCGACGGTAATCGACGCGTTGAGCGTTTTGAAAGCGAAGGACAAGAGCCTGCGGCCCGAACTCGAAAGGGCGTACAATTTCACGAGCGACCTCGGGCTCGTGGCGGAACTGTTTTTTGAAAAGGGAATCGAAGGAACAACGCACTTGCGAGCGAAACCCTTCTCCCCAATCCAGCCGGCGCTTGCAGAACGCCTGCCCACGACCGAAGGCATAATGGAAAAGCTCGGCGAATGCGCTGCCGAAGGCAAATATGACGGTTTCAGGCTGCAAGTGCACAAGCAAAACGAGAAAATAGAAATCTATTCACGGCGTTTGGAAAAAATGACTCACATGTTTCCGGATTTGGTCGCGGAATTCAGGAAAATCAAGGCGAAGGAATTCATCATCGAAGGCGAAGCGATAGTTTTCGACGAGAAACGCAACCGCTTTCTCCCATTCCAAGCCACGATACAGCGCAAGAGAAAGCACGGCATCGCGGAAAAAGCGAAATTATTGCCTTTGAAGTTTTTTGTTTTCGATTTGCTGTATTTGAACGGGAAAGATTATACGGAAAAACCGTATGGCGAGCGGAGGAAGAAAATCGACGAAGCTTTCTCCGAGGGAAAAATCGTTGCGCCTTCGGAATACATCATCGCAAAGGACGTGCAGGAATTGCAGGAGTTTTTCGAGCACGCGCTGGGCGAAGGCCTCGAGGGAATAATGGCGAAAGACTTGGCTTCGCCGTACACTGCAGGCGCGCGCAAGTTTTCCTGGATAAAACTCAAGAAATCCTACGGCGAAGGGCTGACCGACACTGTGGACGGCGTGGTCGTGGGATTTTATTTGGGCAAAGGCAAGCGCACGAAATTCGGCTTCGGCGGATTGCTTACGGCAGTGTATGACGAGGAAGGAAATCGCTATCGCACCGTATGCAAGATAGGCACGGGGTTCAGCGAAGAACAGATGGCGTGGTTTGAAAAAACGCTTTCGAAAATTTCGGTGAAGGAAAAGCCCGCGAGCGTGGACGCGCTTATAGACGCGGACGTTTGGGTCCAGCCGAAATACGTCGTGGAAATAAACGCGGATGA
>JAGVWL010000002.1 GCA_018304285.1 Microcaldota archaeon
GGCGCGTTGACGTTTATGGCGAAAGCCAAGAGCGTTCCAACGCTGCTTGTAATGTAATTTATGGCCATGAGGACTTCCTCGACCACGCCAGTGGGGAATTGCTTGGTCTTCTTCCAGTCCTCGACGATTTTCTTCCTTTCCTTCTCGTCCGCATCGGCCCTGACCACGCCTTGAATGTGCATTTTGGCGAACTTGTCCCTGTAGTCGGTGCCGTGGTCGAAGTATATTTCCAGCCCCTTGTCGACTTCCTTCACGTCTGTAATCTTAATGCTCACGTCGAATCCTTCGAACTTTCCTTGGTCGAGCCTTTCCGCGCTTACGGAAATGACTCTCCCGCCGTTAATTTTCATGAAACCCGACCTCCGTTTTTCAAGCTAAAGAACTTGGCTTTGAAAGCATCAGTTGCTCTTGTGATTATTACTTGGGTTGAAAGCGTTTTTATAACGTGACGGTGTCGCCCACTTTCATTACCACCGGCTCGGTTTTGGTGGAAGCGGAAACGCGCTTGGCGAACTCGTCGGCGTTCGCGCGAATCTTGTCGAACGTGTTGTAGTGCATGGGAATCGCGTTTTTCGCGCGCATTCTCTTGAGGGAAGCTACTGCTCCTATGATGTCCATGGTGAAAGTGCCTCCGATGGGCACCAACGCCGTTTTCACCTCTACGCTCGCGAGGTCGTAAAAGTCGTAAGTGTCGCCCGCGTGGTAGAGCGTTTCGCCTCCCGCGGAAACGATATAGCCGACCGGGTAGGTGGATTGCGGGTGTTTCGCGGGCGTGACGCGAACCTGCACGCCCATGAGGTTGAACGTGTCGCCTTCTTCGACCGGAACGCGCGAGCGCGCCGGAACGTCCAACAGCGCGAGGGTTTCTTCCGGCGCGACGACCTGCGCGAGCGTGCGCGATTGTATTACGCCCACGCTGTAAGGGTCGCAGTGGTCGAAATGCTCGTGGGTGATGAGGATCAAATCGCATTTCGTGATTTGGTTCGGTGCGAGGGCTGGAGGCACAAGCCGCTCCAACTGCCGCGGGCGCGGGTCCAGCCACGGATCGATGAGGACGGTGCGCCCGCCCATTTGCGCCAAAAACCCGGAGTGCCCGAGCCACGTTACATTCATTTTACGAACTCCACGTTCGGCATCGAGCGGAACTGCTCGTCGCCGGTCAAAAACTTTATTCCCCTGTTTTCGGCAATAGTATATCCTATGCAGTCTGCATAGGATAAATTCTTTTTCCTGTTTGAAAGCCTGAATTCCATGGCCTTTTGGATTTCTTCATCATCGATTTCCAAGAGGTTCTGCTTTAATCTCTTAAAATGTTGGGTTGCTTCCTGCTTTCCAAAATCCCTGAGAATGATGTAATATAGTTCTATCAAATTCAGAAGGCTGGTTTTGCACTCGCATTCGGCATATTCGGCATAACTCTCGCCGCCCTTTATCGAGCCGATTAGGGCATAAGTGTCAAAAAAATAGGTTTTTACCAACCCCGCCTCGCCTCGTCCTTAAGCTTTTGCGCGTCCGCTTTCCATTCCTTTAACGAGCCGAACACGTCCGAAAGAGTTGAAATTTTCTTAACTTCTATAATCACTTTTTCTTTTTCTTCAAGCTTTTCCTCTTCCACAAGCTCTGCCGGTATTACTACCCCTAGAGAACTCCCCCATTTTTTCAGCGATACGGTAGCAGAACCCATGCAAAACCACCAAGAAGAATATAACTGGAGTTATATTTAAGCTTTTCTTTACAATGGAAAAAGCGTTTACTAATTTTTCGCTTTTCGGAGGATTACGAAGTGGTCAGCGTTTCCGTAAGCGCCAGTGTATCCAAATTCGTTGTCTGTAAACATCGATTCTCCGACAAGACGATTCATCTTAAAGTCTTTATACGGTGTAGGCTCCTGGGTTTGCTTGCTGCTAGTCACCCAGAAGTGAAGCGAACTACTGGTGTATTTCTTTACTCCGTACTTGTCTAGTCTTAGCCCGCTTCCTTCCAGGAATTGCTTTATCCTCCTGACGTTTTCTTCAAAAGTTTCGGTTTGATTCGCTTGTACCGAACCCCTCTCTTTCAATTCAGGTAGGAAAGGGCTTGGGTTTTCATGCTGGAAAATGTGGTAAAACCGCCCGCCAGGCGCTAGCGATTCCTGGATTGCTTCAAGGACTTTAGGGTCGGTTGCCCATTTCGTATCGAGAGGCATGTGAAAATGTATTTCATCTACCTGTTCCCCGCCCAATGCCGTTTTAAGCTGCTCCTTAAGTTTTTCAGGATTCCAGAATGTAAGATTCATTGTTAGCACTGTGCCTTTTACTCTTCCCCTGTCTTTTTCGTCTATTACTGCTCGGAAGCGGTGCCTGTCAATTCCGGTGTACTCCACTAGGATTGGCCTTGCATTCTTGTTTCCTTTTCGTCTACTAAATTCGTGGCGGTTTAGTATTGCCCTGAGCGTTTTGCCATTTCCACAGCCCAAGTCTAAAACTCTTATAGATTTTTCAGCTTGCATAAACCAATTTTAAACGCCGTGCTTTTATTCTACCATGTCTTGGGAAGTCGTTTTCGGGCCGGGGGGAATACCCATCCAGTGCAAGGGCAACAGCATGGCCGACGGAGTAAGATGCGCTAAAGCCTTGGGATTGGGTGCAATCGAATGGGAGCTGGTGCACGGCGCTAAAGTAAAGCAGGAAAGCGCGGAAAAAGTAGGGCTTGCAATCAAGGAAACGGGCTTGCGCTTGAGCGCGCACGCGCCTTACTACATTTCCCTCATTTCCCACGAGCACCCAAAGCGAAAGAAGAGTTACGAGTACATACTGGATACAGCGCGGGCGGTGCATTACGCGGGCGGGGGGCGAGTAATCTTTCACCCGGGTTTTTACGGAAAGTGGGACGAGAAAAAAGCGTTCGAGGAGATGAAGGGTGAAATGGAGTTTTTGGTCAAGGAAATCAAAGCCTTGAAGCTCAACGTTTCCCTGTGGCCCGAGGTTACGGGAAAATTTTCCGCCTGGGGCTCTTTGGAGGAATTGCTTGAAATGCGGAAGCAAGTGAAGGGCTTGAACGCCTGCATTGACTTTTCGCACGTGCACGCCCGCTCGCAGGGCGGGTTGGATTCGAAAAAGGATTTCGAGCGGGTTTTCGACTTGATAGAAAGCTACGACAAAAAAATGCTGGAAGAATTGCACGTGCACTTCCAGGGTGTGCGTTACAGCGACAAGGGCGAATTGTCGCATTTGGAGATTGCGGAGGACAGCCCGCCGTGGAAGCCGTTCGTAGAGCTGCTTGTCGAGCGAAAGTGCGGGGGGACGGTGATTTGCGAAAGCCCGGTGCTCGAGGCGGACGCGCTGCGGATGCAAAAGTACTACCGTTCGTTGACTGTTGAATAAAATTCAGTTGGAGGATACCTGCCTTCCAACCGCACTTTTTATTCCCGGAAGCGCCCTCACGTTTAAATATTCCGTTTCAGTGGTGCTTGCACAAAAAATATTCGTAACGCCGCTGATTGATCTGAAATGGTTGCAAGAATCGCTCATGCTTTTCTGTTCTCATTATTCCTTGCCGGCTTGGCCGCCGCCGCTTGCACCGATTCGGATGGCGCTAACGCCGCAGTTCGCGGAAGCATTTCCTACGTGTTTGAAGGCACTCCCCAGACTCTTTACGACAGTTGCCTTGACAGCACGCAGGTTTTCGAGCGGACTTGCGTCGGGGATTCCGACAGCGTGCAGATAATAGACTGCAAGTCCTTGGGTCAGGATTACGTTTGCAGGGCGGGAGTGTGCTTGGTTCCTTCACCCACGCCAACCGCCTCAACTCCAACCCCTACGCCAGCGTCCAGCACTTCTTGCACTGTCACGGTCAGCCCTTCGGACGTGGATCCAGCGCGAGACAAGTATGACCCCAACTTAGGCAGGGTGACTGTATTCGGGTCGGCGCAAGGCTCGTTTTCTTCAGCTACCGGTGTGAAAGTAGAATGCAATTACGGGGACGCGCTTCCGCAGCCCGAAGAGTTCTCCACAAGCGCTCGCGTCACCCTCTCGGCGACCGAACTCTCATACACCGCGTACTGCAAATACCCGATTACGCAGCAAACGACCGATTACAAGCTTAGGGTTTTGGTTGACGGAAACGCGTGTGCGATAACAACTGTGAAAGTGTTGGGCAGCGAATCCGCTGGCGGAACTGCCGCGCCTTCAGCTTCCGTTGCGCCGACCGCGCCTCCGTCGAGGCTGCCGCCTGCCCTGCCGTCGGACGACGATTTTGAAGAGTTCACTCTTAAGCTCTATGCGGGCTGGAACCTCGTGGGCATGCCTTTCGGCGAGTACGATGAATCCGACGGGTTCACCAGCTACTGCAGCGGTGACGAGTGGTACTCCCTTTCGGGAAGGGAATACTCCCAATTGCGGACTATCGGGATTGGGGCGTTTAGCCAGAATACCGGCAAGTCCTTCTGGGTGTACGTGCCGCGCGAGTGCAGCATGAGGTTCAAGGGAACTCTTTTCTCTTCCCAGAAGCTTTCGCTGGCCAAAGGCTGGAATATGGTGAGCGTGCAGACGAAGGCGTTCGAACAAAAACTGAACCTGCAGAGCAGCTGCACGATTAAAAGCATTTATTGGTACGACGCGTCCGCAGGCAAGTACGCGAAAGAACAATCGTTACGCCATGCCGTGGGCTATATGGTTAAAGTGAAGGACGCTTGCGAGATTTCCGCCGGGGACGGCGAGAGCGACATTCCGCCCGCGCCGCCGCGAAGGGATTCCCTTCCCCCTTCCGCACCCACCGCCTCCCTTCCCGCGCAAGAGCCTGTATATTCGACTGCCACTCCCACGCCCCAGCCGACTGAAAACACCGGCGGGTGGCGTTCTCCATCGGTTGGCGAGGGTTACGTTTCCCCTGGTTCTGGAGGATTCACTGCTGTATCCAGAACCACGGTAGTTGAAAAAGTGATTTATGGGATTTCCGAAGCCCTGAATGCAATCGGCAGGAAGTGAAACTAAATGAATTTATTTAAGGGCGGGGTGCTGGTTTTTGCTTTAGTAATCCTGGCCGGTTGCGTGGCTCAGCCTTCCGGCACCCAAGCCGCAGGCGCATCGCAAAACTCGGTTAGCGGGGAGTTGGGTGTTTTCGAAGAGGATAACGACGCTCCTCCGGCGCCTCCCTCGCGCCAAGCTCCTGCTCTGCCGGAAGAAGGCGTTTCCGAATCGCAATCTTCAGCCAGCGCCTTCACCGGATTGTGGAAAGTGTTTTCTTCAAGAATATTTTACGACGTCGGCGGGGCAGGAGGCATGACTGGAACCACCCGCCTTCTTGAAATCGACGCGGAGGGAAATTGGGCGTTCGGCTCCTCGAACGGAAAGTGGCACGTTGAGCCCATTGCAGAAACGGATTGGAATGATTGGGGAATAGACGCTTACGGCCCGACCAGAAAAATGGTTCTCGACGATTGGGGCGGCAAGGACGCTGAAGGGCCGATAGAAGAGAGCGGCGGCAGCGTGGACTTTTTCTGGGCAATCTACCGCGTCGAATCTCCTGAAGTAGAAAATGCCGGGACAATACAAACCAAATTCGGCCGTGCAGCCGGCTAGTGAACCCCCAGCTAGAATTCAACCTGCGAACGCTGTTTAAGCTTGCAGCCACCTAGCGCCCTCTAGTATGGTTTTTTGCAACCCGTTTTTAAATTTGCCTTGCGTTATTGTTGGTTATGAACGTGAAAGCGTGGTCCGACCGGTTTGCGCTCAAGAGGGCGCCCAAGCTGGCTAAAGTGCTTACCGCATTCAACGCCAACGTGGATGCGATGGTGTTTGGCTTGCACCAGCCTGCGAAAGCGCTGGCTTTGCTTTCGCAAGCCGAGCTTGCGGAGATTGAAAAGAAGTGCGACTCGGAATTGAGGGAAATAAAAAGCCAGTCCGACTTTTTCTCTGCCCTGCTGCACTCCGTAAAGACGGGCAAGGCAATGCACTTGCACGCTTCGCAAGGAGTTTTCGATTGGATGGGCAGCGTTTTTACCGCTGACGAAACGCGAATCGGCGGCCAGGCGGGCATAATGGCCAACCAATTGTCCGCGTTCCATGATTTTGTCCTGACTTACTCGTCGTTGCTCTCGCCTTTGCAAGCGTCTTTTTTCGACCAGAAAGTGTGTTTTCCTTCCACCAGCGGCAAGAAGCTCGTGTGCCATCCGGCCAAGAAAGTCGCGAGAAAGGGCGACGCGACGAAAGTCAATTGGATTTTCGAGTTCAAAACAGGCGAAAAGCTGAAGGCCAAGAGCGAATTCCACTCTCCCCGCGCCAACCGCTTGATTGTTTCTTCGCCGGCGCACTACACTCCAGTTTTCGAAAACGTCGACGTCAAGCAACTGGCCAAAAACGCGGACGTTGCGATGCTTTCGGGCTTCCAGCAGTTGCATTTGGACAAGAACCTGGGCGCAACGCTCAAGAAAATCTCTTCGCAAATCGCAGAACTCAAGAAGGCAAACCCGAAAATCGCAGTTCACTGGGAATTTGTTCCAATGGAAGACAAGAAGGCTGAAAAGCTGGTTTTGTCGAGCGTGGGCAAGGCGGTCGACAGCATGGGCATAAATGAAGTTGAAATCGTTGACGTGCTGAAGGCGCTGGGCGCGAAGAAAGAGGCGGACAAGATAGGCAAATTGGAAAACTCTTACTCTCTTTACTTGGGCGCGAGAAGGCTTTCGGAGCTGCTCAAGCTCGAGCGCGTGCACGTTCACAGTTTCGGATTCCAACTAGCCGTATTGCGCAAGCCTTACGTTGTTGCGCCCGACAAGGTTCGCGACGCGCTCGTCTTTTCTTCGATAATCGCGGCGCTCAAGGCGCTGAAGGGAAGCGCTTTCGTTTCCAGGAAAGAATTCGAGGCGCACGCGCTGGTGCCTTCCGAGACGGGCTTTAACCAGATTCGCGCCCTCGAGGGCGGGCTGGATGAAGAGCGCGTGAAAAGGTTTTCGTCAATGACCCGCCGGGCTCTGTTGGAAAGCGGCATTTTCGAATTGAACGACCACTACGTCGTAATCGTGCCTTCACCCATCGTACAGCCCAAGAGCACGGTGGGGTTGGGCGACGTGATTTCGTCGATGGCGTTGGCAGCAGAGAGAGGCTGAGCTCGAGATGCTTAAGCTCTTCAACTCGCTTTCGTTGAGGAAAGAAGTTTTCAAGCCCCTAGACGATAAAGCCGTTAAGTGGTACGCTTGCGGGCCGACTTTGTATGATTATCCTCACATAGGCAATTACCGCGCTTTCCTGTTTTACGACCTTTTGCAAAAATGGCTGGAGCATGAAGGTTACAAAGTAACGCTGGTAATGAACATCACGGACGTCGACGATAAAACTATAAACAAATCGCGGGAAAGAAAAGAAACCTTGAGTGAACTTTACCAGTTCTATTCCAAAGCTTTTTTTGAAAGCCTCGATCAGCTGGGAATAAAGCGCGCTGCCATTTACCCCCGCGCTACCGAACACGTTCCGCAAATGATTGCGCTTGTTGAAAAGCTTTTGACTAAGGGCATAGCGTACAAGGGCGAGGATGGAAGCATTTACTTCAAAATATCGTCCTTCAAAAACTACGGGAAGCTCTCCCATCTTGATTTGAAGGGCTTGAAGGCGGGCGCGAGCGGGCGTGTGGGTACCGATGAGTATGAGAAAGAAAGCGTAAGCGATTTTGCTTTGTGGAAGGCGTGGACTCCCGACGACGGCGAAGTGTTTTGGGAAGCGCCTTTCGGCAAGGGACGGCCGGGCTGGCATATTGAATGCAGCGCCATGTCCATGCACTACCTCGGCGAATCATTTGACGTTCACACGGGCGGGGTTGACTTGACGTTTCCCCACCACGAGAATGAAATAGCGCAGAGCGAGGGGGCGACCGGCGTTCGGTTCGCGAAATATTGGCTGCACAACGAGCATTTGCTTGTCGAGGGAAGGAAAATGTCCAAGCGGTTCAAGAATTTTTACACTTTGCGCGACGTCTTGGCGAAGGGATACTCGCCCAGGGCGTTGCGCTTGCTTTTGCTTTCCACGCACTACCGTTCGCAGTTGAACTTCACTTTCGAAGCGCTGGATAATGCAGAGAACACTGTGAAAAAGCTGGGCGAATTCGCCTTCAGGCTCGGGCGCGCGAAAGGAAAAGGCGGCCGTAGCCTGGATTCGGTTTTGGCGAGCGCGAAAAAAAGTTTTGCCGGGGCGCTGGACGACGATTTGGACGTTGCAAGTGCGTTGGCCACAGTTTTCGATTTCGTGAAGGAATTCAACAAGGCGATCGATGACGAAAAAGTTTCAGTGGCTCAGGCCGCAGCAGCATTAGATTTCCTGAAGGAGTTCGACTCGGTTTTCGGGGTTGTCGATTGGAGCGCTTCGCGCGGGGTTTCGCTGGACGCGGCTATAGAAAAGCTCGTGGCTGAACGGGAAGAGGCAAGGCGAAACAAGGATTTCAAGCGCGCTGACGAGATTCGCGCTTTGCTCAAGTCCAAGGGAATAATCCTGGAGGACACGCCCACGGGCGTCGTCTGGAAGAAAGCCTAAACCGTTTTAGGGCGCAAGAAAAAAAGGCTCAAGAGCCGCGCTGTTTTTTTGCTATGCCCGCGATTTCTTCCAGGACTGCCGTCGGAATATTGTGGCTCAGGCTGTAAATGACGTTTCCGTGCTCGTCGGTCTTGCTGTAATTCAAAATTATTTTCGGCTCGCCGCCTTCCGCGTGCGGGTGAATTGCAACAGTATAACCTTCCAGCGGGGAAAAGCCCTTAGCGCCGATTTGGGCCATTAGCTCGTTTCTCGCAGCAACGCCTTCGAGTTTTTCCGTGAGCTTGAGTAGAAAGCTTTCCATGACCGGCTGGTGCGAGCCGAGGGTTCTCGGGATGAACGGCGGCGCTTTCGCCTTTACTTCATCCGGCTTTCCGCTGTAGATTCTCTGGAGGTTTTTGGCAGCTTGAACATAATCCAGTATTTCCCTGGCTATCCCGCCAGCTCCGCGCGTGTATGTTGAAGATTTCGTGTCCCCCAGTTCTGCCGCCAGGCGGTCGCTTTCCCCAACAATGAATGGAACCAGCCTCTTCTCTTTAATAGCTGCTCTGACCGCTTGCTTGTATGGGTCGCTTCCGTAACTGAAATTCAGGTTTTGCGAAATCCTGACTTTCCCGCCGTACTTGTTTCCGAACATTCGCCTGGTTACGCTTTTGATTCTCTCTTCGATTTCCGGCCACGTTTCCCTGCCTGTCAACCCCAATTCCGGCGTTCTGAATGCAACGCTCTGCAGCGTTCTTACCTTTTCAGTGCCTACCAGGAGGCCATAACGGAAGGAAACGCCTTTGAACGGCGGCCCGCTCCTTACTGCTTTGATTCCGCCGCGGTTTGTAAGCTCGGCGTCCTTGTCCGCCTGGCGGCCTTTGAGCCTAGGCAGTTTTTGCCCTGCCGCCGCAGTCCTTCTCCTGCGAATAGCCCTCTTGTCGCCGTGCCTCCCGAATGCGAGGTAGTAGGGTGGTGCGGTCGGTTTGATTGCCATGGCCATTTTTAGATTACCGAATAAATGCGGCTACGCGCGTTAAAAAAGCTTGTGCGGCGTTTTGCCGTTAGATTTTGTAAACAGTGTTTCCGTTGTGGACTTTCTGCAGGACTTTCAGCCCCACCGACACGCCCGCCTTTGCTTCCGCGATCTTGTCGTGCCCGATTTGCAGCGAGTCCGCAATTTGCTCCAAAATCCTTTGCCCGACCGAGTTTTCCACCGCAATCTTGTCTCCCTCGGTCAAGGGTGCGGTCAGCTTCACTACAGCCACTCCCAAGCGGTTGTAGTAATGCTCGACGCTGCCTATTTTCTTTTTCTCCATTTTGCCCCCACCTCTGAAAAGCATCTATGCATTGGGGCGTTTAAACCCGCCGGGCGGTTTAAAAGATTTAAAAATGCCCACGGGAATTCAGAGGATTCCGCTTTGCTGGAGGACCATCATTTCCTCGCGCGAGATTTTCTCCCCCGCCTTCAGCCTGCCGTAAATCGCGCGCGCCTTGTCCTCGATTTTCCTTTGCTGCGCCTGCATCCTTCGCGCTTCGTCACGCATTTCCCTCTGCCTTTCTTCCATTTCGTGAAGCTTGCGTTCTCCCACCACTTTCACGAGCTCTCCGTGCTTTTCCACTGCCGCGCCTTCCTTCGCCTTCAAGAGTTCCATGGTCTGGGAAAGGCTTTGCTGCAGCGCGCTGATTTTCTTGCTTTCCGCAATGAGGGCGTCATGCGAAGCCTGCGCTTTCTTCGAATGCTCGAACGTTTTCTCGTGAAACCCCTTTTCCTGCTCTATGAGCTTTTTGAGCTTGTCGCGCTCGGCGGAGTATTCCTTCAGAAGCTGTTGGAAGCCTTGCGCCTGCGGCATTTGCTTGAGCAGTTCTTTTATTTTCTTGGACAATTCCTTTTCTTCCTTGGCGTTCAGGTCTTCGGTCTGCTGGAACCATTCCATGCGCTCGATTTCCTCTTGAATGGCTGCGGGATTGCGCCCTGAACCTTCGGAGCGCATTTTACCGCGCATTTCGGATAGCTTCTGTTTTGAAGAAACGATCTGGTCTTTGAGCGAATCGCGTTTTTTGCGGAATTCGTTTGCAAGCGAGTTTTCCTTGTCGCGCAATGCTTTGAGTTCGCTCGCTTTGGCGAAGTGCGTGCGCAGCTGGCTTATTTTATCGCGGTTGTCCACGGAAATAGTCCGGACTTCCTTCCTTGCGGAATCGCGTTCTTGCTTGAGCTTGGAAACGTCCATTTTCTACCACGCCTTGCCCCTTTCTTTTGCGAAAAGAAAGGTGCGCTGGCACCGCGCCAAAGAAAACATGCTTTCAACTTTTCAATATGTCGAATTGGGCTTTTCGTCCGGCGGGAGTTCGAGCTCTATCTCGGTGATTATCTCGTCCAGCTCCGCCCGTTGTTTTTCCAGCACTTTCTTTATCCTGCGGATGCGCTTTTCGTTCAGCGCGATCTCGCGGTATTTTCTCGCGGCTTTGTTGAAGTGTTCTATGCTCAGGGTGAAGTATTCCTCTTCGTTCATGGTTTGGGCTATGCCACCGAGTATGGTTCCGAGAAGCATGTTCGCCTGGACTTTCACGTCGCGCTTTATTTGGTGAGGATTTTTCATGTTTTGCTTTATGATTTTCACTACGCGCGCGTTGGGGAACGGGAGGTTTTCGCTTTCCGCCTCTTCATCGCTCAGCTCTTCGCCTTCGATTTCTTCCGCGGGAACTTCTTCTTGTTTCAACTCTTCTTCAGCCATTTAAAACCACCTTGGAACATCGCTTTTGAGAATAGGATTGTACAGCAAAACTAGCGAAAGAATTAGGTCGAAAGCAGTTAAAAACCCTTTTTGCGCCCCCTGTTTTTAGGGGAAGACGACGTCTTCGAAGCGCACGCCGAAGCGCTTGGGGATGTATATTCCCGGCTCTATTGTGAACACCATTCCCTTGGCGAGCGTGACATCTTCGAGGCGGAAGCCGTCGTGCACTTTCAGCCCCAAACTATGGCCAAGCGCGAGGCCGGCTTTCCTGAATGAGTGCTTTTCGAATCCGTATTCATTGATGACTTTCTCTGCCGCGTGCGCTAGTTTCTTGCCGTGCACGCCCGGTTTTGCGATGCGTTCCGCCGCTTTCTTTGCCTCGCGCACCGCTTCCACTGCATCATTGATTTCCTTGCTCTTGCCTTCGTAATGCGTGGTCGTAAAATCGCCGTGGTACTGCCAGCACGTGGCGCCGCAGTCGATTAAAATCATGTCCTTGCACTTGGCCTGTGAGGGAATGGCGTGCGGTACGGCGTTTTTGGGCGCCGTTGCGACAATCGGGGGGAACGAGTCGAGGGCGAATCCTTTTTTTCTGCAGGCGTATTCGAGAAATCCGGCGATTTCGTTTTCCGTCCTTCCCTTCACCCCGCGTTCTACGGCCTCCTGCACGCATTCTTTCGTGATTTCCTGCGCCTTGCGGATGAGTTTTTTTTCCTGTTCGTCCTTAATTGCCCTCAGGCCTTCGAGTTCCGTGGAGCAGTCGGTCACGCGCACGCGTGCCTTTTTCTTCAAGAGCCTGAAGCCCACCCTGTTTGCGTCGGTCGAAAAGTCGAGGCCGACGCTCTTGATCTTGTTTTTTGGGAAAAACTTTTTGTAAAAGCCTTTGGCTTCCTTCCAGGGGCAAACCTCGTCGAACTGGGGGAACGTTTTTTCCTTCAAGTCTTCGTCGGTGAAAGCGACGCTTTTTTCTTTCGTGACGTACGCGAGGAACGGCTCTTCGGTTCCGGAGTAATAGTAGGCGTTGGCTTCGGGGTTGGCGACTTGCGCTATGACCACGCAGTCCACACGCATTTTTTGCCGGAGTTTTTCCACTCTTGCTTTGAAGTCGAACATTTCGCGCACCCAAAAGTATTTTATTCGCTTACAACCAACTCAATTGACTTTCAGGTATTTTGTATTTTGCTATTTAAGATGTGGATGGTGTTATAGCATGAAGATTTCGGAATTGACTCCCGGAACGGGAAACGTAGAGCTTGAGGCCGAGGTTGTGGGAATGGAAAAGCCGCGGGAAATCAACAAGAACGGGCGGCTGCTGCGCGTTGCAAGCGCCACTCTCAAGGACGACACCGGCACGATTTCGTTGGTGTTGTGGAACGAGGCTATAGACAAAGTCCAGGAGGGAAGCAAAGTCCGCATTACTAACGGCTATGTCAACACCTGGCAGGACAAGCTGCAGTTGACTCTCGGGAAATTCGGGAAGATGGACGTATTGTAGGCTTTCCGGTTTTTCCCGCTTTTTTTATGCTTGTGATGCGGTGAACGTTACCGTAGCCGTCTTGGAGCCGGCTGATTCTCCTGTTGGCACGGTGACTTGAATGTCTATCCTGGCGTAGTCGTTGCCGTCGGAAAAATTGAGGTTGCAGACCGCTCCGCTTGGAAAAATTAGCGGTGAACATTCCAAATCGTCGGAATTTGGGATGTTGTACCACGTGCTTTGGTTGTAGTTGTTGCAGTTGCTCGGGACTGAAGTATTGCCGCTTGCGTTCGTCACGTTGAACCTAAAATGGCTTGCAACGCACACGCTGGTCCAAAGCCATGTTGTGGTTATCGTCACGTTTACCTTGACGCTCCCGTCGTTGCGCAGGAGGAATTGGCTTGCGTTGCTGTAATTGACCGAAGTGTCGTAAGACGCTCCGACTTGAACGGCGCCGAAGTTCACCGTAGCATTTTTCAGGAAAATGTCGATGGTGGATTGTACGCTTGCGGAAACAGTTCCCGTGGGGTTGGAAACCAGGCCTATCGTTTCAAAGCCGGCTTTCGAGGATAATATCCAGGCGCCGAACAATGCTATGGCGAGGGATAATAGAAAAAGCGTTGTTGCAAGTTTGTTTGAGCTTTCCAACACTCGTATTACCTTCCTGGTCCCCCTTGTTTTATTGCAAGAGCAAATTGATGAGTTTTGGTTTTTGAGCCGTTCTCTTCTTTTTTGCGGTGTCACGCGCCCAAAGCTGCGAACGCGATTACGCCCGCAAGCAGGGCGTAGAGGGTGTAATTCCTTATTTTATTTAACGCTCGCGGGCGTTGGTCGAGCGCCAAGCGCCAGGCGGAAATTAAAATCAGAACATCCGTGATTCCGATTAGAACGGCATATGCAACGCTTTGCGTTTGAGCGAAAGGCATCAGGCTCATTACAACCGCGACGTGGAACAAAGCTATTGCAAGCACTACAGTCGCCCGCGTGCCGAACGCCATGGGAAACGTCCTGGCGCCTATCTTCACGTCGCCCTTGACGTCCCTCAGCGTCAAAACCAGCTCGCGCGCCAACCCCGCGGTGAATGAAACGATTGCGAAGAGCAGGACGAAATAGTTGAGTCCGCTTGCGATGGCGTAGTTTCCATAGACGAATGAAATGCTCATGGAGCTTGCGATGAATGCGTTGCCCAGCAAAGGCAATTTTTTGAGTACGGGGTCGTAGAGCATTGCCAGCGCTGCAAAAAGGGCTGCGATAGCAAACGCAGCTTGGTTTACTGCAGCGCTTGCGGCCAAGCCGAGCACGAACAGCGCGAGCGACGCGTAAAAAGCGCTTTTCTTTCCGATTTTCCCGCTTACCAGCGGCCTTTCGACCCGCTTCAGCGCCTTGTCGGTTTTTATGCCGAAATAGTCGTTCCACGCGAACGCGCCTAGCGCAATCAGGGCTGGGCCCAAAGCGGGGTAAAGCATTTCAAACGCAAAGCGCTTCGCCACCACGAATTCGCTGGCGCAAACGGCGATTGCCACTATCGCGGCGTGTTCGGCGCGGGTGAGGGCGATCCAATCGTTGAATCCCCCGAGCTTCCAAGCTTGCCGGGATTGAAAAGGCGTCATGGTAGTAGTTTGCTTCACGTGGTATTTAAAGTTCCGCCGTTTTTCTGCGTCTGTTCGGCCGCCTGGATGATGCGCAGAGCGGGCGAATCGAAGACGACCGCGTCGACTTCGCTGGTGTAGGAATTGAAGACTATCGTGGTATTCACCGCGCCCGTCTCGAACTCCGCGAGGTAACTGTACGCCTCAAACCCGCCTTCGGAGCCGTAAAAAGACGCGGGTTGCTTGGAAACGTATTTCCCGCTCGTTTGCTGCACTATGCCTGCGAGACTGCTGAAAACGCCTTCGGTGAAGTTCACCTTAAACCGCAGGGAAAAGTTTGCCGTAAACTGCGTGTAATTCTTGGCTGAAAGCGCTTGAAGCAAATTTTCCGTTATCGCATCCTCCTCCGGTGTTGGAGGTTGTGATTCAACAGAGGGGACTGGCAATAAAAACGAAGGGAAGGCTGCGGGCGAAGGGGATGGTGAAGGCGCTGTGGCGGGCGTTTGCCCCAGGCATCCTGCAGTCAGGATAGCCGCAAGCGCGATGAATGCGATTTGCCCCGCAGAAGCCGGTTTCATGGTTCAAAACCCCCCCGAAAACAGTCTTTTGTGAAAAACGGTTAATAATTCAACCGCTTTTTTTGTAGTATGGTTTTCAAGAACGAGCTTGCACTGAACGCGGGTTTCCTTCCCGACTCGCTGCCGGGAAGGGAGGGAGAGCTCAACGAGCTTGTTTTCTCGCTGAAGCCGGCTTTCGAAGGCCGGAAGGCGAAAAACCTGTTTTTATTCGGGCCTCCGGGCACGGGCAAAACTTCCTGCGTGAAAAAAGTTTTTTCCGGCTTCAACGAGGAATCGCAAACCGCGAAAGCGGTTTTCGTCAACTGCTGGCAAAACCCGACCCGCAATTCCGTGCTGGCGCGCATTGCAGAAGCGGTGGGAGAGCCTTTGCCGCGAAGGGGGCTGGGGACGGATGAGGTTGTTTTGCGCATTACGCAGGAGTTTCACTTGCAGAAGGCGTCGTGCGTTGTTGCTTTGGACGAGTGCGACAGGCTTTTGCACAACCGCGAGGATGCGGTGATTTACGATTTGCTGCGAGGCGACTTCGTTTCGGCGATAATATGCATTACGAACGACCGGGATTTTCTGGGCAAGATGGACGAGCGCACGCGCAGTTCCTTCCAGCCTTCGGTGCTCGGGTTTTCCCGCTATTCGCCGGTCGCGTTGAAAAAAATCCTTTCGGAACGCGCTCGCGCCGCATTCCGGCCGGACGCGTGCTCCGATGAAACGATTGCGTTGGTCGCCGCATACGCTTCGAAGCTCGGCGGGGACGCGCGCGTGGCAATAGAGGCATTATGGCAGTGCGGGAAAAACGCCGAGGCGCGCGGCTCGCAGAAGATAGAAAAGCGGGATTTCGAGATGCTGAAGGAAAACCCTTCGGTGCAAAAGCGGCTGCAGGGGTTGAATGAAACGGAAGAGAAAATAATTTCCGCGCTGAAGCAAAGCGGGGGCGCGGCGACTTCGGGGGAAGTCTACCGGATCCTCGAGGGCGAAGGGATGACCGACCGGACGCTGCGCAACCACATGAAGCTTTTGGAGAGCAAGAAAATAATCTCGGTCGAGCGAGTGCAGCTGAAGGAAGGGTGGACTAGCCGGATAACGCTGTTGGTTTGATTACTTTGCGAACGCGATTTCGATCGCATCCCTGTGCTTGAGCACGTGGTCTTTGCCGACTAGCTGCTTCGTTTTCACGTCAATAGCCTTGATGAAATTGCTGCCGATGTCGCTGTGCAGTTTGAACGCAAAGTCCAGCGCAGTCGCATCCCCCGGCAAAAGGAAGCAGTCGGGCAGCACGTTTCCGTGCTGGTCTTCGAGCTTGTTCACTCCCGCGGGGAATATAGCCTTGTATTTCAGTATTCCGAACACCGTTTCGTCGAGAGCCTGCTGCACGCCGGTTGAGCTGAATTTCTTGAGTATGTTCTGGCGGATGAACTCCAGGCCCTTGCCTTGCGCTTCGCTCAATTCTTTCAAAACCTTGAAGTCTGAATCGCCGGGGTAGTATTCTATCGCCCCGTCGCGCGCAGCCTTGCGCAACGCCATTTCGGCGACGCCCGAACAGGCGATGATTTTCAAGTGCGGGAATTCTTTCTTGAGCGCGGCGATGTTTTCGAAAGCGTGGGGCTTGTCGCACTTGTTGGCCGCGATGATGATTGGCTTGGTGTGCGCGCGAAGGAATTTCGCGAACGAGAGTATGTCCGCCTCGCCCCAGTCGCGCATCTGCCTTTCCGCCAGGCCCGTCTTGCGTATCGCCGTTTCTATATGAAAAGGAGTGACGCCTATGCCGCTGAGTATTTGCGCTATTGCATCGTGCATTTCGCTCGTGCTTTTGTAGGGCGTTTTCGAGATTTTCCCCCAATTCCTCTGCACTATGCCGTAAAACCACAAATCCACTTCCTTCTCAAGAAATTCTACATCCACCGCAGGGTCGTGGTATCCCGCAGGCACTTCCTCCCCCTTTTCGTTCGTGCCGCCGCTTGCATCCACGACGTGTATCAGCGCATCCGCCTGCCTCAAGTCGTCCATGAACTTGTTTCCCATGCCCACGCCCTTGTGTGCGTCGGGCACGAGGCCCGCAACGTCCAGCAATTCGACGGGCACGTAGCGTACGCCGTTTTTGCAGAACCCGGTTCGCGGGTTGCACTGGACTCCCAATTCCTTGTCTATGCATTCCACGCGCACGAAGCCCATTCCCTTGTTGGGCTCGATTGTCGTGAAAGGATAGTTTGCAATAGCCACGTCCACGAGCGTGGCTGCGCTGAAGAAAGTGCTCTTGCCCGCGCTCGGCTTTCCAACCAACCCGACTAGCATGGTTTTAATTTGAGGCGGAAAGTAATTATTTCCTTTGCTTTTCAAGCGGCGGGTTTTTTTCGTGATGTGGACTGTAAAGTACGCTCCCCGGAGCGTTGATGAAATCGCGGGCAACGACGAGCCCAAGGCTTTGGTGAAAAAATGGGCTTTGGAATGGAGCCGCGGCAAGAAACAAAAGCCTTTGCTTGTTTCAGGTCCGTCGGGCGTGGGGAAAACCGCGTTGGCGCATGCGATTGCGATTGAATTCGGGTGGATCCTGGTGGAATCGGGCTCGTCGGACGTTCGGAACGAGAAAAGCCTGCAAAAACGCTTTGGGCTGGGGACGACGCAGGGGCTTGCCGGCGTAAGGCTTTTGCTTATAGACGATTTGGATTCGGTTTTCGACAGGGGCGAGGTTCCCGCGCTGCTGGAACTGCTTTCTTCCGCCTCGCAGCCCACGCTTCTCTGCGCGAACGACGTTTGGGACCCAAAGCTCTCGAAAATACGCGCCGAATGCTCGAAAGTAGAGTTGAAGAAAATCAACAACACCGCAATACGCAAGATCCTGAATGGCATAGCCGAAAAGGAAAAGCTTCCGCTTTCGCAGGATGCGATCGAGGAAATAATGCTTTCGAGCAAGGGCGACTTGCGGGCTGCGATAATTGACCTGCAAAGCGGGTTCCCTTCGCAACGCGAGCGCGAGGAAGACGTTTTCAAAATGCTTTCCTCGCTTTTCAAAAACTCGTTCAACGAGGGCTTGCGCCTGGAGCCGGGGGATTTCGACCTGTTCTACCGGTGGATCGAGGAAAACATTCCCGCGGAGTACGAGTCGAACGAGGAGATTGCAAAGGCTTACAACTGGCTTTCCCGCGCCGACGTTTTCAAGGGGCGCATTTCAAAGAGGCAGGATTGGGGCATGCTCAAGTTTGTGCGTGCGTTGGCGATGGGCGGGGTGGCGTCGGCGAAAAAATCTCCCTACCGCAAGTTTTCCCGCTATCAATTCCCGTCCATAGTGCGAATGCTTGGAAACAGCAAGGGCGACAGGCAGATGGTCAAATCGGTTTCCCTGAAAGCCGCCGCGAAAATGCACTGCCCTTCGCGCGTTGCTTTCGGTTCGCTGCTGCTTTTGCCTTCAGAAACGCTGGATTCATTCGGGTTCAGCGACGAGGAGAAAATGTTTTTGAAGGAATTCCGGAAAGAACGCGCATCCGCCTAAAGCGTGCGGCGCAATGAGCGCAGGCTTTATAGCGAAAAGCGGAAATAATCGAGAACTTTTGCAGCTTTTCGCTAGTTCGCAGAATGCAGGGAAAAAGTTCCAATAGTTTTTGCCTTCTGCTATTACTTTCCGTTTTCTTCCGGCTTCTGCATGAATTTCACTGCTACGACCAATGCGAATCCCAGCAGCAAAACCCAAAAGTAGTTTTTCTGCAAATCTCCCACGCTTTTGGCGAAAAACTGGTTGACTTCGTCGCTCAAGCTCTTTTCGCGGGTGAATTCCACATCCCACTTTCCGTGGAGGGGACCTGTCCACGTTATCACGTTCTTCTCCCTGAGCACGCCCGGGTCGGGAGAGATTTTTATTTCCTGCGCGTCGCGGGGCACTTCGAGCGTGAAGCTCATGCTGTTCCCGAGGCTGATCTCGCCTTTCGAAGATATCAGCGCTATCAGCGGCGTGTTGAGCGTATATTTCGTGGCTCGCGCGGAAAACAGCTGCATCTGCATTATTTCCTCCGCGTCGTACTCGAGCGTCACGCTCGCGGCGTTCGGGTGCACGTCGAACTCGTGCTTCGCCACGATGCGCAAGGTCGAGACCTTGCCGGAAAAGTGGTAGCCTATGCTTTTCGAAAACCTCTTCCAATCCAGCAGCGTAGTCTGCCCCAGCCGCAGGTAGTAATCGAAAGCCTCTTTCTCTAGGTCGTTTTCCAGGAAGAACACGGTTTTTTCGGTTATGCGCGCGTTTCCGTCTTCAGCTACCTTCGCGTAGATGGAGAACGACTGGTCCAAGTATGCGAGGGCGTAAGGCGCAAGGAAAGCCAAAACCGCAACCGCTGCAAAAATCCTCATGAAAAGCTTTAACCGCAATGGAATTAAAAGACCTTTTTTCTAATGGATTAAAGAACGCAAGGATGAAATCATTCGTTTCGTTTCCGGCCGCACTGCTTTTCGTGCTTACTATCACAGTCTTGGCGTTGACCTTATCTAAAGCGTCGGCATCTTCCCTCGACTCATCTGCAGAGCTGGTTTCCCTCGAGCGCAAGCACTATGCCGATGCGGAGCTGAAGAAAGTTTTCTCGCAAGTGTTTTCGATGAGCAAGGGCTCGGATGAACTGCAGTCCAGCAGGGCGATTGCGGAAAACCTCGCGCTGTTTGAGGTGAAAGCGAAAGAGCGCTTTGCGAGGGAAGGCGTAAGCGTGGAGTTGTGGTTCGGGGAATTCGATTCTTCCGAAGAGCGGGGAATTTTGGAAAAAACGCTTTCGCAAAAAAAGCCCGCGCGTTGCGCGCACTGTTACTCCCTTGCAGCGCACACTCTCGACTGGGACTGCAGGCCAGTGCGAAAGTCGATGGAATTAATTTTTGACAGGCAGATTTCGAAATCGGGAATGGCGCACACGCTTTCCTCGGCCGAGTGGGTCGGGAAAAACATCGCTTTGGGCGCGACCTTTTATTCGCGGGGCGATGGGATGGCGTGGGTTTCGGTAATTCGGGAGGGGTTCGGGTGAGCGGCTGCAAAAGCAGGGGAAGGGAATGCGTCCGCAAGAGCCAGTTTTCAACCGAGTTTCTCGTTTTGCTTGCAGCGCTTCTCGCTTTCCTCGCCCTGTTCGCAAGCGTAGCGCGGGCGGGATTGGAGAAAAGCGTTTTGCTTTCCAAAGAAATCGCGGACGAGCAAAAGCTTGCAAACGCCTGCGCCTACGTCCGCTTTTTCTCGCTTGACGGCCTGCACGCCCTCTCCAGCAGGACTTTCGAGGGTTTTTCCTCGCGCGGAGTAAAGCTGGTTTTAGGGAACCGTTCTTTGGATTGCCCCGCCCGCTTTCGCTTCGAGGGAGGGGTTTTGAAGGTCGAGCCGAAGGCTCTGGAGGTGCGGTGATCGTGAGTTTTTCCTGGGATTTCGTTGCGGCAATCGTCTTGTTTCTCGCGCTATGCTCTTCATTCCTCGTCGTTTTCACTTCCTCCTCGACAGCATTGCGCGAGGGAATCGCGCAGGGTGAAGAACAGCGGGCTTCGCTCTTGCAGGCGGACTTGCTTTTGAAAACGTGCTTTCCCGAGGGCGTGGCGTACTGTGAAAACGGCTTTTTGCATTCGCACGTTGCGCACCCGCAAGCTAATTTGTCTTTCGAAAGCGGGTTTTGCGCAAAGCGCGTGGTTTTGCAGAACGGCGGGTTGGAGGTGTTCGGCGCATGCGCTTGAAATCCAAGTCTTTCGCTTCTTTCGAAGCTTTGCTGTCGCTGCTTTTCGCAGTCGCAGCTTTTTCTTTAATCTTGCCGTCGTTTTCCTCGCGCCCTTCCTATTCGCATTTGAATGCGTTCCAGCTTGCGCAGGATTTCGCGGAAGCTTCCCTCGCAAGCCCGCGTTTGCGCGGGGAAATAATCTCTTTCAAGAACGGCGTGGCGGGCGCTGAAGAAAGTTTGGCCGGCGAATATGCCGGCGTATTGGAAAAGTTGGGGGATTATTGCCTGGAAATGCGGGTTGAGGGAAAGCGGCTGGAGGCGAACTGCGTTTTGGCGCATTCGCAGCGCGTTTCCGCGAGGCGGATGGCTTTCGACGGCGAAGATTTCTTCGAAATCGAGTTTTCGCTTTATTTTTCCTGATTGCGCGCGGGCGTGATGGCGATTTCGATTGCGCCTTGGTTCGAAATGTGCACTTCGTGCTTTCCCCTGCCGAAAACTTTGCCCGCAACAACGGCATCGAAAGCGGTTTTTTCCGCCAGCGTCTTGTTTTTCCCGCTGTTTTCGTATTCCATGCGCAACTCGCGCGTTTGGCCATTGAAGGAAAAAACCGTTTGCCGCGCGGGAAGGAAAACTTCCGTTGTAAGCAAAGCGTTCCTTCCCAGCGTATGCGCCTCCCGCGCCTGCGCCGTTATCGCGTTGAATGCCATCTCCTGCGTTTGGTCTACGATTTTTTCGTTTGCCTTGGCCTGCGCCTGCGAGTAGACGGGCAGAAGGGCAAGCAGGAACGATGCTGACGCGGCTAGCACGAGCATGAACTCGAGCGAAAGCTGGCTTCTTTGTTTTTGCCCCATTCGCTTTTGCAAAGGCTTCATTTTATGCCTGCGATTTGGCCGAAAGCCTTGTCCGTGGCGTTCGCCAGCACTTTCTTTCCTTTTTCGGCAGTGTTTTGCAATTGCGTTATGAGCACGAGGGCGACTGCGACCAGCGCAGCTATGACTATCAAAAGCTCTGCGGAAACTTGCGCTTCGTCGTCCATTCCGAGAAGCCCTTGTTTTTGTTCACGTCGTTTGCGCATTGAAAAGCAAACTGCGAAGGGCGTTAAATTCGTTCGGTTGATTTTTTGTAAACCGCGCGTTTATTTTTTATAGCGAAAAGCGGAAATAATCGAGAACTTTTGCAGCTTTTCGCTAGTCGCAGAAGGCAGGGAAAAAGTTCCAGTATTTTTGCCTTCTGCCATTAGAATTCTACTGGAAACGGGTTGGTGAGCAATATTGCGACGAGGGCGATGAGCGTCGCGCCCCACACCACCTTGTTCCACGCGAACACCTTGCTTCCGTCGAGCGGGAAGATGGGAATGAGGTTGAACGCGCCGAGGAATGCGTTGATTGAAACGCCTATCGCGGCGAGCGTCTGCATTTCGGGGTAAGAAACGCCGATTGCAAGGAAAATCAGCGCGAGGAAGAGGTTTACGAGGGGGCCTGCCAAGGCGATTTTGCCGTTCTGCTCTTCGCTGACGCGCTTTCCGAAAATGTAGACTGCGCCGGGCGCTGCGAAAATGAATCCTCCGTCTGTAACGAACGCAAGAAACAGCGCTACGAACAATCCCGTGGTCCAAGCGCGGTATTCGGCTTGCGCTCCATAGCGTATTGCGACGAACTTGTGCCCCAATTCGTGCAGCACGAAACCCGCGCCCAGCGTGAGGAATATGATTGTGAAGCGGGTGGCTGAAAAAGAGCCGACCGGAAAGAGCGTGAATGCCAGCGCTACGGTGATTACTGAAATGGCGATGTGGGCGGCCTCGATTTTGCCGATGGAAAAGTTCCTCGACGCCATTTTTTTTATAGCCTCAAAATTCGATTCTTTCGGTTTCGACGAGCTTGATGGTGGAAGGGGTGAATACTCCCGCGTAGCCCAAAACTATTCCTTCGCCTTCCAGGCCGTTGGGAAGGCTGACCTTGATTCTGCTTCCGACCTTCCCTTCCTCCAAAGCGATTGCGGGAACGGTGTCGTTCAAAAGCATGTTTTGGCCGTTCTGGTGGATTTGCCTTTGCACGAACGCGAACACCTTATCGCCTTTCTTCACTCCGCGCAAAGCAGGCTGCGCGTAGCCCGCGAGCAAGGCGAAGCCCCAGCTCAGGGCGATGAGTTTCCAAGCTTCGTTGAAAATGCTTTGCTGCCCCAATCCGAGGAAAGCGTTTATGTACGAAGACAAGCCGTAGGCTACGAGCGACAGCGCTGTCAAAACCATCGCTATTCGCAAGCCCAACCCGAGATTCATTTTTCTTTTTCCCCTCATCCGTAACTCTTTTGGTGTTCTATGCTCTTTTTGAGCACAAGCGACGGGCGTATGGCTGCCAAAGCTTTCTCGAAATGCTTTCGGTCAACGCTTTTCGCGTTAATGTTTTCCCTCAAGGCGTTCATTCCCGCCTCGCGCACCAACGCTTCCAAATCAGCTCCACTGTAGCCGTCAGTCTTTTTGATGTATTCCTCAAGGTTCACGTCCTTGCCTAAAGGCATTTTTACGGTATGCACTTTGAGAATGTCGAGCCTTGCCCTTTCGTCCGGCGCTGGAACGACGAGCAGCTTGTCGAACCTTCCGGGGCGCAAGAGCGCCGGGTCGAGAATGTCCGCGCGGTTGGTCGCGGCTATTACTACGATGTCTTTCATGTTTTGGATGCCGTCCATCTCGGCGAGCAGCGTGTTGACCATGCGTTCGGTGACGTGCGATTCTCCTTCCCCGCCGCTCCTCGCAGCCGCTATCGCATCAATCTCGTCGAAGAAAATGATTGTGGGCGCTGCAGACCGCGCTTTCCTGAATATCTCGCGCAATCCCTTTTCGCTTTCTCCCACCCACTTGCTTATGAGTTCGGAACCGCGGACTGCAATGAAATTGGCTTCGCTTTCCGTTGCGACGGCTTTCGCAAGCAAAGTTTTTCCCGTTCCGGGCGGCCCGAACAGCAGAATGCCGCGCACGGGGCGTATGCCCATTCGCGTGAACGCCTCGGGGCGCTTGAGCGGCAATTCGACGGCCTCCTTCAGCTCTTCCTTGACTTCCTTCAAGCCGCCTATCTGGTCCCACTTGACGTTGGGAACCTCAATGTACACTTCGCGCAATGCGCTCGGGCGGACTTCGCGCAGGGCATTGTTGAAATCGGCTTTTTCGACCCTGATTTCCTCCAGAATCTTTTGGGGGATTTCCTCGTCTTCCAAATTGATTTTAGGCAGCATGCGGCGCAGTGCTTTCATCGCCGCTTCCTTCACGAGGCTCTGCAGGTCGGCGCCAACGAAACCGTGCGTCTGCGAAGCCAGTTCGTCGAGAGAAACGTCTTCCTTCAAGGGCATTCCGCGGGTGTGGATTTGCAGGATTTCTTTTCTTCCCTTTTTGTCGGGCGCGCCGATTTCTATCTCGCGGTCGAAGCGGCCGGGCCTGCGCAATGCAGGGTCGAGCGAGTTCGGGCGGTTGGTGGCGCCGATGATTACAACTTGCCCTCTTGATTTCAGCCCGTCCATAAGGCTCAAGAGCTGTGCGACGATGCGCTTTTCTACCTCGCCAACCACTTCCTCGCGCTTGGGGGCTATGGAGTCGATTTCGTCGATGAAAATGATTGAAGGAGCGTTGTTCTCGGCGTCTTGAAAAATATTGCGCAGCCTTTCTTCAGCTTCGCCCACGTATTTCGAAACGATTTCGGGGCCGTTGATCGTGATGAAATGGGCTTCGCTTTCGTTTGCGACGGCTTTCGCCAGCAATGTTTTTCCTGCTCCCGGCGCGCCGTAAATCAACACGCCTTTTGGCGCTTCTATTCCCAGCCTTTCGAAAAGCTCGGGATGCCTCAGCGGGAGTTCGATCATCTCGCGGACTTTCTGCACTTCGTCTTTCAAGCCGCCGATGTCTTCGTAGCTGATCGTGGAAATGCGGCCCAATTCCTTCATGGGCTCTTCGCGCAATATCACTTCAGTTTCTTCAGTCACCTGCACGAGTCCCATTGGCAGGGTTTGGGCGACTGCGAAAGGAAAAGAAGAGCCCATGACGCTAATCAAAAGCGTGTCTCCCTTCGCCAAAGGCTTTCCGACGAGATTGCGCTTGACGTATTCGTTGAAGCCCGGCGCGTAGCGCGAATGCTGGTTGGGCGCGAGAACGATTTTCTTGGCGGCTTTTATCTCGGCCTTGGAGATTTTAACGCGGTCGCCGAGGCCTACGCTGGCATTCTGCCGCAAAATCCCGTCCATGCGCACGATGTTGAGGTTTTCGTCTTGCGGGTGCGCGGGCAATACCGTGGCGGCAGTGGTTTTCCTTCCTTTGATGAGCACGACGTCGCCCGTGGTGAGCGACAGAACGCGGCGCGCGTTCGAATCTATGCGCACTATGCGCTTTCCGTAGTCGATTTGCATCGCTTCAGCGACTTTAAGCTCGATTTCCTTCGACATTTTGGCTCTACCTCTTCACATGCATTATTACCTTCTTACGATTAGAGTGCTTAAAACCTGCAACCATTGCGCCGGCAGTTGTTTGCCTCAACTTTCTTTTTTGGGCTCCTGGTTTAAATTTCTTGCCTTTTGTTCACGCTGAAAGCGCCACCAAAAGCCTTTTTTTAAGGCTTCGGCAGAGTTTTGTTGGTGTGGGTTGGATGGCTAACGAAGAAGTCATTGTTTTCATAGGGATTCTTGCTGTCGTGGCGCTTATTGTGGGAGCGGTTTTTACCTCGCAGTTGCCTTTGCAGCTCGTTCTCGCCGCGTTTCTCGCAATAATCGGCATACTCCTGTTCCACCCCAACATCGTGGAATTGAGGGAGTACGAGCGCGGGGTTTTTTTCAGGCTCGGCAAATACGACCGCGTTTCGGGCCCGGGTTGGGTCGTCTACTTTTCGACTATAGACACTTTCATTAAGGTCGACTTGCGAACGCAGGTTTTGGACATCGACCCACAGGAAGTCATCACGCAGGACAACGTGAAAATCACCATAGATTCAGTCATCTACTTCCGCATTGCAGACCCGAAGAAAAGCATAGTGGAAATCCGCGATTTCAAGGGCGCCGTTTCCCACTTGATTCGAGCGCAGTTGAGGACCGTTATCGGAAGAATGCTTTTGGAGGAAGTGCTGGCAAAGACCGAGGAAGTGAATGCCGCGCTTTTCAACACAGTCAAAGATGTGGAAAACAAGTGGGGAATCATGACTTCGCGCGTCGAAATTTCGAGTATCGAGCTTCCCGCGGGGCTGCTTTCGGCAATGCAAAAGCGCAGGGAAGCGGGCGAGTACAAGGAAAAAATGGAGACGGAAGCGCGCGCGAAACAGGTTTCCCTGGAGATTCTCGACAAGGCCTTGCGTTCGATGAGCGACAGGACCATAGCATACTTGTATTTGGACGTGCTCAAGCGCGTGGCCGACGGCAAGAGCAACAAGATCATCTTTCCGCTCGAGCTGACGCGCTTGGCTACCTACATTTCGGAGAAATCCGGCTGGACCGACAAGGTGGAGAAAAAAGACTTCGAGGAAATTGCTAAAACGCTTTTAGCTTCATACCACTTGCAGCAGAAGGAGTCGATGGACAAGAAAGCGGGCCTTGCCGACCAGAAGACTCTTGACAGCGCTGCCGGAAAGTAAGCGCATGCCCCTTATTGCAAAATGATTTTTTTTCCCGAACTCACCCTAGCGGGTACGTTTCTATCAATGCGCCTACGGCCAGGAAAACGATTGCCCACGCCAATAGCTTTGTAATGTCGTAAACGATTATCGGGAACGACGGGGTTTTGAAGTCGCCGCGGATTATTGCCGCACTGAGAATGCCGCCCGCAAGCGCCGCAGCCAAATAAGAGAGAAGTTCGAAAACGCCGTGGGGCAGTATTCCCAAAAGCCCCACTCCCACGCCGGTAACTTGGCTCAAGGCTCCCCCTGCAGTGCTTCCCGCACTTAAGATGTACATCTTGCTGAATTCTCCCAGGAAAACGCCTATCACTGACGCGTTCCAAATGAGGATGAAGACTGCGCCTGCGCCATACACTATGGAAAACACTACCACGAAAAACAAGACTTGCAAGTTGTGCGTGAAAATGGTTTCGAACGCGTCTGCAGTGCTTATTGCCTGCCCGAGTATGATGCCTTGGATGCTTTTCAGCTCCTGCTTTTGCGTCTGGAACAGCTGCGCGCTGTTGGACGGCGGGAGGAACAGGTACCAGAACGTGAACGCCAGCACCATGCCGAGGAAGAACGCGGCGAGAGTGCGGAACGCCGTGTAATGGCGTGCAAGCACGCTGCTTCCAAACACCTTGCCCTTCTTTTCCTCTATTTCCACTTCGCACTGGAAGACTTTGAGGATGAACGGGATTGCGGGAAGGCCTATGAGGAAAAGGAATGCTGTGGGCGCCTGGGAAAGCCCTATCATGTGCACTCCCGCGACGGCTATGGAAACGAATATTACCGATTGGACGAAAATTTCCAGGGTGGTGGGTAAAACGCATTTTTGCTCGAACCAAAACTCCAAAACCATTTCCGGCCGTTTCCCCCCGAATGCTTTTCGGCGATTTGCTTTCTAAATAGGCTTTAGAAACAAAGGTTATTAAATGGAAACAATTCAATTTTCTTTCTCCTCCTTTAGCCGGGTTTTTATTCGCCGGGAGGATAGTATACTGTGCAAGCGCCGGGTTTTTTTTGAAGCGTTTTGGTGTATTGCTTAGGGTGGTTTTTCTTGAGTGAAGATGCGGCTGCGAGGGAAGCTTACTTGCGCGGCAGGCTGGAAGGGCTGAAGCAGCTCGTCGGCGTTTTGGACGAGGCGCTTGACCAGGGCGGCGGCGAGGCAATAGAAAAAAAGCTGGTCTCGCACGTTTCGGCCGAGATCGAGGAATTGATTTCAGAGCTCAAGGAAGGAATGCCCGAGCGGAAAATGCGGGAGTTCGAGGAAAAGCACGAGGAGCTCAAGCAGGTCGCGGAAGAACAGCCGTTGAGCAAGACGCACGTGAAAAAGGCGGACGAGCTCATGCAAAGCCTTCTCGACATGCAAAAGTAATTTTGGGTTTTTAGTTTTCAATTTGAGAATTTGAAAAAGTTTTGAAAAAGGATGTTGGGCGATTTACCGTTGGCTGAATTGATTTTTCCGGGCAAGGAGATTGCTGTCACTGAAGAAGCGCAGCCTTCGCGCGGAACCGTGGAAGAAAACGGCATGGTGTACGCGGCGGTCGTCGGCGAGCCCAAGCTTTACGGCGGCATGGCGTCCATCGCGAACGCGAAAATGCCGCGCTTGCTTGCGAAAGGCGATTTGATTGTCGGGAAAATCGAGGATTTGTTCGACAACGTTGCGCTGGTAAGCTTCCAGCCTTTGGAGAAGAACATCGCTTCGCCGGCCGACCGGGCGTTCCTGCGCATTACCGAAATCAAGGGCAGGGCAGGCGGCTTCGTGGAGAATTTCAACGAGTTCGTGCGCATCGGCGATTTGATCCGCGCGCGTGTGATTGAAGTCACCGACTTGGGCGTTTACCTTACTCTTACCGAGAGCGGCTTGGGCGTGCTGAAGGCGTTCTGCACGACTTGCAGGCTGGAGTTGAACGAAAATTTGGAGTGCAAGCATTGCATGCACAAGGAAAGGAGGAAGATGGCATATGAGCGAAAAGAAAGAGAATGACGTTCCTAAAGAAGGGCTTGAGTTCCTGACCGACGAGAAAGGCGAGATAGCTGTCATGCTGGAAGGCTACGACCTGGGATTCGCCAACCTGCTCGTGGAAAAACTTTTGCAGGACAAGGACGTGGGCTTCGCCGCCGTAGAATACGCGCATCCCACGCGCCGCACTCCCGTCCTTCGCGTGAAGGCGAAAAGCCCCAAGAAGGCCGTTGTAGCCGCGCTCGAGGAATTGGGAAAAGAACTTTCCTCCCTAAAACTCTCAAAACGCTGATTGCAAAATGAGCGGAAACCGCAGGCAGCGAAATTTCCTTTCCACGCCAGCCTCGCTGTCGCACATACTGCTGGCTTTGCTTGCGTTGTGCATAGGCGGGTACGTGCTGACGCAAAACGTGTTGTTCGCTTTTGCGTCGTTCGCGCTGATCATCGCCTTGTTTTTCTCGGACTTTTCGCTAAAGCAAGGGCTGAGGCAGAACTTTCTCGAGCTGGCGTACGCAATCGGCTTTGCCGTCGCAGCGTGGTTTCTGCTGGGTTTTGTTTTGCATACGGATTCGCCCATCAACGTTGTTACGTCGTGTTCGATGCTTCCCAACCTGCAGCGCGGGGATTTGGTTTTCATCCGCGGGGGAGTGGAAAACGCACCTGCCGTGCAGGCTTCGACCGCAGATTTGGCCGGCGTGAAAGTGCGAAAGGCGGTTTGCTATTTGAATTCCGTTCCCGTGCCTTGCACCGACCAGGTTTTGGTTTCCAACGAGAGCGTCGACTATGATTTGAATAATGACATCATCGTTTTCGACCCCAAGCCCACGGGACCGGGCTTGCTCATCCACCGGGTTTTCGCGAAAATCGTTACGGAACAAGGGGCTTTTTACTTGACCAAGGGCGACAACAATGCCGTGCTCGACCAGGAGACCGGGCGTTTCGCCTTTGTCGCGGAGAAAGACGTCAAGGGACGGGTGGCATTGCGCATTCCTTACGTCGGATACTTGAAGTTATTCCTGTTCCTGCAATTCGAAGTGCCGCAGGGCTGCGACTCTGTTTTGACGAGGCCGTGAGCGCTTCGCGGGAAAAGTGGAAGAAAAAGTATTTTTAAGTCTTTCCTACGCTAGTTATACGCTTTGTTTTTTCTTTTCCGCAGGGAGGGATGGTGGCACGCATGGAATTAGTGATTTCCGACGCTTCTTTCTTCAAAAAATGCATTGATGCGATAGTCAACCTCGTGGACGAAGGCACTTTCATCGTTTCTTCCGACGGATTGCACCTGCGCACCATGGACCCGTCGCAAATCGCCATGGTCGATTTCACTTTGCCGAAAACGGCTTTCTCGAAAATCGACGTCGAGGAGAAAATGAACGTGGGCGTCAACCTTTCTGACTTGAGCAAAATCCTCGCCCGCACGCGCGCAGGCGAAAAGCTGACGATGAGCGTGGACGAGAAGGATTCGAAGCTGCTTCTGGAATTCTCGGGAGGCTCGCGCAGGCACTTCAAACTCCCGTTGCTTGAATCCACTTCCATTCTTCCAAAAGAGCCGAAGGTGGAGTTCGACGCGAACGTGAAAATCAAGGGAAGGCACTTCAAGGACATCCTGCACGACGCAGGGCTTTTGTCCAGCCACGTGATACTTCAGGCGGAAGATTCGGAGTTCGTCGTGGAAGCTCACGGCGACAGCGGAGATTTGCACATTCAGACTAAGAAGGAAGGGCTTTCGGGAATGAACACCAAGGGGAAAAGCAGGGCAATGTTTCCCTTCCAGTATTTGGACGACATCACGCGCGCCTGTCCAGACGAGGTCGACGTTAACGTTGACATGAAGAGCGACTCTCCCATAAAGATTTCCTACGACATCAGCGACGCGAAAATCTCCTACTACCTGGCGCCCCGCGTGGAAAGCATTTAAGCCGTTTTTTCCAGCGGCGCTTTTTTATTCTAGCTTTACCCGCTTTTATTCATGCCGAACAGTGCCGAACTCAATTATTACCTGAAAAGAATAAATGGTGCTTATTTTGAGCACTTTGACCGGCCTATGACTGGAAAGTCTGCACGGCGGGCCAGGCGATTTTTGATGAATGCCTTCAGGTTTGCAGCGCCCCACATGACCGGCACGCGGAAAGACGGTTCTTCAGAGTTTTCGCATTGCGCGGGCGTTGCCTTGCTTGCGGCGCAGGCTGGCCACCGTATTGAGACTATAGCGGCAGGCTTGTTTCACGAACTTTGCGAAGACCACGATGTCATGGTTTCAAAGATTGGCGACAAGTTCGGCGAGAGCGTCGCGGAGTCCGTGGACATGCTGTCCGACCCCCGCTTGCGCGTGGATGCCAGCGGCGAGCCGATTTTGGATTCAAACAGAGATTTCCAGTGGGTTTGGGCCAAAGACCCTGCTTATTACGAGCTTCCCGCTACCCCCGCGAAATATTTCAGGGAAAAAAATAATACGAAGTACGACCGCATGTGGGCAGAAGGCAAGGTAATACACTGGCTCTTGAAGGGGTACGACTGGGAAATGAATCTTCCGAGCCTTGCTCATCTAGCGCCCGACAGGCAGCACGAATATACGAAAGTTATTCGCGAGAGAATGCCGCCTATTTTTGCGCGATTGGACCCTATTATGGTGGAGTACTATGCCAAACGCTGGTTTCCGGGAGAGAAAATCAAGCTGCCGGAGTTGCCGATGCCTAAAGAAAAAGTGTTGTTCTTCCTCCCGCGGCCCCAAGTAATCGCTTCAACCCTCCCGTCGGCGAAGGCGAAATCCATTAAGGTTTATTCGGGAATGGTTGGCCAGCCGCATGATAATTTCGTGGTAGAAATCCCGCCGAAGTACAGCTTTGAAGTTACTCAAGAACTGCTTGCCAAACTCAAGCCAGCGTCAATCCGGCGCGCGCGCTCCATGCTAGGGAAACCTGGGGCGCGCAGTGCCGGAAATATTTTTCGCGTAAAGCTTGAAGACGAGTCGAAATGGCGTGGTTTCATGACGAACCTGGAATTGTTTCATGACCTCTACATATCCCGGACGCCCCGCGAACACGCGTCTCGCGTTTCCCGCTCTTGGCGGTATTGAAACAATCATTAAATATGCGTTTTCTCGATAGTCTTTCCGGTGGGTTTCGGTGGAGCAAAAGCTTATTGCAAAGTATCCGTTTTTGTCTTTCTCGAAGGATTTCGTGGGCGAAGGAGTTTCGGAGACGGACTTGAAGGACGCGATAACGTTTGCAAGCGAGTGCTTCCAGCACGACGAGCACATTGCGCGCGACGCGGCACGCGAGTCGAAAAACCTTTTGCTCTCCCGCCTCATGCTTTATTCGATGAGCGCGAATTTCCTGCGCAAATTCGCCTTTTTCAAAGCCCGCGAGTACGCGAGGGGGTTGGAAAAGGAAAACGAAAAGGTTTTGTTTGAAGTTGCAAAGGATTTCTTCCCTTCGCTGGAGAATGCGGATGGAGGATTCAAGGTTTCGCTCATTGATTACCTGCAGTACGGCCGGAGCCTGCCGCAGGCGAACGTTTCGAAAGGAATGGTTTTTTTCATCGGCGACGATTTGCGCGCTTGCCTGCGCGAAGCAATCCAAGAGCGCATTTCCGATTCGGAAAAGCTTTCGGCAAAGCTGCCGGAAAACATTGCCGCCGCGGCGCTGCGGTTGAAGGAATTCATCCCCCGCGATTTCACCCCCCAGTTCAAGGGAAAGCTCTTGCAGCGAAGCGAACTGCAGAATATCCTGAAAGGCGTGGGCGAAGGCAAGCGCTATTACGGCTCGATGGCCCTTGCAATCGCATGCGTGAAAGACGGGCTTACGCGCGAGGAAGCGGGCGACGTGATGAATTCTTACGTGACGAATTGCCCGAAAGGCGCGCATCCGTTCACCCCGCGCGAGGGGGAGGCGGTTTTGGATTGGGTTTACGCCCACCCCACGATCGGGTTTTCCTTCAACGTTTTGAAGTCGCAGGGGCTTGTAGATTGAATCGGTGTTGGCAGTGGAACATGCTGAATCTCTGGCTTTCGTGCAGGAAAAGTTCTCCGTTTTCTACGCAAACCACGATTTGAGCGTTCCAGACGTGCATAGGCGCGAGTTCGGCTTTGGCTTGCACAAGAAAATCGACTTCCGCCACAAGGCGTTCCGCACCAACGCAGAGCTGAACGCCTACTTCCGCCAGAACGCGCCCTTGTTCGCTTCATATTCGACCGCGTTGTACGAGTTTCCCGACGCGCGGCCCATGGAAAAGAAAGTTTTCATGGGAAGCGACTTGGTTTTCGATATTGACAAGCCCACGCGCGATTTCGCCCACGAGCACAACGAAATTTTTTGCGTCGAATGCTTCGGGCGCGTGAAGAAAGATTCGATGAAGATAGTGGATTACTTGCAGGACGACTTCGGGTTCAAGGGCGTGGCAGTCAACTTTTCCGGAAACAAAGGATTCCACTTCCACTTGCGCTCGCAGGAAATAAGGGGCTTGTCGCAAGACTCGCGCAGGCAGCTTACCGAGTATTTGACGGGGCCCGAAAGCATTTTCATCGCAGGCGAGGAGAAGGGGCGGGATACGGATTTGCGCGGGCCTTCGGAAAAAACGCGCGGCTGGGGCAAAAAGTTTTTCGATTACGCCTTCGCGTTCATAGAATTGGCTTCGGTCGGGGAGCTGAAGGAAAAGGGCTTGCGCGGGCGGAATGCGGAAGAGTTTTTCCTGCGCAAGAAGGGCGTTTTGGAGCTGATGCGGGAGGGAAAGTGGCGTTTCGCGCCGAAGAAGTTTTGGGACGCGATTTACGCGGAATTCAAGAACGAGAACGGCGTGGGCGTCGACGCGCACGTTACGCTGGATTTGGCGCGGTTGATCCGCATTCCGGGTTCGCTGCACGGGGAGACGGGGTTGGCGGCGAGGGTGGTGGAACCGGGTAGGCTTCCGGAATTCGCCCTGCGCGACGCGGTGGTTTTTTCAGCCGGCGAAAAGACTATTAACGTACTTCCGCAAATCGATATAGCGCTTGACTTTCCCGAGCGGCTGTTTTTGAAGAAAAACGAGCCTTGCGAGGTTTCCCTCGCTTCGGGATTGTTTTTGATGTGCAAGGGCAAGGCGACGCTCTTGCTTCGCGAGAAAAACTGGTGAAGGGTGGATTAGCTGTGGAGGTTGTGGAAGCGAATTACGTGAATTACGACTTCCTGCGCAATCTCCTATCCCTCGAGCGTTCGCAAAGCGGCCTAGAGCTGGTGAAGGAAGATTTCTTCCTGCACTGCGGCTCGTTCGTCGCCATTCAGGAAGGTGTTTTGAAGGAAAGCTTTTCGCTCGAACAGGCGAGGGTTCTGGAAAACTCGCGCAAAATCATGGGCGAGCTGAAGGATGTGCGGCTGCGCAAGATTTTGTTCAAGGCGTTCAGGGATTTGGAAGCCAACGCCGTAAATTCGTCCGGCCTCGCAAAGGAAGAAAAGGAATTCTACCGCTCGGTGCTTTCATTGCTGAGCCAGTACAAGCAAAAAGGTTCGCCGGCGGAAGAGAAAGTGAAAGTCAAGATTCTCGTGGACTTGCCTGAAATGCAGTCGCCCGACGGCGGCGCTTTCGGCCCGTTCCAGCGCGGCGCTGTTGCCGCGCTTTCCCCCGCGACTGCGGATTTGCTTGCACAGAAAAACGCGGCGGAAAAAATTTGATGTTGAAATCCGTTTTTAGGAAAAGCGGATGAAAAACGAAATTGAAAAAACATGCATGGAAAGGTGAGAAGAGAAAATGATTGTTCCGAAAATTAAGAACGCGTACTGCCCGCACTGCAGGAAAAACACCTCGCATAAGGTCAAGGTTTCCACCAGCAAGTACAAGCCGGGCCGAACGATGGCGTGGGGCACGCGGAAGCACGAACGCAAGCTTGCGGGCTTTCACGGCAAAGTCAAGGGCAAGGCGAAAACCAAGAAGCAGGGCGTCCGCAACAAGATCATGCTTGAATGCACGGTTTGCAACAAGAAGCACGAGCGCGTGATAAGCGGGCGCATGAAGAAAAAAGCAGAGTTGGCAAAGTAATTTTGTGAAAAGGTGGTTTTGAATATGGGTTCTTTCTTGAATGTCAAGTGCGATTGCGGAGAGGAAAGCACGGTTTACGGCGATTCGAAGAGCGCAGTAAACTGCAAGAAATGCGGCAACGTTTTGGCGCAGCCGCGCGGCGGCCGGGCCAAGATTCACGCGCGCATACTCGAAGTCCTCCCCTGAGTTTTACGCTGGAGTTAGTGAAAGGAAAATGATTTACCCGCAGCTGGACGAGTTCGTGATCGGAAAGGTAAAGAAAGTGCTGCCTTTCGGCGCGATCATCGGGCTAGAGGAGTACGGCGGGCTAGAGTCTTTCGTGCACATTTCCGAAGTTTCTTCCGGCTGGATCCGCAACATCCGCGAGCACCTGAAGGAAGGGCAAGTGATCGTGGGGAAAGTAGTCGCGCTCGACACTTCCAAAAACCAGGTAGACATTTCCATCAAGCGCATTTCAGAGGCGGAGAAAAAGCGCAAGCTGGAAGAGTGGCAGAATTCCAAGCGCGCGCAAAAGCTCCTGGAAATAACGCTTTCCAAATCCGGGAAAACGCTCAAGCAGGCCGAGGCGGAAGTCAAGGCGCTGGTGGACGAGTTCGGCTCGCTCTTCGACGTTTTTGATGCGCTGGCGAAGGGGACCGAAGTCCAGGCGAAAGTTTCGAAAACGCTGCTTTCTGCGCTGGAGGAAACTGCGAAGAAGGAAATCAAGCCCAAGCAGTTTTCAGTGCGCAGGATTTTGAAGCTCGCGTCTTACGCGCCGGACGGGGTAGAGCATGTGAAAAAGCTTCTTTCGGAAGTGCTGGAGTTCGGCGCGAAAGTGCATTACGTCGGCGCGCCCCGCTATTTCGTTGACATTACTTCCCTGGACCCGAAGACTGCGGAAAAGGCGATGCAGAAAATCGAGGCTTTCATAGAGAAAAGCGCGAAGGGCGCGGATATCGAGTGGAGTTTGGAAAAGGAAAAGTGAGTTTGCAGTGAAGCTTGCCAAGTGCGTTGTTTGCGGGGCGTTTAGCATGCGCGAAGAGCACTGTGGAAAGCGCACCGTTTCTGCGCATCCTGCGAAATTCTCGATTGCCGACAAGTACGCGGCGTACAGGCGCAAGGCCAAGTTCGGATGACGGACAAATGCGAGCTATTTTAATTTATAGCGAAAAGCGGAAATAATTGAACTTTTTACGGCTTTTCGCTAGTCGCAGAAGGCAGGGAAAAAGTTCCACTATTTTTGCCTTCTGCCATAGCTTGCATGCCTGCGAGGGTTTTTATTGCCTCTTTCCGAAAGTGTATTGTAAAACGAGTTTTTTTTAGCTTTAATGGCGGGTTTCAACAAATGGAACATCCTACTTTCACGGAGTCGTTCATCCGCGTCAAGAAAAAGCCGTCTTTGAAAAAGCCCCTGCTCATCGTTGGATTGCCGGGCGTGGGCTTGGTTTCGAAACTGGCTGTAGACCACTTGGTCAAGGAATTCAAGGCAGAGAAAGTCGCCACGCTTTACTCGCCGCATTTTCCCAACCAGGTTTTGGCGATGAAAAGCGGGCGCTTGCGCTCTTTCTCGATAGGCTTTTACGAAAAGAAATTCAAAAACCGCGACGTTCTGCTCGTTCGCGGGGATTTGCAGCCTTTGACTGTCGAAGGGCAGTTTGAAGTCGCCGCGAAAATACTGGAGTACGCTAGGGTGGCCGGATGCGTGGATGCAATAGCCATGGCTGGCTATGCGACTCCGGAAAAAAAGGCGAAGCCCGCGATTTACTGCGCTTGCACCGACAAGGGCTTGTTCAAGCGCATGAATTCGTTTGGGGCGACGAAGCCTGGAAAAATAGTGCCTATCGTAGGGATGGCGGGCGTGCTTCCGGCAATGGCAAAACTTTACGAGATGAACGGATGCTGCCTTCTTGTGGAAACGCCGGGAACGCCGATGGACGCGGCAGGCGCGAAGGCTTTGCTCGAGTTCATTTCTAAAATGACTGGCCAGAAAATGGCTTTCGCGACACTCGAAGCGCGGGTGAAGAAAGCGGAAAAACTTTTTGCTAGAATGCAGCCTCAGCAGACTCCCACGCTCCAGCCTCCGGCAATTCCCGAGGCGGTTTCGCGGGATGCCTTGCGTTACATTCGTTGAAAAAACGGGGTGGAATGCGGAATGCTTGAACTGGCTTTGTTGACGGGCAATTCAAATCCTGCGCTGGCAGAAAAAATAGCTTCGCAGCTGAAAGAAAAACTGGTTCCGTGCGAAGTAGGGTGTTTTTCCGACGGCGAAATCAGCATTTCAATCGACGAAAGCCTGCGGGGAAAGCACGTTTTCATTTTGCAGAGCATTTGCAATTCCCTTTCCAAACAAGGAGAAAAGCTTTCGGTCAACGACACGCTCATGGAACTCCTGGTTTTGTGCGACGCTGCGAGGAGAGGCAATGCCGAGAAAATCACTGCGGTCGTCCCTTACTTGGGCTACGCGCGGCAAGACCGCAAGGCAAAGCCCCGCGAGCCTATTACCGCAAAGCTTGTCACCGACTTGATAGTGCGCGCCGGCGTGCACGATTTGATTGCGGTTGACTTGCACTCCGACCAAATCGAGGGTTTCGTGGACTGTTACTTCGGGAACGTTACCGTCGCCCAGCTTGTTCCTCCGACTATAAAGAAAATCGGGTTTGACGCGAAAGATACTGTGGTGGTCTCGACTGACAGCGGGGGCGCAAAGAAAGCCAAGCGCCTTGCAGACCGTTTGAGCGGCGAGATGGCGATCGTGCACAAGCACCGGCCCAAGCCCAACGCTTCTTTCGTCACGCACGTGGTCGGAGACGTGAATGGAAAAAATGCCTTGCTTTTTGACGACATCGTGGATACTGGCGGTTCTCTCGTGAATGCCGCGCAGGCGTGCTTGGACAACGGGGCAAAGAAAGTAGCCGCTTTCGTTACGCATCCCGTTCTTTCCGACGACGCGACAGAGAAAATCGAGGCTTCGAACTTGGAAAAGCTTTTCGTTACCGACACTATTCCGCTCAAGCGCGAGAGCAGCAAAATCGACGTGGTGAGCATAGCGCCGACGCTCGCGAGCGTCATCCATAGCGTTTACACCGGGGAAAGCGTGAGCGCACTGTTCAAGTGAACATGCTGTTTTTACGCTGCTCTTCCACCAGGAGCTTGCGATGCACGCCCACGACGACGTTTCCGGCGAGCGGCCTTTGCATTAACCCTTTTGTTTTTTATTCCTTCACGCAGAATTTTGTTCATGCT
>JAGVWL010000041.1 GCA_018304285.1 Microcaldota archaeon
GCTTTGCTCCAACAACTATTTGAATTTGTCCAACCACCCGAAGCTCAAGGAAGCCGCCGCAAGCGCAATCCAAACGCACGGCGCGGGCAGTGGAAGCGTAAGGGCGATTGCCGGAAGCATGGACTTGCATTTGGCGTTGGAAAAGAAAATCGCGTCTTTCAAAAACGCAGAAGCCGCGCTCTACTATCAAACGGGTTTTGCAGCGAACGCCGGCCTTATTCCCGCTTTGGTGGGCGAGGGAGACGTTGTGTTGAGCGACGAAATAAACCACGGCTCTATAATCGATGGCGTGAGGTTAAGCAAGGCAGAACGCGCGATTTACAAGCACTGCGACGTGGCTGATTTGGAGCGGGTGCTCAACGAATTGGATTCGAGGGCAGGATTCTCATCATCACCGACGGGGTTTTTTCCATGGATGGAGACATCGCGCCTTTAGACCAAATTTCGAAAACCGCGGGCGAGCACGGTGCCATGGTGTATGTTGACGATGCGCACGGAGACGGGGTTTTGGGCGAAGGCGGGCGCGGCATAGTCAACCATTTTCACTTGGAAGGGAAAGTGCACGTTGAAATGGGCACTTTCTCGAAAGCGTTCGGCGTGGTAGGGGGAAGCATTGCCGGAAGCAAGGATTTGGTTTCTTTTGCACTGAACAAGTCGCGCACTTGGCTTTTGAGCGGCTCAGCGCCGCCTGCGACCGCAGCCGCGTGCATTGCCGCGCTAGATGTGCTGGAGCAGGAGCCGCAGCACGTGCAAAAGCTTTGGGACAACACGAATTACTTCAAAAAGCAGTTGCAGTCGCTTGGCTTCGACACGGGCTTGAGCCAAACGCCCATTACGCCTGTCATGGTCGGCGAAAGCGCGAAGGCAAAGCGCTTGAGCGAAATGCTTTTCGAGCAAGGCGTTTTCGCCTTGCCAATCGTATTCCCGATGGTGGCGAAAGACAAAGCGAGAATCCGCACGATGATGAACGCAGGGCTTTCGCGCGAGGATTTGGACTTCGCTTTGAACGCGTTCGAAAAAGCGGGCAAGGAACTGCAGATAATCTGAGGAGTTTTTGCGAAAGCGCATGCGTGTGGTTTTTTGAGCAAGACTAAGATCGTTTGCACCCTCGGCCCTTCCACCAGTTCGGAAGAGGCGATTGTGAAACTCGCGCGCAAGGGCATGGACGTGGCGCGGCTGAATTTTTCCCACGGCAGGCTTGAAAGCCACGCCGGGATGATTTCCGCGGTAAAGCGCGTGAGGAAAAAGCTCGGCAAGCCGATTGCGATTCTCGCGGACTTGCAGGGCCCGCGCATCAGGACCGGCGTAGTCAAAAACGGAATGGTTGAGTTAAAGCGGGGAAGCTTGGTTTCCATCAACACTCGCGGCGATTTCATCGGCAGCGCAAGGGAATTCAGCATTCCCTACCCCCTGCTTGCCAGGGAAATGCAGGTGGGTGACCGGATTTTCATCGACGGCGGCTTGATGGAGCTTTTAGTGCAGGGGAAGAAGAACGGGCGTTTGGCTGCTGAAGTTGTTGAAGGAGGCGAGTTGCGCGACCACAAGGGAGTCAACTTGCCCAACGCCGACCTCAGCTTAGGTTCGCTGACTGCGAAGGACTTGCGCGACTTGAAGTTCTTGCAGGCGCAGGGCGTCGACTACATAGCCCAAAGTTTCGTGCGGTTTGCGGGCGACGTGAGGCTTTTGCGGAGAAAGATTTCAAAGTGGAGGCAAAAGCCCAAGATAATCGCAAAGATTGAGACTGCGAAAGCATTGGACGACATTGATGCTATTATCGAGGAAAGCGACGGGATTATGGTCGCGCGGGGCGATTTGGGCGTCGAGCTTAAGCCGGAGGAAGTGCCGCTGGCGCAAAAACTGCTGATAAAAAAATGCAATGCCGCCTACAAGCCCGTCATTACGGCAACGCAAATGCTGGAGAGCATGACCCACTCGCCAATTCCCACGCGCGCGGAGGCGAGCGACGTGGCGAACGCGGTTTTGGACGGGACGGATGCGTTGATGCTAAGCGGCGAGACTGCAATGGGAAAATACCCTTTCAAAACTGTTGAAACGATGGAAGCGATTGCCCACAAGACAGAGTCCGCGCTGGCGCATTCCATCCAGTCGCACGACCATGACGATGTAAAGCCGTTGCACCACAACATCGTCGAGGCGATAAGCCGGGCCGTCACGCAAACGGCTTTTCTCTTGAAGGCGAAGTTCATTGTCGCTTACACTACGCACGGGACTACCGCACGCTTGATTTCCAAGCACAAGCCTTTGCAGAAAATAATCGCTTTCACCCCGCACGAGTCTGCATGCAACCAGTGCGCCTTGCTTTGGGGAGCCGAGCCTTTGCTCTTGCGCAAGGCGGGCGGGCTGGAAGAGTTCACGCGCATGGCTGAAACGGAGTTGAAAAAGCGCAGGATGGTTCGCAAGGGCGACGTTCTCGTTCTCACTGCGGGAATTCCTTTGGAAGTAAGCGGGAACACTAACGTGATGAAAGTGCACGTGGTAGACGGATTTTAGTTTTTGGCTGAGAAGCCTGTGGTTTATAGCGAAAAGCGGAAATAATTGAACTTTTTACAGCTTTTCGCTAGTCGCGGAAGGCAAGAAGAAAGTTCAAATAATTTTGCCTTCTGCTATAAGTTACCAGCGTGTTGGGTTCACCCTGAAGCCCGCCCTTTCTAAAGCAGCTCTCGCGAACTCCCTCCATTCGGGCTTGCCTGAGTAATGCTCCCTTGATCTAGTTACTTCGATTGTTGCGTATCCTTCTCGCAATATGACCTTGAGCCCCCTTTCTTTTAAAGCGTCGATTGCAGGTGCCAATATACCCTTGGTTTCTCGAGTGTACGGAATCCTAACGTGTCCCATTTTAGCCAGGTCAACTGGTTCTGGGTTCATCCGTATAGTCTTTGACCCCCTATAGGCAAATGCTGGCTTGGAATGCTTAAAAAGCGTATCCAAAACCATTTTTAGCTGCGAATCTATTTCTATTTCGGCAGGCCTGTGCGGGATAAGGGCTAGCGTCTCATTTGCAAATTGATTCCAAACATCTCCGCGCCCGCCTTCTATTCGATAGTGGTCTGACGACCTTATGACCTTCAAACCCAGGCCGCCGGCTTTTATCATCGCGCCGTGAATAGCTTTCGAGCCGTCTGTCCCGGCAGGTATTGGGATTTTGACGTGTTTTACTTGGTTGGCTTCTACAGGCCAGTTGGAAATACCGTGCGAATCGTTCAATATAACTGCAGGGGTGGAATGCTTGAAAATTTCTCTAATAATCGCCTGCACCATTTCTAAATTCACCTGAACTATAGTAGCTGTTGTTTTCTCCCTTTTAAAGATTTTTAGTTTTCCGTTCCGTTGGCAGTTCTCTTATACCTTCATACGAAGCTCGCGAGGGAGAATTGCTTTTCCGCCTTTTCGCGGAAAACTTCCTTTATCTCGCGTTCGATGAGCATGAGCCTTTGCTTCAAGTATTCCGGCAAGTCGAACCGTTCCGCCATTTCCTTCGCCACGCCCAAATACTTTTCGATTCCCGCCTTGTGGATGGTGAGCAAAAGCTTTCCCCCGCATTTCCTGCATTTGCCCGCGAGCGGCGGGCGCCGGTATTTCGCGTTGCACTCGCCGCACCGGAATTTTTGGCGCGAGAAAGAACGCAAATTGCCGTATAAGTCGGGGAAAAAGTGCGAGAGGATTATGCGCTCGGCGGCTTGCTGCGTGTCGACCGCCCGGATTTTTCCCATCAAAATCAATTCCGCCTCGAGCTTTTGCTGCATGCTCGTCGAGAATTTGATGTAGCTGCTGCGGAATGGAGTTCGCGGGTCGATGGTGCAGGCGTGCGTGAAGCCTATGCCTTCATACTGCCCTTCTTTTCCTAGCTTGTCGGAAATAGTTTCCACGCTCACTTCGCCCGGGCTGGCGTAATTCAGCGTAGCCTTGTAAAAGTCAAGCGAATACGACCACGCCCTGTCCATCGCGTGCACTTCGTCGTCGACTTCAAGCGGGTCGAGAATCGTCGTTAAAACGAGTGGCGCGTCCATCTGGCCTCCGCGCGTTTCGGGCAGGAATTCGCGGGAAAAGTTGAGCAGCCCGTCCATCATCAGGATTATGGCCAATTCATCCCCGTCGCAATTGCGGCGAGTGGCGCAATGCAAGTACGGGTGGGCGATTATGCCTTGCGCCTCCGTCGCGCCGATGACGCGGCAGACTATGCCTGCCGAAGTGTGCGGGGCGATGGCAATGCACTGCACTCCCACCACATCCTTCTCGCCCGCAGCGTTGTGGAACGCGGGCATGTTATACTCGTAGACCAGCAGGTCGTCGATGAATCGCGTAGCATTCAGCAAATATTGCATGCAGTGCTGCGAGACGATGATGTCTTGCGGCTTGAGCTCGACGATCTGGCTTTCGTTTTCGAGCTCGTTGCCCAACGCGTCTTTAGCGTAGCCGAGTTCGCGCAGCCGCGCGACGCTCGTTCCTATTTCCGAAGGGTAAAAGTGCGTGCACGGTATTTCCGTGGCATCAAAACGGCTCGTCCCGTCGCGGAACACCGTGATGCCGTACTTTGCGCGCAAAAACCCTTTCTCCAAAGCTTCGGGCGTCTTGCGCGCCGAAATCAAGCCTTGCACCGCCTTGACGTTGTCCGGCGCCAGCCCGGTTTTTTGGATTGCCTTTTCCACGGCGCGCATCAAGTTGAACTGCTGGATTTCATAGCCCGCTCCTTTCCCGCCGCATTCGCACTCCTGGATTTCGTTGAGCTTGCCGCACTTGGAGCACTTGAAAACGGGAATGGTCTTGCCTCCGCATTCGCATTGCCTGGCCCAGTTTTTCTTTCCGCAGTCTTCGCACTTGCGCACTTCCAATTCAAATTCCGCGGTCTGGCTGCCGCCGGCTTCCCTGATCGTGTTGTAAGCTTTCTTGAGGCTGCGCACTTTCCCGCCGAGCAGGCCTATGGGGAAAAGCGAGTGCACCGGAGGTTTCATCTTGCGTTCGCGGCTTTTCTCGGGCCTGCCCATCGCGCTTCCCACGTACACTCCCACTTTGGCGCGGATTTCAAATGGCGAGACTGAATTGATTATTTGCAAAACGGTTTTCTCGGTTTTCGCCGCGTATTCGGCAATGGTTTTTTTCAGCTCGCTTGCGTCGAGGTTTTTTCCCTTTAACATTCCCAAGGGAAGCAGGAGCGAGAGCGCAGCGTCCTTGTCGAAAACGATTTCCCCGTTTTCCACCCTGTGCTCCACCCCGATGTTTTCCAAAATCGTTTTTTCCGGCGCAAGGGGCAAGGTGAATTTCTTGAATTCGAACCACTGCATTTCCAGCTTTCCTTTTGAAATGTAATCGGCAAGCTTTTCCAGCTCTTCGAAAGTCAAGTCGCTCCAGAACAGCGTATGCGAAGGGGCGAGGGGCACTCCGTGTTTTTCGCACAGCGCCTTGGCTTCGACGAAAGAAAGCTTTTTGAGTTCTTCAGCGCTTTTCTCCACTCCCTTTTGCTTGAGTTCGAGAGAGAACCATTCTTCCACCCACGGCGAGGGGATGAGCGGGTGGGTGCTTTTGTTGAAGTCGCCGTAACAGCAGAGCATGTCGCCGATGAAAAGGATTTCCTTCACGCGGTTGCGCAGCGCGTACGCCTGGTCGAGCGAATCGATCTTTTTCACGCTGTCGTCGTCCAAAAGCACTATCGGCCCGTCGATAGTCTCGCAAGGAGTTACAATGCAGCCTTTGCCCGGCCTTTCGGTTTTCACTTGCGTTCCGAAAGCTGGGAATTCGTCGAGGATTACCATGGTTGCGGGGTGTATTGCTTTCGCGAGTATTCCCATGAAGCGCGTGCGGCCGTAGCGGAGGCGGAAGCCGCCTTTGCGCATTGGAAACGAGAATATGGGCCTGCCTGCCACGATTTCTTCCATGAACCTTTCGTTGGGCTTGATTTCAACTTGCTTGGCTTCCCGCTTTGCAACTTTAATCAGGTTTTCAAGCCACTGCCAGTCGAGCCCGTTTTTTTTCGTTATCTTCAGGACTTTCGCCGCTTTCAGGCAAACCCCTTCCCCTATGACCAAGCAAACGCCGCTGCGCACGCGGTTGGTTTCGACCGACGGAATGTCCCTGTTGACGCTCACTTCGTATTGCTCGGTAGGCTCGCCGTCTATGCGCACCGGGCAGTTTTTCACCACCCAAATCGCTTCATCTTTCGTGGGCACGTATTGCCCGGCGCGGGTTTTGCGCGCGTACAAATTGATTTCCTCCACGTACCGCGCAAGCTCGTTTTCCAGCGGGCGGAATTCCCGGATTCCGAAAAACCTCCTGCAATAATCTGCGAGCAAAAGCGAGAACGCCTGGCCCGTTCCCCCTGCGCCGCGGATGGGGCCGGCGAAATAAATGCTCAGGTAATCGCTTCCGTCGGGGTTTTGCCTTATGCGGAGCTTGGAAATGCCTTCGATGGGCGCCGAAACCACGCCTTCGGTAAACAGCGCCAACCCCGTTCTTACAGCCTGTTCGATGAGCTTTTCTCTTTCCAGCCTGGACCCTTCCTGGTTGGTCGGCTCGGGTGACGGTTGGGAAAACCGCTTTTCGAGTATTTGCTTTGCTATTTCAAAGCACGTCTTGTCGCGGTTGTGCTGCGCGGAAAGCTCGCGTATGGCTACGGCAACGCCTTTCGGGCCGACGAGCCCTTCGACGCGCGCAGCAACGTCTTGCGCCGGCGCTATTTCCACGACCCTCCGCGGGTCGAATCCTTTCGCACGCGCGGCTGACGCGGCTTGCAGCTGGCGTTCGAAATCCTTTTGAAGCATTGAAAAGTATTCGCGCATTTGCGGCGAGGCGTTTTCCGTATTCACGCTTTCCCCCTCTTCTGCCCTTCACTTTCTTCGTTGAAATCCAATATTTTCAGCACGCCCGTGCGCAAATTATAGACTGGCATTAGGCACGGCGTGGGTTTTCGGCCCATGCTCTTTTGGTAGTCGGTTTCGCCTTGCCACGCGCCGGAGTTGATTATGACCGTGCCGTTGTAGTCGAAAGAAGCATTCTTGTGCACGTGCCCGAAGTGGAAGATGTCCGGCGCTTCCTCGATGACCATGCCGTCTTCGGGCGAAGGGATTATCGGTTTTTCACCATAGGTGGGGCACAAGTGCCTTCGCCTGAGCATTTCGACGGCCACTTTCTCCGGGTGTTCGAACGCGTCGCCCAGCTTTTGCGTGTTCGAAACCAACGCATCAAACGAAGTGCCGTGGTAAACCAGGATTTTCAAGCCCATGATTTCCAGCCAGCAAGGGTTAGGAATGAAGTGGATGTTGTCCTGCTCGAGCTCCTGCACGAATTCCGAAGGCAGGGGCGGCTGGGGTTCGGCGTCGCGCACCGCATCGTGGTTGCCCGGGCAAATCGCGATTTGCATTCGCCCCGGTATTTTCTTGAGGTATTGCGCGAGCAGCGAGTATTGCTCGAAAACGTTTTTCGTCACGAGCTGCTTTTCTTGCGAAGGGTATACTCCGATGCCGTCCACCATGTCGCCTGCAATGAGGACGTAACGGATGCTTTTCGCTATCTCTTTCTCCTCTTCGGTTCCCACGCCGTTGAAAAAGCCCAGCGCTTTTTCGAAACGGTCTTCAAGAAAATATTTGCTTCCCACGTGCAAATCGCTGAGGAACGCTATGCTCACGTCTTCGTCGGTTTGCGCCAGTTTTTTCTGGCGCACGGGAACTTCGGGCCAAACCACGTTTTCCACGAGGAAAAGCCCTTGCGAATATATTCCGTCCACGCCCACGACGTCGTCAAGCCACAATTCCTGCGCTTTCTCCATCGCGGGCTTGTTCTGCTGCGCGACGCAGGTCATTACGCCCGTCTCGTCTTCTATTTCGAAGCGCAAATTGCCTTTTTTCGTGATGCTCTTGTTTTCAACCATTCCTATGATGCGCGACTTGCGGCGTTCGACCGAGCTTTTCGCCTGTTCTATCGAAGTCACGCCGTTCGCGGCGGAAACGCGGTTTTTCAGCATTGACGACAGTTTCGCAAAACGGTTGCGGAAGTGGGAGACGAAATCTTCCACCGTGCCGTCGCAATCGTACTTTTTGAAGGAAAGGATTTTCATTGGCGCTGAGGGCGTTTCCGCGGCAGCCTGGGCTTGAGCTTGCGCCGCGTCTTGGGTTTCCACTTCCACCGGCGCCTGCGCGATTTTCTTCCCCTGGTTTTTTTCCGAAAGCACTCCGTCTATGGTTTCGAGCGTGATTACGATTTGCCTGCTTTCCTCGGCTTTCTTTTCAGCCTCGAGCAGGACTTCCAGCGCTTGGGCTGCCGGCAGGGAAGCGAGTTTTTCCAAGACCCCATTTTGGAGCAACAGCTTCCTTTGCCTGACTACCTCCCTCAAATTCACTATCCCACCCTAGACCGCGAAAGCGGTTTGCTTTCGCCATCGCTACGTGGCAACAGCGGTTGGCTGCCCTGCTATACGCGATATGCAGAAAAAAGCCCGCTTGCCTTTAATCTCAATCACGAAATGCAATTTATTCCTTTTGCAACTGGCGTTGGCGGGTGGCTGACGCCTTCGCCAGCTGGTTTTTGCCTGGTTGCGTTGGCGGGTGGCTGACGCCTTCGCCAATTCCGCCGCAGCACAACTTTTTTAAGAGCGGTTTGAATGATGAAAGCGGTGAAAGCAAGGTGTCGGGAAAAAACAAGCTTATCCTATTGCTTGGAATAGCGTTTTTGTTCATTCCTTTTTCTTTCGCGGCAGAAGGGTGCTCGGACTTGTTCCGGTTCGACTACGCCTCGAGCGCCGTAATGCCCATACTGGGGCAGGACGTTTCTCCCGGCGGCTCGGTGGTTGCAGTGCGTTCGCTCAAGCCCGTTGCCTTTTACTTGGGCGAGAACGGTTATGCCGAATACTTTTTCGTCGCTTTGCAAGACCAGTACAACGGCGGGAAAAAACTGATGTCCGCGGGCGACGTTTTCTTCCGCTTCGAGAACGAGACCGGCTCGAACAACACTTACTTCCGGCCGGCAACGCAAAAGCCGGTTTACGCCGAGACTGGTGACGTGATTGAGATAGACTACAATCCGGACTACGCCTTCTCGTATGCAGGGCGTTCTTACACCACGAGTGCGCTGCGCATTTTCGTTTCCAAGCCCGACGCCTTCGGCGCCGGATTCGGCACGGGCGAGAGCGTGATAGTATTGGCGGAAACGCTTGACCCCCTTACGCAGGGCTTTACGAAAGGAAGCATTTTCCTGGAGTCCGGCTCGGGCTTGATTTTCGTTCTCGACGGGCGAATCCGTTTTGTAAGCACGTGCATTCCCTCGTGCTCCGACAAGGATTCGGTGGATTATTACTACAACTCCACGTGCAAATCGACATTGACCGACGGAACGGACTACTGCTTGAGCGCAACCGAACTGACCGAATTCACTTGCTCGCCGCAAAACTCTTGCGTGCCCAAGCAATTCTCGTGCCCGTTCGGCTGCGCGGACGGAAAATGCGTTTCGGGGGCGAAAGCAACGTGCGACGATTCCGACGGCTTGAACATAGCCCAGCGCGGGCGCACTTCAGGCAATTACGCCAACGGCTCGAAATTCTCTTTCCTCGATTCCTGCGTTGGAAGCACGAAACTTGTGGAATACTCTTGCACCGGCGACAAGGTTTTGAAGAGCCAGACCGTCGAATGCGCGGGAGGTTCTTGCGAGGACGGCGCTTGCGTGGCAATCCCGACGGTGGCGGAATGTTCGGACACTGACGGCGGGAGGAATTACGAGGTTGCAGGCGTTTGCGCCGACTCGTCAGGCAGCTATGCCGACTCGTGCTCGCAAAACTCGGTCGTGGAATACTATTGCGACGCGGGGTATTGCAAGACGATTGTTTCCCCGTGCTCGTCTTGCGTGAAAAACGCCTGCTCTAAAGAATCGCTCGTGCCCTCTTCCAACACCGGACTGTTCCTAGGCGCCATCGTTTTGCTTGCCCTTGCAGTAATAGCCTGGCTTAAACTGCGCGGAAAACCCAAGCACAAAGGATTGTAAATCCACAATAGGCTTGAAATGCCCTGTGGCGCTTTTTTTTTATCTTTCCTTGAGTGCTTCGAGTTCGCTCATCAGATTCCACACCATAGTGCGGCCGTGCATGGGCATGTTGATGTCGTTGCTGATTTCGTCCAACGCGTAAACGGCGCCGCTGACTGCGGTGGCGAAATCCTCTTCGTTTTCCAGCCGTTCTTTGGCGAGCGAAAT
>JAGVWL010000042.1 GCA_018304285.1 Microcaldota archaeon
CAGGAGTTCAAGAACCCGAAAGGAAAGCTCAAGGCAATAGTCTGCACTTCGAGCTTGGAGTTGGGTATTGACATCGGCGCGATTGATTTGGTGATTCAATACGTTTCCCCCAGGCAAGTAAGCAGGCTCATTCAAAGGATTGGGAGAAGCGGGCACAGGGCGGGGTTGATTCCCAAGGGTGTATTAATTGCTTCCTCGCCTTTGGATGCATTGGAATCTTTGGCGGTCGCGGAAAAGGCGTTGGCGCGGGAGATAGAGCCCGTTTCAATCCAGCGCAATTCGCTCGACGTTTTGGCGCACCAAATCGCAGGCATTGTTCTCGATAAAAAGAAGGCGAGCGTGGGCGAGGCTTACTCGATTTGCAAAAGGGCTTTTCCGTACTGGAATCTCGGTTTGAACGTTTTTCTGGGTGTGGTGAAGCTCATGGCGCAATTGCGGATCGTGGCTTTCGACGGAATCGAGCTTCAGGAAATGAAGCGCACGCGCCTTTACTATTACCAAAACCTTTCGAGCATTCCGGACGAAAAGAGGTTTTGGATTAAGGATGCGGCGTCGCGCAAGAACGTGGGCGTGCTGGACGAGGCTTTCGTTTCCGAATACCTGCAGGAGGGGCGGATTTTCATAACGCGGGGGAAGGCGTGGCGCGTTTTGAGCGTGGGGGAGCGGGAAATTGCGGTGGAGCAGAGCGGTGACATTACTGCCGCAGTTCCCGATTGGGTGGGAGAGGAAATTCCCATTCCGCCGGCAATAAGCGAGAGCGTCGCACGCTTTTTCTCTTCGAAAGTGGTCGCCGAGAAAGGCTTGGCCGGAAAGCTGAATTCGTTCATTGACGCACAGGCAAAGCATTTCGTGCCTTTGCCGAACGAAATCGTTTTGGAAAAGCGCGAGAATCTCGTGATAGTGCATTGCTTCAAGGGCAACAAGATCAACGAGACGATTGCGAAAGCGATCGCGCCGCTGCTTTCGAAAGGCTATGCCGTTCGCACGAAAGCGAATGCGTACGGCATTCTCTTGGAATTCCCGCCCAAGCAGAACGTGGAATTGGACGAGATTGCCTTGGTTTTGACGCAGTTGGGCGGCGAGAAAGTGCAGCAAATCCTTGAAGCGATTCTCCCGCAGTCGAGCTTGTTTGCCGTGAAGTTTTCGCACGTGGGAAAGCGTTTCGGTTTCATACGCCGGGACGTGGAGTACCGCAGCGTGAGCTTGAAGAGGATAGTGAAAAGCTTGGCTTCCGATTCTCCCCTGCTTCGGGAGGTGTTCAACGAGCTTTATGCGGAAAAGCTGGATGTTTTAGGGGCGGCGAACGTTTTCGCGGACTTGGCTTTCGGGAAAATGAAAATCAAGACTGTCGAGAGCGAGGGAGGTTGGTCGCCGTTGGCAGCAGAATTCCTGTCTTTCGGCGGTTTCAGCGAGCTGTTCATTCCCGCGGAGCCGACGGAAAAAATCCTGGCCGCCTTCAAGGCTGAGCTGCTCGAGAAGACTTTGCGCTTGAAATGCGCTTTTTGCGGGAAGACTTCTTTCAAGAAGCTCGAATTGGAGGGAATGATTTTCTGTCCGTACTGCCGTTCGCAGCGTTTGTTTCCCGCGGAAGAGGGGCTGAAAGGTGACAGGATGAAGGCGGAAGCGCAGACTATCGGCACTCTCGTTGCAACGTTCGGAATGCGCGCTTTGATTGCTTTGAGCACTTACGGCGTGGGGCCGGGCAAGGCGGGCGGCATTCTAGGGCGGATGCAGAAGACGGATGAAGAGTTTTTCCGCGATTTGCTGGAAGCGCAAAAGACGTTCATCCGCACGAAAAAGTATTGGCGGGCTTAAGTTTCAGGCCATAATTCTGCTTCCAGGGCTTTCCTGAATGTCGGGTCGCTTTGCAATGCGAGTTTTAGCTTCGTGTCCTGGAAAAAGTGCGCTATGGTTTTGCCTTCTTTCCCTTCTACTACTGCATTTAGGCCAGCGGGAACCTCGGGCAGGCTTCTCGATCCCGCATAGTTGAATTCCTCGCGTCCTTTGGCTTTCCCGTGGACTATAAATTCCCTTAACCCCCTTCCTGAAACTGTTGCTTCAACGAGAAATTCCTCCGAACGCAATCCTAGGTTGTGTTTAACTGTGACGAACCGTTTTTCCATCTATTCTCACTCGCCACTTTTCAATATGAATTCGTATTCTTCCTCGGAAGGGGGCTTGCGCTCTTCAATTTTCTTTTCCTTCACCGCGATTATTTTCGGCTTGTTCATTTTCTCGCCTTGTGGTTCGGAATTATTTGCTCATGAATTCCCCTTGCAATAACTTCCGCCATTTCTTCTCCCAACAGCCCCGCTGCTTGCGTTTGCCTCAAGCCCACCCGATCCAAATAACCCAAGCTGTTGGCGTGCTTCCAGTTCCGTTTTCCGGGCTCTCCCAAAGCGTCGAGCAATTCAATGGTTTTTTGGTGCACAGCCGGGTCGTGCGGGTATTTCGCGGGAATTTCGATTGTGTAATGCATTGGCAGATCTTCGTTCGGCTTGTTCACCATGTAGTACGGATCTTTTCCTGGTGGAACCGGACTTTCGTTGTGCTTGATTTTGCTCGGGTCGTGTAATTTCAACCTTACAGGTCGGTCTGGGCCGCTGCGGTCAGGAAGATATTGCGTGTTGTGAACGTCAATCATAATCGCGTCCGGATGTTCTTCGAGAAGCTTCAAAAGCTGGGCTGCAAACGCAAACGTTTCATCAACTTGAGGTTTTTCCACAGTTGCTCGCTTCAAGGCAGGCTGGATAGTGTCTTCAATCGGAATGTCTGCCGGAATCACTTCGTGCCCCAATTCCCTCAGCTTTGCAGCTATCTTCGGAGTGAAAAACTTTGCGCTTTTCTCATTCGGGTGCATTCCCCTGACCAAAATTATTTTAGCCATTTCAAACTACCCTCGGCCTGCTTGGCTTTGCGCCTGCAAAGCCGTTTTTTTCGAACCATTTCGCCGCCTGTTTGTTCAACGGGTCTTTCGGGTTCGGGTTGGCGAGCAGATGCTGCAATGCTTTCGTTACTCCCGCGACGCTCGTGCTCTCGCTCCAGTCGTTGACCAGTTGAATGCAAACGCGTCCGTCGTCCTCGCGAATGTTCGGGTGGTAGATTGGCGAAAGCCAATACACTTCCACGCTTCCCGGGTAGGGAAACTCTCGCAATAGAATTATCTGCACTTTGTGGGCGTCTTGCTCGAAAACCCTGTCGCCTTGCTTGGCGTAGCCTTTGCCGTGCAGGCTGACTGTATACTCCGTCTTTTCGGCGTTCACTTCGAACTTGTAGGCGCTCGAGCGCATTTCGTCGTACTCGCTTTCTAGCCTGCGTTTCCAAATGTTTTCGGGCAAGAATGCCATTGGGTTGCACCTTCTTTCATTGGGAGGATGCATGATTATAGTTATTGCCTTTTAGCGAAAAACGGGTGCGTTGAAAGTGCTGGTTCCAAGCGCGCAATAATCTCCTCCGCTGTTCGGGCGAAACTTGCTTGGCAAGCGGATTGTCTGGATGCTTCAAAAGGACGATGTTGTTTGCATCGTCTATAAGCCCATCGTCATGCTCTTCGATAAGTCGTTTCCAATCTCTCCTGATAAAAGGCGCCCTGTTGGATGAATACAGGTTGTTAACAATAACGCCAAGCGCTTTTGTCTTCATTCTTGGTATCAAGTAGGGAAAGGCGAAGTTGGTCAAGGATGCCCCGAGGCCACGCATGAATATTCTGAGTCTCCCCTCACTTGTTCTTTTCACGCCTCGCGTACTGTAATATCCCCTTACCCAGCCTGGAAACATCCTAGCGACCTTTGGGAAAGCTTCAACAATAGACTCGGGCAAAAACCTTACCACCCGCGGAAGTTGTGCAATGCGGCCTATCGGGGTGATGAGTAGAAGATAAAATGCCGTTGCCCAGCGGGATGCTCTAGTCTGATCCTTAACCTCGTCAACTCTTCTCTTCAAATCAGGGTGGAAAGACACATAGCGTATAACCTCATAGTTTTCTTCGGGATAGGGAAAAGAACGTCTGAACCTGAATACGGGCTTGAGTTTTTCTGTGGGCATAGTGCCTTCAGCACTCTTGCTATTAATTTCCGCCAGTCGGGTCGGGAATGAGCATGATCTTCGCGCCTTCGGCCAAGCCTGCTTCTGCAACAGTGGTTTCGGGGCTCAAAATCTTGTTGTCTTCAGTCGCGAGCACGAACCTGTCTTTCAGCTGCAAGTTTTCTACTAAAACTTCGAGAACGCTTCCTATGGTGAATTCCGGTTCGACTGCGACGGTGATTTCCTTTCCCGAAGTCGTCTGCACGACGATTATGTTGAATTCAGCCATACGAACATCACCCGCTTTGCTTGTTTAAAACCCTGAAAGAATTATAAGCGGCGTTCGGTTTATTACTCTTGCTGGGAGGAGGCGCTGAAAGTGAACAAGCCGGTCGTAAAAAAGAAGGGAAGCGACGGTTTCTCAGAAGTTTCTTTTTCGGAGACAGCGCAAGCTCAAGACGAGAACGCAGCGGAAGAGCGGCCGGAAGGCAAGGACGACGAGATTGTGGGCGTGAACCCACTGACGCAAAAGCCCATTATCAAAAGCATCGAGAGAAAGCCTGTGGTGCGCGGGATATTTGACAAGAAGCCCGAAGCGGGTGAAACGCAAGATGAAGCAGAGTTAATTGCGAAGGACGTTACTGTCTCGGAATTGCGCCAAAGGCAGTTGCGGGACATTACCCCGGTTTCCAACGAACCGGCAAGGGAAGAAAGGGAGTTGTCGCCCGCCGAACTGGCGAAAAGGATTTGGGAAGAGAAGGAAAAGAAGAAGGCTTGGCACACGAAGCTCATGGGCAGGTTCGGCTTCAAGTAAGGCGCGGAAAGCAAAAACCCACTTGGATGGAACTAGAGGCGTAGGCGTGTTTGACGTTTATTTGGAGGAAAAAGCTTTTGAAAAGGCGTCGGCCCACTTCAAGGACCACGCTTCGCGGCGCTTGGAAGCGCTGGGTTTTCTCGTGGGCGGGGTTTACTCGTTTGAAGGAAGGCAATACGTTATGGTTGAGGATTACGTTACTGCAGAGAATGATGCTACTGCGGTCACCGTGCGTTTTTCCCGCGAAGCGTTCAAGGATTTGTCGAAAACCCTGTCCGACGGCGTGGTGATTGTCGGATGGTGCCACTCGCACCCGGGCTACGGGTGCTTTCTCTCGAGCACGGACGTGCGCACGCAAAAGGTTTTTTTCCCCGAAGATTTTCATATTGCAGTGGTCTGCGACCCTTTGAAGGGAGAGTGGAAGGCGTTCAAGCTTTCGAAAGCGGAGCCGGAAGGGAATGAAGAGAATTACCGGGAAGTTTCGTTTGCGGTTGTAAGGGAGAAATAAAGAAAAGCGTTGGTTTGGAATGGAAGCGGGCGGAGACATCATTGGCGTGGAGGAAAAGCCTTCAGCAGTCGCAAAGCCCAGGGCTCGCAAGAAGCCGGGACGCAAAAAAGAATTGCGCTTCAAGCTCACGCGCTTCGACAGGGATTTGGCCGCGCTAGTCAAAAACGGCATTACCGACGTTCCGACTATCCTGCAGAAGACTTCCGTGGATCCTGAGGATTTCAACGCGCGGCTGAACGTGCTGGTAAAAAAAGGGTTTTTCGTTTTCGACGCTGCAACCCGCTCTACACTGCGCTTGGGCTGGCGCGGGTATAACTTGTTCGCGCCCAAACTGAAAGCCAAGGGAGAGCAAAAGCAGGCTGAGGAAAAGCCGTTGATAGAGCAAAAGCCTTCGAACCAAGGTGTAGAGCGGGAAAAGCAAATGTTCAAGCCGCCTTCCGAACCTCCGCCCGTGCAAATCCTTCCTGCGCCGCAGACTACTGCCGATTTGGCTGATTTGCTTGAGCGCGGCTCGCCTAAAAACGGCGTTACGCCCAAAAACAGCTTTTTCGTCGACCGGCAGCAAAAGCGCGTTTCCGAAAAGCCGCAGCCGGCGCAAAAACCTTCGGACACGGGCAAGGCGCTGATTCTCGAGGGGACGGAGGCATGCGAGCTTTGCAAGGCAAAATTCAAGCTTAACGTGAAGAACAGCGAGCAGTCGAAGTACGGGCATTGTTTTTGCGGGGCCGGATTCCACAAGGATTGTTATGAAAGCCTTTTGGAGAACGGCGGGAATTGCGTGCGCTGCGGGCGGAAGCTGAAATTGATGTTCGACAAGAAGGCGGAAGACGCGGTCAGGGGAATCAAGGACGCGTTCGAGTGATTAGGCTCCTTTCAGCCTTTCAAAAAACTCCCTTATTTCCCTTTCCTTTGCCTCAGATTTTTTTTGAAATGCTTCTTCCTTTCCAGCCGGCGGCTTGCGTTGCGTGCTCTTCCTATGTGCATTGAACAATTTTGCGAGTCCCTCAGAAATCGCGTGATGGTAAAGCGTGACGCTGGCGTTTGGAAAGTCAACTACCGTGTGCTTGTTTGCATTAGCGCCTCCATGCCGTAGCGAAAAAGAGATGGGTCCTCTAATTCCCTTCAGCGCGCTTTTCAATTCATTCATGCTTTCATCCGTGCACCGCGCACCCTTTCTTTTTTTCCAGCGTTAGCGTCTTGAACTCTCCGTGCAAGCCGTCGTAAAACAGGAACTTTCCTTCCAGCGTTTCACCAACGCCGTGCAATAGCTTTAGGAACTCGTTGACTTGCAGCGAAGCGGTGATGCAAGCGCTCGTCGCAAGCGCGGGCATTTTCGGGTCGAGAAAGTCGAGCGTTTCGCCCACGCACGAATATTTTTTCCACAGTATTTTGTAGTCGGCTTTGCTGAAGCCGCACTCCAAGCACGGCGAAGGCGCTTTGACTGTTTGCACGCGGCCGTTGAAGGCGTTGATTCCTCCATCGATGAACGGCATTTTTCCGTAAGCGTGGGCATTCAAGTGCATTCGCGCCGCAAGATTGTCGAGGCATCCGAAGCAGTAGTCGAAATTGCCGAAAAAGCCTTCGTCCACTAGCTCTATCATTTTCACAACTGCTTTGACGTTTGCATTCGCGTTTATTTTCTTAGCCTCGCGCGCCAGGACTTCGGCCTTGAGCGCTTTTTCCTCCGCGTCTTTTTCCGTAAAGAAAATGCAGCGGTTGAGGTTCGCTTTGACTATCGCATCGTGGTCTACGATTGTAATGTCGCTTGCTCCCAATTGAAGCAATAGTTTTACGACTTCGTTTCCCAGCGCCCCCCCTCCCACTACGAGGATTCGCGCGCTGGAGACTTTCTGCTGGTTCCAGCCTTGAATGCGCTTTTGCCTGTCGAAAACGTCGTCGTCTATGCCCATCGGTTTCACAATCGTTTTATTCGCTTGCAGGCTTATTACGATTATGCCCGTGGTTTTTTATTCTACTGCAGACCCGGCGAGCGCCAACATCGCCTCTTGCCTTAAGGGAAAATTTGGTTTTGCAGGGCAAGGGCGCGTTAGCGTTGGGGAAATGCAGTTGCCCGCTTTCGCGAACGGCGAAATTTTTTTGGTGGAGTTGGACTGCCCTCTTTACGCCGCGGATTTCCTCGGGGATTTCCCGCCGGGCGATTTGTTCGTTTTCGCGTCGAAACACCGTTCGGAGCAAGGAAAGCCTTGCTATACCGTCCACGCGCCGGGCAATTGGGGTGAGGGCGCGAGTTTGGGCGGAAGCCCGAACGAACTGCAGTTGACTTCGGCCAGGGCGTTGCAAGAGTTTTTCGAGCGGCTGAAGGGAAACGAAATGCCCGTTTTCAGGGAAGCGACGCACCACGGGCCTACTTCGCTGCGTTCGCCGAGCGTTTTCGTGGAACTGGGCAGCGGAGAAGATGAATGGGGGGAAAGGCGTTTGGCAGAGCCTGTAGCAAAGGCTATTGTCGAAGGGTGCAATTCTTTCACGTCTCGGAACGATAAGGTTGCCTTGGGTTTCGGCGGAACGCACTATTGCAGTGCTTTCGAATCCCTCCCTTACGCCTTTTCGCACGTTGCTTCGAAGCACGTCCTCGATTCCATGGATGCAGGTATGGTGAAGCAGGCGATTGAGAAAACGGAGGAGCCTGTTGAGAAAGCGTTTTTGGATTGGAAGGGCTGCAACAAGCAGCAGCGGGACAAGCTTGTCGCCGCTTTCGAGGAAAACGGGTTGGAATGGGAGAGAGTTTAGGTAATTGGCTGCCAGATTGTTCTGTTTTGTTCTCTTCCGATTTTTTCTACTTTTCCCGTTTTTTCTAATTTCTTTAAGTGTTCCCTGACCGTTGAGCTAGTGATTTTTAAGGTCCTAGTAATTGCTTTAACCGTTTTCACCTCGGGTAGGATTTTCAATATTTCTTCTCTAGTTACCCCGTTTAGCGTCTTGTGTCTCACTCGCGTGGAGGCAAACTTCAAAGCTTCATACTCGTGTGCAAGCCCGCAATTTGGATGCTTTTTGCAAAGCTCATCCAAGTCGGTCAGGAAATTTTTACATCCTTGCACCTTTATTCTGAATCTGTAAAAACAGTTTTTGCTTCCGTGGCCGTTTCTTTCTTTGATTTCGGTGGCGTCGTAACCCAAACTTTTTACTATTTCTAATATGTCTTGAAGCAGCAGCCTATTTCCCGAGTAAACTTCGATTCCTTCGTTTATGTGCCCCTCGTCCAATACAAATGCTGCCAAGAATGCAACCCTGAATTCCCGCTCTTTTGTCTTTATTTCTTTAGGAACCCTCCTGGAAAGCGTGTCTGTCTCTTCAAATTGGTAAGCCGTTTCTATGCACTCGATTATTATTTTTGGAATTATGACCTTCCACTGGCCAGCATATTGCTTTTCATTTAACTCGAATTTTCCCAAACAGTGCCGCAATTTTTCCGTGAATAGCCGTCTAGCAAACTCGTTCTTTTGTTTGTATGACGCGGTCTTTCCATACCCTGAAAAGCAGCCATCCCCGAGAAGGTTTGCGACTATCGCATCAAACTCCGGCGTTATAGCTATTGGAAACGCCATTTTTACCGTCGTTCCCTGATAGCCGCTTTTTACTCCGGTTGCGTTTTGCTCTATTTCTTCCAAAGATTCCCCTGCAATTAACGCTATTTTTTCTAAAGCCCAGAGGGGAATTGTCTCGCGCGTGCCATTATGCCAATAATAGACCGAATCGTTTTCTCCGAAGAGTTTTGTTAACTCGTACAAGCTTCCTTCTTTTGCGGCCGCTTTTTCAAATAGTTGTTTTTGAATTTCTTTTTCTAGGATGACGTGGGTGGATTTTTTTGGTAATTGCCACAAGGAGATTTCTTTCATACTTATTTTGAATTTTGCCCGATTTAAAACCTTAATTAGAGTAACTTTCCAGTGCTTCCAGTGGTTTTAAAATTCCGCTAAAGTCTTTTGCCGTAAAATCGTGCTTTTTTTCAGATATTCCGATAGCGGTATCACCAGCTTGGTTTTTAGGTATTCGAGCGCCTCTTGCAGTGTCGTAAATTTAAGCGGCTTTTTCTCTAGCGCCTCCCTTACCATCTCTCGTACGGCCCAGACGCCCAACGGCACGTTGTAGTCCTCGCTTATCTCGCGGAAAACAATGCTTCGCGCTTGCCTCCGCATTTTGTGCAACGCTTCCACAACCCCGAAACGCCCCGCATAGTACCCTCCGCCCTCGCTCTCCGCGTAATCGCTTCTTCCACCGAACGGTTCGTACTCGTGCGCGACTGTCGCGTTCGTTTTCCAGGCGCTTCCAGGCGACCAGGCTTCGAATTGTTCAAACTCCCACCCGCCGGGCAAAAGCAACACCTCGTAGTGGTTGTCGAAATGCTCGTGGGAATAAAGCGTGGGGCTGTCGATTTGCGGGCTTTCCTTAACTTTTTCCAGGTAGTGATCTGCAAGAATCTTGTCCGTCCCAGTAATGCTCCAGCGGGTTGGGATGAGCTTCTTTTTTTCTCCCAGCACCCCGGCGCT
>JAGVWL010000020.1 GCA_018304285.1 Microcaldota archaeon
CCATAATTGTTTTTCTTCTTGCAAAGCAAAACGGTGGGAGGGGTTTACATGGATTTCCAGAAAAACTTGAGCGAAGCGGACCCGGAAATCAGCCAAGCGATTGAAAACGAACTCGAGCGCCAGCGCGACGGCCTGGAAATGATTCCCTCCGAAAACTACGTGAGCAGGGCGGTGCTCGACGCGCTCGGCTCGATACTCACCAACAAGTATTCCGAAGGCTATCCCGGAAAAAGGTATTACGGCGGAAACGAATTCATCGACGTCGTCGAAAACCTCGCGCGCGAACGCGCGAAAAAACTCTTCGGAGTAACGCACGCGAACGTGCAGCCGTATTCTGGAAGCCCCGCCAACCAAGCAGTATGCTTTGCACTGCTCGAGCCAGGGGAAAAATTGATGGGAATGCATTTGCTGTACGGCGGCCACTTGACGCACGGCTGGAGCGTAAACTTTTCCGGCAAATACTACACGCCCGTGTCCTACAAGACCAAGGAAGACGGGTGGCTCGATTACGATGCGATTGCCGAGCTCGCGGACAAGGAAAAGCCCAAGCTGATTTTCTGCGGCGCCACGGCTTACGCCAGGGAATTCGATTTTCAGAAGTTCAGGAAAATCGCCGACAGCGTTGGGGCGTATCTCGTCGCAGACACGTCGCACATTACGGGGCTTATTATCGCAGGAGTGCACCAGTCGCCTTTCGGAGTCGCGGACGTGGTAATGACCACCACGCACAAAACGCTTCGCGGTCCGAGGGGGGCGTTGATCGCGTGCAACGGCGAGCCTTCCGAGCCTTTGAAGGCTCCTCCCGAGAAATCTAAGAAATATTTGCCTACGATGATAGACCGGGCGGTTTTCCCGGGATTGCAGGGTGGACCGCACAACCACCAGACTGCCGCTCGGGGAAGCGCTCAAGCCGGACTTCAAGGAATACGGAATGCAAATCAAGAAAAACTGCTTTACGCTTGCGAAATGCCTGATGGACTACGGGTTTACGCTTGTGACGGGGGGCACGGACAACCATCTCGTGCTTATAGACATGACGAACAAGGGCATTGCGGGAAAGCAGGCGGAAGACTTGCTGCACGAGGCGGGAATAACGTGCAACAAGAACGCGATTCCTTTCGACACGCGCAAGCCTTACGACCCGAGCGGCATTCGCATGGGCACGCCCGCTCTTACGAGCCGCGGGATGAAAGAGCCGGAAATGGAGTTGGTTGCGCAGTTCATACAAAGGACTGTCGACGGGAGAAACGACGCGGGGGAAATAAGGAAAGTCAAACAAGAGATTCTCGGGCTTTGCAACAAATTCCCGATATATTGAACTGCTGGAAAAAAAACCAGGGCTAAGGCGCGGGATATTTATTTTCCCGAATATCATAAATTCTTATGCAGCCGCACGAGCAAAGGTTCAAAAAGACTTTCGATAAGCATGCGGGCCAAGTAATCCGCTTGCAACCGAATTTTGACAAGCCCGAAATAAGGTTTGCAAGAAACGTGACGGACTACGGGTTTCAGACGTCCGGCCTGCTTGGAAAACTATCGTACTTTCTACTTCCAAAGGAGGAAAGGATAAGGGGAGCGTTGCGCGAAGAAAAGAAACTGAAAAAAGAGCTAAAAGGCCGCGTGCTGGTGTGGGTTGACAAAAAAGGGCTGAAAAGCTGGGTTTATGTTCACCCTGAAGCCAGCCAAGACGCTATGAACGAAAAGGCAAAGAAATTGCTGGAGAAAGCGATTTTCAACCAAGTCATCGGCGGCACGCGCAATACTTGAAAGCTTTTTTAAGCAAGGTCGGGCACTAGATAATTGCAATGAAATCCAAACTCGCCTTGTTTTTGTTCTTGTTTGCAGCCCCCCTCGTTCTAGCCCAATGCCCGTACTTGGACGTTTCGCTCGTGGAAAGCGCGCAAGCCCAGGCGGGCGTCAAGGCAATCTACCCCATCACGCTCACGAACACCGGAACCAACCCGCAGTTGGTCTCCCTCGCCGCGTCGTGCGAATACCCCCTCGAATGTTCTTTCAGCCAAGCGCCTTACTCCACCCTCTCGCCGACGCAATCGGCCTTGTTCCAGCTCGAAGCTAAAAGTGAGATTGCAGGCGCGTTTCAAATCCCGCTTTCCATAAGCGCAGGCACGAACTACAATTGCGATTCCAAAACCCTTTCCCTGACAGTCAGCCAAGCGCCAGCGCAGGAAAACGACCCGTTCGAACTTTTCTTTACTCCGACGGCCAACCAGTCAGGCAGGCCCGGAGACGAAATTTCTTATTCCCTGCGCATCGCCAACAACAGGAACTCCAAGATTTACGTGCGGCTCGCAAGCGAAGGGTTTCTCAAGGGTGCAACGCGCTTTTCTGCCAGCGACGTTGAAGTCGAAGGAGGGCAGGATAAAACCGTTTCGATAAAAACCGCAATTCCGCCGGGCACGCCTTCCAACGCATACCAACAGGCGGTCACCGCTCGCGTTACGAATACAGACGGCGTGCAATTCTTTTACTCGTTCCCCACGCAAGTTTTCGTTTATTCGGACAAGCTTCAGCTCGTGCTGCAGAACGAGCCGTTGAAATGCGCGATAGCGCCGCACAACGAGGAAACCCAAATAAAGCTTAAAGTGCGCAACGACGGGGAAATCGAAGGCCCGTTCGACGTAGAGTTGAACGCGGGCGCGCAGGCGTCGCAAGCGTTAAGCGTGACGCCCTCGCTCTTGGAAGTAAAGCAAGGCGATTCGCAGGAAGTTTTGATTTCCATCAACCCCAAGCAGTCCACGATTTTGGACGTTTACAGCTACGAATTCACGCTCTCGTACAACGGCATTCCGGTTTTCCTGCGCGATTACTGCTTCGAAGTTTTCGCCAAAACCGATTTCGCGGTCAAAATGCAGGAGGAGTATTCGGTCGCGCGGGGCGAGGTGGGCGTTTTGCTTCCGTTCGAAGTTTCCAACAACGGTTCGATAACGCAAAATTTTGCCATCGAAGTCAGCCCGCCCAGAGAATTGCTCGTAAAAACCGAGCCGTCGTCGTTCTCTCTAGCAGCAGGCGAAGCAAAGCAAATCAATCTCGTTGCAACGCCGTCCCGCAACATGAAGCTCGGTAAAATCAAATTGCCAGTGGTAGTCCGCACTTCCAAGCTCGCCAAAGCATATTCATTCAACCTCACGATCCGCGCAGCCGGGCAAGTGGCGGGAGAAGGGCTTTCGCTTGAGCAAAAGTCGCTCAGGGCTTTCGCCGGAATGGAAACGAAAGCTTTCCTTGCAGTGAAAAACGGCTTCAACAACGCGTTGCGCAATGCAGCCGTTTCGCTCGAAGGAATCCCCCTGGAATGGTATTCAGTGCAGGCTAGGGACTTGCCGGCAAACTCGGTTCAAGGCATGCTCGTTACGTTCAAGATTCCCGCTTCGGAAAAGCAGGACGCTAAAACAATCACCGCAAGAATCGACGCGGGCGGTGAGAGCGTTGAAAAGCAAATGGTTTTGTACGTCGAAAAGCCGGTCGCGAGGCTTGAAGTGCAGGTGAAGCAAACGAACTTGCAGGAAGAAGGCGGAAAGAGGACCATTTCGATAAGCCTTATCGTAAGCAACACTGGCGAAAAGCCTTTGACCGGCGTAAAAACAATGCTTCCGACAGGCTACGTGCTTGCAACCCAGCCGCCCGTGTTGAATCTCCAGCCTGGCCAAAGCACGGAAATTACTGTTGAAGTAGTAAACCCGCCTTCCGACACTATTCCAATTTGGCTGGAATCTCAGGAAGGAGTTTCAACAGACCAGCTGGCAGTCAAGACCGCAGTCCAAGCGCAGCAAATCTCGTGGGGCTGGATTGCACTGGCGATAGTGGCAGTGCTTGCAATAATCTTCATCGTTTTCAAAAGGCGCCAAGAGCAATACTCCTAAATTTCTTTTCCTACGTGCACAGCGTATCTTTCTAGAGTCTAAACTATCGCGCCTTAGTCCGTTCCTGCTAGCGCTCTTTTTCTTGCTTCGCGAACCCGTTTCCTGAATTCAGCGGGATTTTCTTTGATCCAGGCGTTTCTTTTGACGTTATTCCCGACGAAACCCATTAGCAAATCGTGAACTTCGGGAACAATGCTGCGGTCTTCTTCCCGCTCGGTTTCAAAAGGTCTAAACCCTTCATCTTTGCTTCGTTCAGTAGAATACAAGTGGCAGGGGCAGGTTGACGCGACTTGAAATAGCCGCGTTTTATCTTTCAACTGGCGTCCGAGCGCACTTAATGCATGATGATCCATGAGCAAAATTTTATCGTCTACACTTCGATTTTTAGCAGCCATTTTGAGAACATCTTCAAAACTGATTACTTTCGCTTTAAATCTTTGCCCTAGAAATTCTGAGATTACCTTTTCATGGTCTTCTTTACCGCTAAATTCCAGTCCGTATCCATGGTGATCCCCAATGCAAAAATCAACTAAAAGCGGCTCTTTGTTTTGGCTCCTGATATCCTGAACAACTGCATCGAGCTGACGCAAAATTGAATGCGCCACATTGGCTGTATGCGCTACTTCCCTTTCGGGATCAGTAACTTCTTCTAAAGCCTTGTAGGCATTGCTTATGTTCTGACTGCGGCCAAACATTCCCTCTGAGGAAGGAACCGGCGGGCCTCGAGCAAACTTTTTAACAACCGGCTCTAAAGTCAGGTCTGTAATTACTTGAGTATCAATGTGCCGCATATCAGCCAGGGTAAGCCCTGCGGCTCTGATCGCCCTTCGAAGATGCGGTTCATGGGTTTGTTTGGACGAGGTAGCTGGAACGGTAATGACGTGCTTTTGAAATCCTTCAGGCGGCTCCACTGCCGCCAAGTCGTGCATGAACGTATTCCCTTCTCTAAAGGCGTAAACCAATCGTTGTGAATGAATAGGCATGGCGTGACCTCCAAAATAGTTTTGGTTCTACCTAATTTAAACCGCGCTAGTAAGTCGCTAGTGCCGCGACCTTTGCAAACCCTTAAACCAAAAAGTTTTATTCCCCCAGTTTGTAGTTGAAACGAAGCTTGGCTTCCCGAAAGCCGGGAAAGCCTTTTTCTATCAGGTGGAGGGGTTTGGAATGAAGTTTACAATCGGATTGGCAATCATCGCTTTCGTAGCACTAGCTCTGGCGGGCTGCGTCCAGCAAAGCTCTTCGCCAACCCCCACTCAAGTGCAAATCACGGCAACAGCCACTGCAACACCCGCGCCCACCGCATTGCCCACAACCACGCCCACCATTCAACCGACCGGACAGGCTACCTCCACGCCCTCGCCGAGCGCAACGCAAGGAGCTGTGAAAGAGTTCACCATGACCGCCAAGCAATGGTCTTTCGAACCGTCGGAAATCCGCGTTTCCAAAGGCGACATCGTCAAGCTCAAAATCAAGAGCGTGGACGTCGAACACGGCTTTAAGCTTCCAGACTTTGGGGTGGACGCCAACCTCCAGCCCGGACAGGAAGTCACAGTCGAATTCACTGCAGACAAGGCCGGAACCTTCACTTTTTCCTGCAACGTGTTCTGCGGGTCAGGACACAGCGAAATGGAAGGAACGCTAATCGTCGAAGGTTAAGCCCCGGGAAAACCAAGGTTCACGCGCAGAAGCTTAGCTTCTGCAGTGTCCAGCAGAACCGTTTCACGGTTCTGCTCGGATAATCCGCCTCGCCCTTTCCTTTTTACCTACCCAAAAAAGCTCGAAATCGGTAGTGGTTTTGCCTACCCGCAAACCCTACGGCTTTTTCGACGCTTGACGATAGAAACAATCTTTTTATAGGGCGTTCGGATAGTTGAGTTATTCGAGCTTAACCCACCTTCGGCAGTGGCTTAGAAAAGCGCCACCGTGGGGGTTACATAGAATTAGAGGTGAAATGGATTATGGCAAAGGGAGACAGCATGCCCGCGATAGGCGCTTGGGCGTATATAGGCGGTTTGGTAATCGCCGTTTTGGCGGGAATATTTGGAGCAACAGACGCTACCGTGGCCATGGTATTGGGAATCCTCGGTTTGCTCGTCGGTCTGCTCAACATAAGCGACAAGGAAGTACAGCACTTTTTGGTTGCTGGAATCGGCTTCCTCCTGAGCGCAACCAGCTTGAGCGCAATCGGCGCGAAGCTGCCTGCAATCGGCTCTTGGATGGGACCGGTCTTCGGTAACATCGCCATCTTCGTCGCTCCGGCAGTCGCCGTCGTGGCGTTGAAGGCTGTATACGACATTTCCAAGGATTAAAACTCCTTGAAGAAAAGGGCTTTTGAAAAAAAGCCCTTTTCCTTTTTCTTTTTAAACTTTCTTTTTCTTCTTCTTGCACATGGAAATTCCATTGTTCTGGTACAACCTTTTTTCCTTCCTGGCAGGCTTTGCCATCGCCTTGGCATTCGTCTGGAGCAAGCCCCGCAGCCTGTGGCTGCTGCTCGCACTTGCGATAGCGTTGTACGTGCTGTTCGGAATCTTCGCCGTCCCCGGGTTTTTCCTGGGCTTGGGGGCAAAGGCCCTTCTTTCCGGCAGGAAAAAAAACATTTTAAAAACACGGCGCAAGTAATATCTTCTGCCGTATTGCAAGGGATGTTGTTGGTTGGACGTTGCAAAAGTTCTTTTAGCCGCTTTTTTCTCTATTTTCGTTTTCAGTTCCTTCGGCTTCGCTTACGCTTCAAACGCCTCGCTTTCGAATGTTGCGATAGGCTTGTCCAACAGCACGGACCCCGGCACCCACAGGAACGCCCGCTCCAACCGCAACACCTACACCCGCGCCTACGTCTACTACACCTGCACCCACGCCCCAGCCTTCCTCTCCCGATTACACTATTTGGATAATAGGAATTTTGACCCTGGCGGCAATCGGCGGGCTGGTCTATTGGATTGCAACCCGCCCGAAGCAAGGACTGTAAAATGATCAGGGAACGCGTTAGGGAAGCGCGCAGAAACGCAATGCCCATCGCAATAGGCATCATAGTCGTACTGGCGGTTTTGCTTTACCTGTCGGTAATACGCGCGAGTTTGTTCGGAGACGTTCCCGAGGAAAAAAGAATCTGGTTTGAAATCACGTTCTTGCTTTTGGCCGCGGTGCTCGCCGAACTTTTGGTCGTTTACTTGCGACAGCCCGTGGTGATGGTTTTGCTCTTGCTTGGAGTAGCCGTATCCCCTTCTTCAGTCTCGCTCGTTTGGCCTTTGCTCGTCGGATTCCTGAATTCCATATTCCCCATATTTCCGCAGCAACTGCCCCACTTGGTTTCGGCAGAAGGAGTGGTGAAAATCTTCGCGCAATTGGGTTCGATAATCCTGTTGTTCAAGATCGGACTGCATTCCGAAATCAAAAGCATTTTCAATTCGCGCAATTTCGTAGTTGCAATCCTGGGCGTGATCGTCCCGTTCTTGGGCGGTTATTACTATGCCGTTCTTACTGGAGAAAGTTTCTTTTACGCCGTGTTTCTCGGCGCGGCTTTGACTGCGACGAGCGTGGGCGTTACCGTCGCTGTGCTGCAAGAGCTCAAACTTTTGGAAAAAGAATTCGCGAAAACCCTGCTGGGAGCGGCGGTCATAGACGACATTCTCGCGCTGCTCGTGCTGTCCATGGTCCAGCACATTCCCAACGGCTTTACTGCCGAAGCGCTCAGCCCCTTGCTGAACATAATATTCATAGCATTCATTTTCGTTGCCGGAGGCATTTTCGCCGGGCAGTGGATAGTGAGAAAGCATTTCGACAAAATAAAGGAAGACAAGCTTTCCCAACGCACCCTGCTTTCCATACTCGCGTTCATGCTTTTCTACGCTTACGCCGCCGAGTTCATAGGCTTGAGCGCGATAGTCGGCGCTTTCATCGCAGGCGTCACGCTCAATTATTCCAAGATCGTCGAGAAAATATTCGAAGCATTCTTTCCCCTCGAAGCGTTCTTCACGCCGTTATTCTTCATTTCCCTCGGAATGTTTGTGGACATCAGGACTCTCGGCCAAAACTTCATTCCCATTCTTGCAATAACTGCAATCGCAATATTGACTAAGGTGGTCGGATGCGGCTTGGGCGCCAAGATTTTCGGCGCGTCGAGGAAAGAAACGCTTTTGGTAGGGTTCGGCATGGTGCCGAGGGGCGAAATAGCTTTGATTATAGGCTTGTTCGGCTTGACGGCGTTGGGGCCGGACGGCAGCCCGCTGCTGACCGCCGCGCAATACTCGATAATTTCCGCAATGGCGTTCCTTACGACGATAATCGTGCCGTTGGGATTGCAAAGGCTGATCGCTTCCAAAGCGTGAATCTTAAATTACCTACGCCTTTAGGCGTTAGGTAATTTGATGGATAAGGTTGGTTTTCCGTGGCGACAGGGATTAAAAAAAACCTGGCGAAAAAAGGCTTCTGTTCACAGACAAGGGCTGAATTCAAGGGGGAATGCGTGGGATTATTCGACTGGATGCACGGGGTTTTGGGGCGGACAGCTAAAAACGAAGAGAAAGCGCTACCGCGGGAATCGCTGCGCGGGAGAAGGGAATTCAGCATCGAGGGGCTAGAGAGGGATCTCGAACTCGCGAAAAAGCGCGAGCTTGACGTTTCGGGAAAGCCGCAGTCGATACTTAGCGACATCCAATACCAGCTCGGTGAACTGAAGCTGTTGGCGAAGAAGATTAAAGCGAGAACCACAGACCCCCAGGCGACTCACGCGGCCATTCGCGAGTCGATGCGGAAGAACTTCGTCGAAAGGACGCTCCTGCTAGACCCGCCTGAAATGCCGCGGCAGCTGGACTACCGCGCTCTTGCCGAGTACCACGCGCGACTCCTCAAGTTTTTGGAGAAGGCGACGAAAAACGTCAGCGACAACCGCTACCTCTTCCACTTTTTCAGCGAGGACATGAAGGCATTCGCGTACGTGGTAAAAGTTCTTTGCGCGCAGGCCGACGAGCTCGAAAGCGTCTTGAGGGAAAAGGCCGGTGCCGCAAGTGCTTACGCAGAATTAGAGGGGATGCTGAAGGCGATCGGCGAGAGGCAGGCAGCGCAGGCGAAGTTAGAGGAACTTTTGCGGGAGGAAACGGCAGCATTGCAAGAATTGGAGAACGCGGCGGAAAAGGCGGAGGACAGTCCGCTGGAAACGCAGCTAGCAGAATTGGGGCTTAAGGAGGCTCAGCTTGTTGCACGAAGGTCAGAACTCCGCGCTAAAACAGCCGATGCGTTCGGTCCCCTGAAACGTTTGCTACGAAAATACGCGCACGACGCGCCCAAGAAAGACAAGGTGCTTGCCCAAAAATACGCCGACGACGCCACGAAGGCGCTTTTCGAATCGGGAGATGCGGGCGAGTGCAAAACGCTTTTCTCGCGCTTGCATGAATTCACTGCAAAAGAAGGCGGTGACGTGAAACTCGCCGTTTCACATTTTCCCACTGAAACAGCGCTTGCCGGCATGCTGGGGGAACACGCGCATCTTGCAGGACAGATAGATGAAGTGAGGGAAAAAAAACGCAGCTTGCAGGCAATGAATGCCGAGCGGGACGCAAGAAGGGAGGAAGCAAAGCGGTTGGTGGAAAGCGTCGAGCGCCTCAAGGCAAGAATACGCGAGGAACGCGCAGAGCGGGAATTAAAGCTTGCTGGGATTGAGAAGAAGGCAGGCGTGCTGCTGCAGTGGGGGGATGAACGCAGACCTATAGCGAAAAGCGAGAGTGATTGAACTTTCGGCAGCTTTTCGCTAGTTGCAGAAGGCAAGAAGAAAGTTCAAATAATTTTGCCTTCCGCTATAGGCTAGGAGCATAGAAGCGAACAAATCGGATCCGAATAAGCTTTGCTAAATAACCCAGTTGTTTAGCAGAGTTTATTAGCACAAAAGAGGATTTTTTAGCACGGCGAGCTTTCTTAGCAAAAAGCCTATAAGGGCAAAACGTTTTTATTCCCTTTTTCTTTTTACAATACACCCACCAGTAAAGAAGTGAATTCGAAATGGATTTAATGGAAATGGTAGTGCAACCCACGTGGAGAGAGTTCCTAGTCGACTTAGTGCAATCGGAAAAAATGGACCCGTGGGACATCGACTTGTGCGAAGTCGCCGACAAGTGCATCGAACGCGTCAAAAACTGGGAATCCATGGATTTGCACATTCCCGCCAACGTCATTCTAGCTTCTTCGCTATTGCTCCGCTTCAAGGCCGACGCCCTCGAGTGGAAGCCTCTTGAAGAATATACCGTGGAAGAAGAGCCGGTAATGCTCATTCAGGAAGACTTGCCCGAATTGATTTTGAAGCCCAACCGCCCTCGCGCCAGGCGCGTTACCCTGCAAGAGCTCATGACTGCAGTGGAAAGCGTCATGAAGTCCGGCAGGCGCGTGCAGCGCATTATTCCCTCGCCCATCGCTTTGAACGTCCAGCTTCCTCCCAAGACTATGGGAGAACGGATTTCT
>JAGVWL010000021.1 GCA_018304285.1 Microcaldota archaeon
TGAACGTCACTTCAGCCGGAAAGTGGGTTGCCTTTTCGCCCAACGGCTTTGCGCCCGACATTTTCGTTTCCAACCGCACTAACTCGAGCGAAGCGGTCGCAGCTGCGTGGGATTATGGTTTGGGCAGGATTTATTTCATAAGCGATTTTCAAGCGGATTTTAACGGGATTCCGGGCGAAAACGTTTTCAACATTGTCGGATGGCCTTTGGTGTACGGAGTGGAGCCTTCCGCCAACGCTTCATTCGTTTTCCCGCAAACCCGGTTTTCTTTCATCGAGGGCGACCGGCGGATTCCCGTCGCGATGACGCTGGTGCTGTGGCATGGATGAGGGCATGGCTACAGGAAAAGGGAATGCACGCAAGGGCGTGGTATTTACGCTTGACGCGGCAGTCGCGTTCCTGCTTTTGATTTCCGTTTCATCGGTAATACTGCTTTTCTCGTCCGTAAGCAGCGTTCCCCAGACCGTGCAGGAAAACCTGCACTTGAAGGCCAGCGATTCCGTTTCCCTGCTTTCTGCAGTCAAAGTTTCCGACGTCAGGCGCGAAGCGCCTGTCGCGCTGTTGTTTGATTCCGGCGTGGTGGGCGAAGGCGTGTTGGGCGAAAGCGTGATGCAGCTGGTCGCGGACTTGTGGGCGTCGGGCGACGTGGAAAACCTTTCCCTCGCGAAAAACGTGACCGACCATTTTCTTTCGAAACTTTTCCCTGCAGGGACGAACTACGCGGTTTACGCTTCCAACCAGTCGATTTCCAACCGCTCTCCGTCTGGCTATTACTCCGTTGCTTCGGCAAGCCGCAATTTCGTTTCGGGAGTTTCATCCAATCGCAGCATCGCCGTGGGGTGCGTGGCGCGCGCTTTCGTGCAAAAAATCCGCGGGAAGCAAGAGCAGGCGGTTGCATACTTCGGCGGTTTCGAGGGCGAGGGGAACATCACGGTAATCGTGCGTGACGTGCCTTCCGGCGCAAACGTTTCTGAAGTTGCGGTTGAAGCGAATGCCGGGACGAATTACACGCTTTTCTTGAACGGCGTTGACTGCGGAGTGCAGCTGAAGACGAGCGGGTTGTACGACGTAAACAGCTGGGTCTTCAACTCCACGCAAGGCGCAGCGTGCAGGAACGCGGCCCTCGCCGGAGTGGACAACGCGTTTACTTTCAACTTTACCGGGTCGAACCTTTCGCTCAAGTATTTCGGCGGGGGGTTCGTGAAAATAACTTACAACACTACCGAACTCGCTTCCGTGCAACCTGGAGTGATGCGGCATTATTTCAACGGCGTCGACGGCGTCATCAACTACTACTCTTCATTCTACGTGCCGGGCAACATCACGCAAATTTCAGGCTCTCTTCATTTGCTCAACAATTACACCACTTTCCTCACGCTCGGCAACAAGACTGTTTACGAAGACAACGGCACGAATGAATCGCGCACCATATCCATCGCCAACTCCAACTTTTCCGGCGCGTTTCCCGATTACGAGGAAATAAGCTTGAAGACCGTTCCCCTGCGGTTGGGCGTGAAGGCGAATTTCACCGGGCAAGTGGGCAACGCCGACGTGGTGTTGATTACCGACGCGTCGGGAAGCATGGCTTGGAGGATGGATTCCGACAGTTCGAACAGCGTGCAGCGCTCTTGCAACGACCCGCTGTTGTACGACCCTTCCACCGCTCGCATCAGCCTGGCGAAGTGCGTAGACCAGAATTTCGTGCAAACCATTCTCGGCGGAGTTGGAAACAAGATTGCGCTGGTCGCATTCAGCGACGGCATCGACAATTACACCGGCTTCAGCAACAACTCGGCTTTTTTGAATAATACGATCAACAACTACGCGGCCGGCGGAGGAACTTGCATCGCTTGCGCCATCAACAAGGCGTACGAAATAATAGCGCAGGAAAGCCCCCTCAATAACAACCGCACCAAGCACGTGATAGTAATGAGCGATGGCGTTGCAAACTACCGGGGCGCGGGATGGTGCGCTTTGGAAGACGTCGAAAGCAAAAGCAATCTCGAGTTCATTCCCGGAGACTGGGGAGGGTTCATCCACTTCGACCCTTACAACGCCTCCAACTGGACTGATTATTCCTACGGCGGCAATTTCGACATTTTTGCCGTCTCTCCGATAAACGAGACTCTTGCTTTCGCGGCGGGCTTGAGCGGAAAGTTTTTTGAGTGGGACGGAACCGCGTGGACGCAGGCCCAAGATACAGGCTCCACGAATTTCTACGGGATAAGCATGGTCAGCCCCAGTTTCGGGTTGGCTGTGGGAACCTCCGGCAAGATATACTCTTGGAACGGCGTTTCGTGGAGCCAGAATTCCGACCGCGGCAGCCAGACTTTCAGGAGCGTTTCAGCCTGGGATTCTTCAAGCAACGCGCTGGTCGCGGGGTATTCCTGGAGCACGGGTTATTTGCTCAAGTGGAACGGCGGCACCGGCTGGACTACCACCACCGTGAGCAGCGTGGTGTTTTACGACGTGAAGTTCGTGAACGCCTCGTGGGCTTTTGCAGTGGGAAGCACCGGAAAAATCTACAGGTGGAACGGAGTGAATTGGGCGCAATACCAGGATACGGGCGGCCAATCGTGGTATTCCATTTCCGTGGTGAATTCCTCGAGCGTTTACATAGCCGGGTCGGGAGGAGCGATTTACAGGTGGAGCGGTTCTTCCTTCGCGAGCTTCAACTCCCCAACGTCCACCGCGGTTTACGGAATCCAGTTTTACAACGATTCGCTTGGAAAAATCGCGACTTCAAACAGCCTTGTTTACGCTTATTCCGGCGGGTCGTGGACCCTGGCGAGGGACGCGCGGTATACGGGCACGCTTTCCAGTGCAGCGTACTGCAGCGACAACGACTCTTGCTCGGCTTCCTTCGCCAACAATTACGCCGCGATGAACGCCAACTGGAGCTCTTGCAGGATGCGCCAAAACCTGAATTCCACGAATTACGCCGTGGGCTTCGGGCCGGTCGCAACGTGCGCCTTGGGCAACACTACGCTCAATGAAATTGCCGAGTGCGGAAACGGCACTTACTTCGCGAGCGCGAACGCGAGCGAACTGTCGGAATTCTACACGAGCCTGGCGAAAGCCATCGTGCAGCAGTCGAACACTTCGCAAACCGTGACGATAACGGGCGGCGTGGAAACGACGCTCTACCCCGACTCTTACTTGGACTTCGCGTTCACGCCGCAATTCGTCAACCCCTACCAGACGATTTCCATTTCACGAAGCGCAGCGCTCGCATCCTGCCAAGGCTCTTTCAACACGCCCGCCAACTTTCCCATTTACGACTTTCGCGTGACGTCGTACTCCGCCGACAGGTGGACTAGCAACGTCACGACGATAAACACCATCGGGTATTCCAACGCCTTCAACCTGAGCGTGTACAATTCTACTTCCTACACGCCTGTCGGCGACCCGTTCCCCATCCGGCTGAACCCTGCTTTGATTGCCGAGGGAGCGCAGAATACGGTGGACGTGCGGACCGCATTTTCGCCTTACAACCAGAGCGCAGTGTGCTCCACCAACAACACTATCCTCTTCTACGGCTGGATGAACGCTTCGGTCGGCTACGGCGATTTCTTCCCTTATTGCTTTGCGAGGAACGTGAGCGTATATTACGACTTGAACGGCGACAACGTCGCAGACGGTTTTGCGGACGTGCAGGTGGGCGGGATTGCAAACGAGACGGCCATCAACGCTTCGCTGTTGAACCAGGGCGGCACGAACGCGGTGGAAGACGCTTTCCTGCGTTTGCTGCGGCAGTTGGATTTGAACGCAAGCGGAGGCGCGCCCGGAACCCAAGGCAATCCCGTCGACGTTGCGCTTTCGTCGGAAGTGAATTCGAATCTCCTCGCAAACACCGGCCTTCCGGCGTTGAATTCCACGGACTTTTCGGTGGTCGTATGGCGGTGAAAACTTTGAAAGCCAAAAAATCTTTCTTTTACTCCATCGCCGTGCTGATAGTCCTCACGCCCCTCATCGCGCTCGTGGTTTTTTATTCAATCTCTTCTTCGCAGACTTCGTCTTCCGGCGTTTCGAAAGTGGTTTCGCGCGAAGCCGTGAATTTCATCAACTCGATAGACTCGGACTTCGAGCGGGCTTTGACCACGAGCGCAAAAAGCGCGGTCGTGTCTTCCATCAGCCGGGTGGTTTCGGAAGGCCAGCCTCTCGATGACGCGCGCCTTTCGCTGGAAAACCTCGCTTACAACGGAACTTTCCCCGATTCCGCATCGGCATATCCAACCATGGGCTTCAACTACCTCTCCCGGTGGGCGAGCACGATGCAAAACCTTTCGCGCTACTACGGCTTGAACTCCACGATAAGCTTTTCCCCGTCGGATATTTCTGTTTCGAGTCACGGGCCTTTCGAATTGCTGTTTACGGCAAACATTTCGGTCTTCACCCAGCCGTCGTCCAACCCCGGCGCCTTCAACTTTACCAAAACCTATTCCACAACCGCCGTAGTTTCAATCGAGGGCTTTGAAGACCCGCTTTTCGCGCTCAACTCGCAAGGGCTTGTTTCGCGCGTGTTCAAGCAAAACGCGTCGGGAGTTGCGGGCGTGGCGGCGTTGGACCAGGCGATTGCGCAGAAATACTACGTTCCCGATGCAGACGCCCCTGGTTTCCTGAACAAGCTGGAAGGCAATCTTTTCGCAAGCGAGTTCGGGATTGAAACCATAATCAACCCGAACGAATTCATCGCTCAAGACCTTCCGGCGCACAACCAAAGCCACGTTGACTTCCTGTACTTCAATTCCACCCTTTCCGACCAAGGGGTGCGCGTGACCGGCTCTTCGTACCCGTGGCTCAAGCTCGACTGCGCGCACGCGGCTTTCTATGGAGTAACAGCGCAGACGCCCGGATGCTGAAACGGCTAAAGGAAAAACAGTTAAAACCGATTTGAGTTATATGCTTTGCAAAAGCGTGGGCTTTGCCGATAACACGAGGGAAGCACTTTGGTCAAGGAAGACATTGAAACGGTCATAGACAAGCTTTACGACTTGGTCAAGGCAGGCAGCAAGGTTACGGTCAGGAAAGCTGCGCTTGCGCTGTCGCTTACCGAAGAGCAAGTGGAAAAGCTGGCGCTCATTCTCGAGGAAAGCGGTTTGATAGAAGTGCAGTACACCCTGGGCGGTTCGGTGCTAACCCCCAAGAAAATAGAATCGCAGGCCTCCCTTATTCCCTTCGCACAGCCCGTGCAAACTAAAGGCTCCGAGATTCTGGAGGAAGTGAAGGGAGTCGAAAACGTCGCTGAATTCATAGAAAAAGATTTCATCGAACGCCTTTCGAAAACCGAGAAAGCGCTTGCCGCCGCCGGCTCGGGCAAAGACTTGACCAAGAAAAACATCGAGGAAATACGAAAGGAATTGGAATTCCTGCACCAGCGCCTGAAAAACTTCCAGGCTAGCATAAAGAAAATCGAAGTGGGCGAAGTTTCATTCGAAGAACAGCTGGTGAAATACCAAACGCAGCTTTCGAAACTAGAAAAGACCGGGCAGCTTAAGGAATCGCCCGGCGGTCGAGGCCGCAACACCCCCGAGTTTCTCGCCCATTTTCTCATGTTTTTGATCGCCTGGTTCCAGGCTTTGATTGCTTCGGCAAAAAAAGCGCAGGCAAAAGGCGCAAAGCCTGCTGTTGGAACGGGACCTGCAAAAGTTTTTGTTAACGCCGGCGTACAACGGGCGACTGCAATGCAGCGGCAGGCGAAGCCCGCGCCGTCCAAGCCGCCTGCAGCGCTAAAGCCCGGAAAGCACAAGCGGGTTTTCGAGGCAAAGCCGCGCGCGCGGAAGGCGCGGAAAAACCGGGCGCATGTTGCGGGCGGAAAGCATTCGGCCGTGAAGAGCAGGCCGTTCAAGCACGCGGGCAAGCCTAAAGCCAAGCCGAAGGGAAGGGGGCGCAGGAAATGAAAGAGCTTGCTTCCTACACTGTAGAAAGCGAAGGGGTTCCCGCGCAAGTCGTGATCGTCGACAACGAACAGGATTTCATAAACTCTTACGAACTGCGGCACACGCGCGTCAAGCAGTCGACGAAAGTCATTCTCGATTTCCTCAAGCGGAAAATCATCGAAGCGGTGAACATCAAGATTTCCGAAGTCATCGACCCGCGCGAAGCAGAATCCGTGAAAAAACGCTTGACTGAAGCTGCGAGGGCGTTGGTAAAGGAAGAATTGAAGGGGTTGAACAAGGAAGAGGAAGACGTTCTCGTCGGGCGCTTGATCCAGGACATGGTCGGGCTCGGGGAGCTGGAATTGCTCTTGGCCGACCCGAACCTAGAGGAAATCGTGATAAACTCTGCGAAAGAACCCGTTTTCGTTTACCACAAGCAGTTCGGATGGCTTAAGACCAACCTCGTTCTCGGGACTGAAGAGCAAATCCACAATTACGCTTCGATAATCGGAAGGCGCGTCGGAAGGCAGATCACCAATTTGACCCCGCTGATGGACGCCACGCTTTTGAGCGGAAGCCGCGTGAACGCGACGCTCTTCCCCATTTCCTCGAAGGGGAACGGCATGACCATCCGCCAGTTCCGCGGCGAGCCTTGGACCATAGTCGACTTCGTGCAGAACAACACTCTCGACGCGGAAGTTGCAGCGCTGATTTGGCTGGCAGTGCAGTACGAAATGAACACCCTCATTGCAGGAGGCACCGCCTCGGGAAAAACGTCTTTCCTCAACTCGATTCTCGTGTTCTCTCCACCCAACCAGAGAATCATATCGATTGAAGACACCAGAGAATTAGTTCTTCCCGATTTCCTGCACTGGACTCCTTTGCTCACGCGCCTGCCCAATCCCGAAGGAAAGGGCGGAGTGGACATGCTCGACCTTATGGTGAACTCCCTTCGCATGCGTCCCGACCGCATAGTTGTAGGGGAAATCCGGAGGCAGAGGGAAGCGGAAGTTTTGTTCGAGGCCATGCACACGGGGCACAGCGTTTACGCCACGCTGCATGCCGACAACGCTTCGCAGACGAAACACCGTTTGACCAACCCTCCGATTTCCATTCCCGAAGAAGTTTTGGGCGCGCTGCATTTGATAGTCGTGCAGTACCGGCAGAGGAGGACTGGCGTGAGGAGGACTTTCGAAGTCGCGGAAGTCGTGCCCGAGGAAAACAAGGCGAACGTCAACGTCTTGTACTCTTGGGACCCGCGGGAAGACAAGCTCGTGAAAGTGGGGGACAGCTCGAGGCTGTTCGGAGAGCTGGCGTTGCACACTGGATTCAGCTCGAAGGAAATACAGGCGGACTTGCGGGACAAGCAGGCGATTTTGAAGTACCTCATGAAACAGGGCGTGCGGAAAGTGAATGCCGTGGGGCGCGTCGTCGCGTCGTACTACCGCGAGCCGGACAAGATACTCCAGCTCGTAGAGAAGAACGCGTCGAAACAACAGTTGACCGAAACCATTCCGGGCTTGGCAAACTGCATGTAAGGAAAAGTTTGAATAGCGTGTGTGGGCTGGTGGATGCTTAAAGTTCCGTTTTCGATTTTCCCCAAGCAAGTGGTGCTTGGCCTGGCGCACTATTTGAAGCACGCCGGCGGTTTTTTCAGCGGCTTTTTCCCCCAACTGCATGAAAACCTGCTTCAGGCCGGCATAACCGATAAGCCCCGCGAGTACGTTGCCATAGCGCTGAGCGTGGCGCTCACCAACGCCGCGGGAGTGCTCATAGGCGCGGCTGTCATTTCCATGCTGTCCGGATTGGATTTGGCCATTCCCGCAGTGGGCTTTTTCGTTCTCGTTTGGCTGGCCAGTTTTCTCACCGTGATTTTCTACCCGCAAATCATCATGATGCGAATCCGCAAGCTGCAGGAAAACCAGCTGATTCCCGCAGTGCGGCAATTGCTTATAGAATTGCGTTCGGGAGTGCCTTTGTTCAACGCGATGACCAGCATTTCGACCGGCTACGGCGAGGTTTCAGTCGAATTCCGCAAGATAATCAACCACGTGAACAGCGGGTTTTCGGAACTCGACGCCTTGAGCGAAGCGGCGCGCGAAACGCCTTCGCAGCAGTTCCGCAAGGTGCTGTGGCAAATCCAAAACGCCTTGAAAGTCGGCAGCGACGTGGGAGACTCGCTCGAATCGCTGTTGGAAGAGCTTACCAAGGAAAAAGTCGACGAAATCCACCGTTACGGCCAAGAGCTTTCGCCTTGGACCATGTTTTACATGATGGCCGCCGTCGTCCTTCCCAGCCTGGGCATGACCATGATAATAGTCATTTCCTCTTTCCTCAGCGTGTCCATTCCTTCGATAGTCCTTCCCGCGGTCTTGTTTCTCGTCGTGGGATTCCAGATTTTCTTCATGAGCTTCGTCTCCAGCAGGAGGCCGTTGATTTGAGGGCGTAAAAATGGTTTTGCTTACGGTTTACAAGCGCATTTCCGCGTTCTTCCCGCGTTCGCTAGTCAAAGCCACGTCGAAACTGCTCTTGCAGGGGGGGTTTGATGAACTCGACGCCAGAACGTTTTTGGGCTTCGCATTGTTCGTTTCCGCGAGCGGCGCGCTGACTGCATTCTTCCTCGCGCCGGTTTTCTTTGAAGAAAAGCTCATCCACCTTGCAGCCGCGCTTTTCGCATTCGCCTTCTCCCTCGCGCTGTTCTACCTTTTCCTCTCCATGCGCGTGGACTCGCGCTCGCGCAAGATCGAGGAAATACTGCCTGTCGCTTTGCAGATGATTTCCGCAAACATCCGCGCGGGAATGACTTTGGAAAACGCCGTCTGGTCTTCAGCCCGCCCCGAATTCGGGCCTTTCAAGGACGAGATACAGCGCATGAGCGCCAAGTCTTTCGGAGGAGCGCCTTTGACCGAAACGTTCAAGGAAATGTCCAAACGCGTCAATTCGCAAATAGTGGAACGCTCCATACGATTGATAAACGAAGGCATCATACTCGGAGGGGAAATGGCGCACTTGCTCGACCAAGTGGCTTTCGACATCCGCTCGACGCAACTGCTGCAAAAGGAAATTGCTGTTGCAACAACAACCTACGCGATTTTCATCATTTTCGCCGCAGTCGTCGCCTCCCCCCTGCTGTTCTCGGTTTCCACCTACTACGCCGTTTTGAACGAGCGGCTGGTGGAAAAACAGGCCGGTTCGGGGCCGGACATGAACCAAACCCTTCCCTCGCAAGCCGGTCCTTTCGGCTCGCTGGCTGGCGGCGGGGGCGGGAAGAAGGAAGGCGGGATAAAATCGGGCGACATAAAGCTGTTTTCAATGGTAGCGATAGCCGTATCATCGTTTTTCGCCGCGCTTATCCTCGGGCTAATCCGGGAGGGCAAGGTCATGCGCGGCCTGAAATACGCACCGGTTTTCATGCTAATCGCCTTGGGCTTGTACTTCTTCTTTTCCATCGGCCTGGAAAGCGCGTTTTCCAGCTTCGTCAGATGACGGGGCGCTTTCCAAACGGCAACCCTTCCTCGCGCGCTTTTCGATAAGGTTTAAAAAGCGGGTGGGGTTATGGATATCAATTACTTTATTTAAATGAAAAAGAGGGGATGTGTCGAATGAAAGTAATGAAAAACAAACGA
>JAGVWL010000022.1 GCA_018304285.1 Microcaldota archaeon
GCTCAAAAGCCCCACTGTAGTCAAAACCCCGTCGAAGGAGTTCATGACGAAATAGCGCCTTGCGAGCCTCGTCACTCCGGCCTTCTTCAGGTAATCGTACTCTCTGGATAGCTTTTTCAGCACTTTCTTTCCGCCTCCGCGCAGTGTGTTACGCGCCCGTTCCATTAAAAGCTTTTTTTTCGTTTGGTTCGCAAAAGGATTGTCTTTTATTCACGTTTTTGAAAAGAATTGATTATGCAATTCAAATTCCGGCGGGAGCGGTCCGAACCCACGCCCCGCGTTTTCGTTTTGTGCGACTTGGACGACACGCTGGTTTTGACGCGCGAGCACTGGCAGAAAGCTTCTTTCTCCGCCATTCGCAGCATGGTGGCGCACGGATTGAAGATAACTGCGCCCGAGAGCGTCGAGTTTATGCGCGAATGGAAAAACTCGGAAGAAGGGCGGTCTGCAATACATGAAATGCGGAACACACATGGGGAAATGAGAAACGACGAGGCATTCCTCTATCACACCCTAATGAACAACGTTTATCCGGGCAACGAGAACGCGCACGACCACTACGGCCGGTTGGTAAAATTGGTTACAAGCGATTTGACCCCCGGGCAAATGCAGTTTTTGGTGAGGGCGGGGAAAACCGCGTACGAACGGCAGAAGGCGGAAAACGTTTCGGACGGGACGCTGAGGGCAGCGCCCTACGCGCATGAGTTTCTGGACGCAATCAAGAGCGAAGGCGCGATTCCCGTCGTCGTAAGCAGGGGCTTGGAGCACAAGCAGCTGGACAAGCTTTTTCTCACCGGCTTGGCAACGCATTTTGCAGGCCTGCCTAAGCCCATACTAACCACCGAGCCAAAAATATGGCCTTTCAAATTAAGGCGCTCTTCCCTCCCGGAAAAAACGCCCAACTTTTTCGCTTGGGTGAAAAAGCAGCTTGGCGCGACCGAAAACGATTTCGTAGTAGTAGTGGGAGATAGGGAAGCGTCCGACATAGTTCCTGCAAAACAGCATGCCGATGTCACCGTTCACGTTCTTACGGGCAGGAGAAACGTGGCCTTAGATAAACAACGGTGGGCGAAACCAGACGCTCCAGCTAAGAGCCAGGCGGACATTCAAGCCCGCACGCTGAAAGAAGCCCTGCCTGGAGTTTTAGCTAGAATAAGAACGTTTAAGGAGGCTGGAAAATGAAGCAGGCGATTGTTTTGAATTCGGCGTTGAAAATGGGCAAGGGAAAGGCTGCGGCGCAGTCGGCACACGCTTCTCTGGAAGCCTCGCTTTTGGTTTCCAAAAGCGTTTTGGAAGAATGGCGCGGTGAAGGAATGGAGAAAGTAGTGCTTAAAGTGCAAAGCGACGGAGAGCTTTTGGAGCTTCACGCGCAAGCCAAGCGCAAAAAACTGCCGTGCGTCTTGATTCGCGACGCCGGCAGGACGCAGATTCCCGCGGGAAGCATTACTGCGCTGGCGATAGGCCCTGCTGAAGAAAAGCAAATAGATGAAATAACAGGGCACTTGAAGCTGTTGTGATTTTAGTTTGCTTTGCCTCAGCCTGTGAGCTGTTCGAGGGTCATTCCTGTTTCGCTTTCCCTCAGGCTGAGCGAAAACCCGTTTGCAGTTTCCTTAAGCACGAGCAATGGAAAGAACCGCCATTCCTTGCGCGGCACTTTCCACGCCAAATACACTTGCATTCCCGTGATTTTCTCCCACTCCTGGTAGGCGATTACCGTGGGCTTGTCCAAGTAAAATTGCATTCTTCCATGCTTTGCATTCGACTCCGAACTTGTTCTTTTGTCCAGATCGAAGCACGATCAAGTCGGGCGCGTCGCCCGCCACGCCGCTGCCGGCGGCGCGCACTACGAAAAACCCTTTTGCTTCAAACAGCGCTTTGAGCTGGCGTTCGAAAAACGAGCCTTTGTCGTAGTGCGTCATGCGAATAGAATCATGCGGGCGAATTAAATTCTGCCGTTGCTGTCATCGCTTTTTTTCCCTGAGCGCAATCAAGCCCCGGATGGATTGTCCGAAGCCCAGCGCCTCGTGCTGTTCTAGCGTAGACAGGAAGTTCAACCCTAACGCTAATTTAACGAAGTCTTGTTTTGGAGCCTCGCCCTGCAGTATCTTGTGCTCGCGCGCGTCACCCGCGTCCTTGACTTCAAAACCACTTCCTTCAAGCAATTCCCTTAATTCGTCGGCTTCCATTGCTTCTTTAGGAATCTTCAGCGCCGTGAACATCGGGCCTTCGGCGTAGGCCTTGATGTTCCCTATGGGCCCTCTGACATCCTGAGTTTTCACTCCCTTGAATTTCTTGGTTTGCTCGTGAATTTCGTATATTGCTTCCAGCCTTACTGCCATGCAGTCATCCCCCCGTCAAACGTCGTTTAAACAACTATTTTCCTGCTGGTTTAAATAACGCTCCCACCAAAATTGTTATTGCGATGGATACAGGTATTAAAGTTGGAGATTGCATGAAGACCGCTCTCGTCACTATCGGCGAGGATGCTTCCTCCTTTGACGCGGCCAGAAAAATGGCCGAACACAAGGTAGGATGCTTGCTCGTTGAAAAGGGCGGGAGGATAACCGGCATAGTTACAGACTCGGATTTGATCAAGAAGTGCCTTGCGACCGAACGCGTTGACAAGAAGATTTCTGAAATTGCGAGCAAGAACCTCGTCGGAGTGGGCATAGACGCCGACTTGAGCGAAGCCGCGAGGGTAATGGGGCAAAAGAAAGTCCGAAGGCTGGTAATCCAAAAAGGCGGCCGCGTGGTCGGGATTATTTCCGAGTCCGACATAGTGAAAGTGTCTCCTTCTTTATACGACCTGATAGCGCAAAAGCAAGCCCTCCAGGCAAGCGCGTAATTAACGCTTGCAAGGGGTTTTTGAAGCGCGGGAATATCCACCGTTATTGCGTGCAGCTTAAAGCCCATTCCGCGCCCGGATGGCTCGCACACCGAAAGGGATGAATGCAGCAGTCAACAAAGCGCGGGCTGGGCGAGAAAGCGAAAGGGGATGCGCCAAAGCGGGTTGCGGGAAAAATGCACAAGGGCAAGCTTGAAACTCTCGAGAAAATGTTTTCCTCCGCGGAAAGCAAGGTTTTGCTGGTGGAAGGAAAGCACGACATCGCGGCGCTTCGCGCCGTAGGAGTGGACGCGCGTTTCGTAACCGCGAACGACACTCCAGAGCGCATTGCCGCAAGGCTGGCCCGAACGGGCGAAAGCAGGGTTTTCCTGCTGCTGGACTTCGACAGGGAAGGGTTGCGCAAGCAACAGTTTTTCAAGGCTTTCCTGGAAGAACAGGGGTTTTCCGTCGAAACGGGTTTCGCGCGCAAGATGCGTTCCCTCTTGGGTTTTACGCACGCAGAAGAAGTGGAAAGGAAATACGCTGTTTTGAAAAAGAAAGGTGAATTGAATGGGAAAAACGTACGTTGACACAGTAAAATACATGATAAAAGCGAATTACGAAATCGACGGGCTCGTCGAAAAGCCGGACATCGTCGGCGCCATCTTCGGGCAGACCGAAGGGTTGCTGGGCGATGAATTGGATTTGCGCGAATTGCAGCGCAACGGCCGCATCGGGAGAATAGAAGTGGACGCGCAAGTGCGCAAGGGAAAAACAGTCGGAATGATTTTAGTCCCTTCCAGTTTGGACATGGTCGAAACCAGCATTCTTGCCGCTGCGCTGGAAGTTGTAGACCGCGTTGGTCCGTGCGACGCCCGCATAAGCGTCACGCGCGTGGAAGATTCGCGCAATTTGAAGAGAAAGTCCGTTTTGGAAAGGGCGAAAGTTTTGCTCAAGGCTCTTGTGACCGAGGAAATTCCGGAAAGCAAGGAGCTGAGCGAAATGGTGCGCGACGAAGTGAAAGTCGCGGACGTGGTTTCGTACGGCAAAGATGCTTTGCCTGCCGGGCCCGGAATAGACAAGTCGAATGAAATAATCGTGGTCGAAGGAAGGGCTGACGTGATCAACCTTTTGAAGAACGGCATCAAGAACGTTGTCGCCGTCGGAGGCGCGAACGTCGGGCTGACCATAACCGAATTGTGCAAGCAAAAGGAAACGACCGTGTTTCTGGACGGGGACCGCGGTGGGGACATTATCCTCAAGGAACTCGTCGCTGCTACGGACATTGATTTCGTAGCACGCGCGCCCGCAGGAAAAGAGGTTGAAGAGCTGGCCCGAAAGGAAATAATCCAATCCCTCCGCCGCCGCATTCCGCTCGACCAAGTCGCCGGCTTTGAAGAGCGCAAGCCCGTGGACAAGGGCTTCGCGAAGGGCGAAGCCAAAGAACGGGATTTCGAGCCGCGAGAGGAAAAGCCGTTCGTGAGAGCGCCAGCGCCGCATTTCGAGAGGCACGAGCGCCCGCGTTTCGAGGAAAGGCCTTCGCCTGCCCGCGAGCCTTTCCGGGAGCCGGTGAGGGAAGTGCGCGAACAGCCGCGAGTTGAAGTTTTCAAGCCGCCGCAAGCGCCGGCCGAATTGACCGGAGAGGAAAAGGCGCAGTCCGAGCAATTGCGAGGCGAGCTGAAAAAGCTTGAAGGAACGCTGAAAGCAAAGCTTTTGAACAAGGACTTGACTCCGGCGGCCGAAGTGCCGATTCGCGAAATCATGTCTTCGCTGTCGGACGCGAAGGAAGTTTACGCGGTAGTGTTGGACGGGATTGTCACGCAGAGGCTTATTGACCTCGCGGAACAAAAGCAGGCGAAGTTTCTCATTGGAATTCGCACTGGCAACGTAACCCGCAAGCCCGCTGGCTTGCGCATCGTAGTTTCCGAATGAGCTTTTGCAGGAATAGCGAAAAGCTGTAAAAAAGACCAAATATTTCCGCTTTTCGCTAGTCGCAGAAGGCAAGGAAAAAGTTCAAGTATCTTTGCCTTCTGCTATAAAACCGGGGTTTTAAATTCCCCGGCTTCGTTTTTTTTTCGGTTGAAACGCCATGAAGAAGTTCACTCGTTCCCTGGAAAAGCATAAGGGACTTATCTTTGCCACAGTCACGAAGCAAGGGGTTGGCACGATTCACTTGCGCCACAAGCTGCCCTTATACCGTTTGAAGCGCATTATCGCTTCGCTTCAGCTTTCGCTTTATTCGGACGTCGGCCACCACAACCACTTGCAGTTTCGCAGCGGAGACGGGGTTCTGGTGGGAACGCTGGTGAACCAGAACCTGCTTTTGCTTCCCAAGTACGCGAAGACCAAAGCCCGGTCGCTCGAGTTCGCGCAGGCTTTAATCGACGCAATGCCTTGAGCCTTTCCGAGCCTATTTTTCGAGTTGATTGGCGCATAAGTTTCCTGAAATTGTCGTCGTAAAATTCCGCGTTTGGCGAGAGTTTGAGCTCTTCCTCGCCGACAAACGCGTAATTCACTCCGAATGCCTTGAAATCCGCACAAGCGGGGTTTTGGTACATTCGGGCTACGGCTTCAGCTTCTCTCGCATAGCCTATTCCGTGCGTTTCTAAAACGCCCGTTAGCCCCAACAGCGTTCGCCTGCCCGCCAATGCCGTTATCAAGTTGTTGTTTTCGTCTCCAGTGAGGAAGACCGCTTCCGGCGGCGTATTTAGTTTTATCCAATCGGCAACTTGAAATTCACTTGCGGAAAACACTTGGTAGCGGGAGTTAGGCAGCCCTGCCCACGCCGCCGCTTGGACTCCAGCTGCGATTGAAAAAAACATCACGATTATTACTAACGCCGCTCCAGCGTAATTCTTTGCCCCGTTTTTCCAGTAATTCCAGATTTTTTCCAAGGCCATTGAGGCAAGCAAGAGAAACACCATCATGGGAAACAGGATTATTTTGAAGTTGTCCCACGGCTGCGGCTGGAACCGGATTAGGTTTGCGGCAAGGAAAAGCAGCACGAACGGCGTGACGAACGCCTTTTGGTTTTTGTCCAGTAGGAAATACGCCGGTATTGCGAGGATTATCGCTATGGGAAAATTCTTTACCCAGAATAATGCGATTTCAAGCAAGTTTTTGCCAGCGTTTTCTTCCACCCACCCGACGTAAATGCCTGCAAATCCGGGCGTGATTTCTTGAGCGATCCATAGAACTTGCGGGATTGCCAGTGCAATCATTGGAATGAAAAACCAAGCCCATTCTTTTCGCCTCTGAGCCAGAATCAAGTAGAAAGAAACTATTGTGATTGCGATAAAACTGTGCGCGTGTGCCAAAGGCAAAAGCCCGCTAATCACGCCGGCAAGCAGAAGTTCGTTTTTCCCAGCTTTTTTTGAAATAAACCTGTACAACACCCAAAGCACTAGCAGTGCCGCCGTAACGCCGATTACCGCCCCGCGTTGAGGGAAAATCCACAGCCTGAATGAATTCATCAAGTACAATCCGCTTTGGGGAATGACCGTGTAATCGCTGTTGAGCAACGCCCTCAAATTTCCTCCCAGCAAATCCGCAACCAGTTTCAAGACTCCCGCGCCGCCGTTGAAGAAAAACAAGATTGCGGCAAATGCAGCTGCCAAGTCTTTTCCGGCGAACTCTCGGGCGAAAAAAAACGTGAATGCGATCAGCGGTAGAAACAGCAAAATGCTCGGCAGCAGGAACGCTGCCTGAAGCCCCAATCCTCCGGCGACTAGTATTGCCGTGAGAAAATCGGCCAGAAACGGGTAGACGAGCGGCGTGCTCGGAATGAAGGGATATGCCGGCGGGTGGTTTTGTCCTAGCGCAAATGAATTTGCGAGGGCGAGGTGCGCAGGCAAGTCGAGTGCAACCGTAATGGTTGCACGCAAGCTTCCGTCAGCCTCAATGCGGAACGCGCTTGCCGCCGCCAGCGCTGCCGCAACAATAAAAATTACGCATATAGCCAAAGCTGCTGTTTTCGTTTCAGCGCGCAAAGCGCGTGGTTTTGCTTTGAAAAAGTGCTGGAGCAAGGCTGCGGCGGCGAGGGAGGATATGCCCGCAGCGAGGATTGTGGCTTGCGTCAAGCCGTTGAAAACCCACCAGTACAGAACCAGCGCCAGCCAGGCTGAAAAGAACAAGCCTGTGAAAATCGCGAATGCGGTTTTCTTCAAAAAAGAATCCAAAAACGTGAAGGACTTTGCTAGCGCCCACCCGAGGGCGAGCGCCGAAACCACAAAAAACAGTGCTAAAAACATTCTTCGGCAACCCCGCGCTTAAAGTCTATGTGCTTTCCGAGTATATTTAAAAATACTTGCAGTCGACAATTAACCGTAAGCCTTTTTGTTCTGCTGCCATTCTTTTTTTTTCGCGTGTCCGTCGGCATTGTTCCCGAACGCCGGTTTCGGAATAGTTTTATGCTTTTACTTCCTTTTTCGTTCATGCGCTTCAAGAATACCGGAGAAATTCCTATTCCGAAAGACCCGCTAGCGCAAGTCATCGGCCAAGACGAGGCTGTTAAAATAGCTAAAGTCGCGGCTTCGCAAAAACGGCATTTGCTTTTGGTCGGGCCTCCGGGCACGGGCAAAAGCATGCTCGCTCAAGCCATGGCGTTGCACTTGCCCAAGCCCACTGAGGAAATCGCGATTTTGCACAATCCCGAACAGCCCGAGCGGCCGTTCGTGGAAGTGCGCAACGTCAACCAAGTTCGCAAGGAAGAGAAGATGGCTGATGCGCTGAAGGGAAAGACCGTTGCACCGGCAGCAGTCCCTTCCTTTGTTGCGGAACGCCTTGGCTTCCGGTGCAGGCGTTGCGGAAGGCTGAGCCGCGCTTCAGAAGCTTCGTGCCCAAACTGCGGCGCGGACAAGAAGTTCGAAAGCGTTTTCGGAAACATAATCGCCGAAGACGCTTACTCTTCGGACAAGCGGGGAAAGCGCTTGAGCACCACGCGCGTTACGGACGACGGACGCGAGGAAGTGATAGTTTACGAACGGCAGGGCGAGGAAATCCTGATTCTCGACCAGAAGACTCTCGAGAAAATGGATGCGGTGAAAAAGAAAAGGCCGCGCAAAGTGATCGTTCCGTTCAACCGCAAGACTTTCGTTGTTGCAACCGGCGCGAGCGAAACCGAATTGCTTGGCGACGTGAGGCACGACCCTTACGGCGGGCACCAGGGCATCGGTACCCCTCCCTACATGCGCGTTGTCCCCGGCTCGATTCACGAATCCCACCAGGGCGTTTTGTTTATAGACGAGATTTCGTCGATGCAGTATTCGCAGAGGTATTTGTTCACTGCGATGCAGGAAAAGAAATACCCGATTGTCGGGCACAATCCGCAGAGCGCGGGCGCAAGCGTGCGCGTGGACGACGTGCCTTGCGACTTCATTCTGGTTGCGGCAACGAACATCAACGACTTGCCTGGAATACTACCTCCATTGCGTTCGCGCATAATCGGCAACGGGTACGAGGTTTTGCTCGAGTCGTGGATGCCGGACACCGCGGAAAACCGCGACAAGATAGTGCAGTTTCTGGCGCAGGAAATCCGCAAGGACGGGAAGATTCCGCACGCTTCGAAAGAGGCGGTAGAAGAAATAATCGCGGAGGCTGGAAAACGCGCGAAACAGTGGGCCGGCCAGGATAACGCGCTTACGCTAAAGCTGCGCGAGTTGAGCGGGATAATCAGGCTTGCGGGGGATTTCGCTTTCGCAAACAGCCACGAGCTGATTTCGCGCGACGACGTGGTGCTTGCGCTCAAGCGGGGTAGGAACGTGGAAGAGCAGTTGCAGGACAAGTACGGAAGCGTGTGGAAGGCGGGGGCGAGCGAACTCGCGCGCGAAAAGAAAACACACCAAAAGGAAGTTGGCTAAACTTAGCGCGTCCTGCCGAGGCAGCAGTAAGAACCTCATTCACGCCTATGCCGCTTTGCTTTTTCAGCGCTTGGCTCTTCTGACCATGTTGTGGAACGCCCTGCGGTGGCGTTCGCCCAGCGTCTGTTCGTACTCTTCGATGGGCACGATTACCTTCCCGCTCTGGTAGACTATGAGGGAAAGCACTGCGGTGCCCAGCCAGAACATGAACCACGCTATCGGCGCGAGCAGGATGCCCAGCGAGTCTTCGCTTGAGAATTCGCTTCTTCCCGCGCTCAATGCCCAGCCGAACAGCTGTTCGGAAATCTTGGGGTTGAGCGTGGCGGCGTTTATCTTGTCGACCGTTACGAAAACGCTGTAAGCGGCGTTGGCTACCATCAATACCGAAAACAACACGAAAAACGCGCCTGCAAGCTTGAGCAAGTGCATTCTTTTTCCTGAAATCGAAAGCCAAAAAATCCTGTGCATAATCAAACCACCTTGAACGTTTTTCTCTAAAGCCATTACCCTGACACCGTATTTAAAGTTGTTGAACGCAAAACTCTTTAAGGGCCCGTAGTCGAGTGGCTAAGACGCTTCGTTTACGGGTTCGGGAGGCTGCAATGCTTTCCGCGCCGAACACACCGAAGAGACCCGGAGTTCGATTCGAGCAGGACGTTGTTTTGCAACCGTTCGCTTTGCGAATATCTCCGCGGGCCCACTATCCTCTCGCTTTTAATGCGCTTTCTCTCTAATGGCGTGTTGGAATGAAAAAGAAAAGCCAGGCTGCTTTCGAGTACATGATTCTGGTGGCCGGCGTTTTGCTTATCGTGGTTATTGCCACGGTCGCATTCAGGACTATGTTCCAGTCGCCCGCCGAAAGCGTGCAAGCTTCGAACTGTTGGCTCAAGCTTGCGAAGGATTCCAATTGTTATGTGGGCAGCCAGTGGAACGCGTGCGGGCAGGTTGACCGGGCGAAGTATGAGATGACTGCAAACGTTTTTTGTGCGCCCCTGGAAACACCCGGCGGTTGCCAAGGCGTTTTGCCTGACGACAAGCTGTGGTGCGGGTCAGAAGGCGGCGGGATTTACTTCCCTGCGGGTTCGCCTACGCCCTCGCCTTCAGCGAGTCCTTCGGCCTCGCCTAGTGCTAGTCCATCTGCTTCGCCTAGCCCGAGTGCGTCTCCATCAACAAGCCCTTCCCCCTCGCCGTCGCCATCCCCGCCTCCAAGCCCGACGCCCGACCCTTACTTGCTGGGATACTGGAATTTCGACAATTACAACGACACTGCAGTGTTCGATTCTTCTCTTTACGGCAGGACCGGTTTCTTCACTTACGGCACTGCGCCGCAAAACATCGTTGCCAACGGCTTCCAAGGAAACGGCTTGAAGACAAGCCAGGCGACGGGCGCGCAGTTGAACGTTCCCTACACAGGCTTTCTGGCTAGCGGCGGGCCTTTCACGATAATGAGCTGGTTCAAGCACGACACTGGGCTTATCGGGCCGTATGAAGACCAGGGTTACGGCGGAATTGAAAAGAAAGACTACCGCGTTCGGTTGTTCTGGACCGGATTTGGCAGCTATTTCGCCGAAGGCTGGGGTTGCAAAGTCCTTTCGGGGAGCAGCCCTGAAGTCAGGATGAGCATGTCGGTTGCGGCAGGTGAATGGAACAACGTGGCTTGCGTTTACGACGGAAACGCATTCAAACTGTTCGTGAACGGAATGCTCTTGGATTCCAAAACAATCGGCGTCATAGACTACGGCGGCTCGGGAGGATTGGTCGTAGGCACGTCCCCTGCAGGGCAGGTTTGGAACGGAACCATAGACGAAGTGCGGATTTACAACCGCTCGCTTTCGCAAGAAGAAATTTTCACGCTCATTCCGCAGTCTTCGCAGACGATGCAATTGCTGGAAACCGCGAAAAACGCGGATTCATTCGTTGACTTTATCGGCTTTAACCTTCACGATTGGCCTAACTTTGTGACTGTGGTAGTGCCGCTCGTTGGTAATTCCGGCGTGAGGCACGTTCGCGATCACCTTGGAGCCACGGGATTAAATTGGCTTCAAACGAAAATGGACGCGCTGTTGGATTACAACGTGCGTTTCGGCTTGATTGCCGACAACAGGCCCGACCCCAACATTTACATTTCAGCCGCGCAAGCGCAACAGCACGTGAAAACGCTTTTGCAAAACTTGGGCGCCGGCGCGGTAGATTACGTGGAAGGGCCGAACGAGCCGGACAACCCCAACATGTTTTACCCCTCGCCCGTGCCGCCAAACTGGATGTCCGCAATTCAGAATTACACTCAAGACCTGTACACCGCGTTCAAGGCTGACCCCGTTACGCAAAACGTTGTTCTCGTCGGCCCGTCCCTCACCAATTTCACGTGGATGACCGAAATAGGCGATTTGACCCCTTGGGTTGATTTTGCGAACGGCCATCCTTACAGCTGGAGCAGTTCTTCCATCGCCTATCCCGGCTTTCCGGTGTTGGACCGGGAGATTTACGCCCACACCCTTCCTTATCCCGGAAAGAAGCTGAAGGTGACTGAAACCGGAGGTTATCACACTGGAACCGAGCAAGGCTTCGTTTCCGAATACGTCCAAGCCAAGTACGCCGTCCGCCGCTTGTTCGTGGTTTTCAACCGCAGCATTGTCGACAAGGCTTATTACTACGATTTCATGGACGACGGGACGAACGCAAGCAACCACTACCACAACCAAGGCTTGGTTTACATAAACGGCACTCCCAAACGCTCTTACAACGCCTTGAAGAATGCGGTTGAGCTGCTGAAAGAGCCAGGCGCTGTTTTCACGCCAGGGCAGTTGAATTACAATTTGACCGTCGCTTCAACGTACTTGCACCACGCTCTCTTGCAGAAGAGCAACGGCGACTTTTACCTGGTCTTGTGGCTGGAGGGCGACAGCAGCGACTCGGACCGGGTCGTAAGCACGAGGGTGGATTTCAACACGCCGATCGTGCAGGCGGTCGTTTACTCCCCGACCGAATCCACCGCGCCCATCGCAAGCTACTCCAACCCGACGCAAATAACCCTCGACGTGCCGGACAAGATTTTGATGCTGAAAATCACGCCGGCGTGAGCGCAAAAAACGGTTTTTAAACAGCGCCCGTCAAATAATTCTTGTGCCGCAGTAGCTCAGCCTGACTTCTCAAAACCCTGGGGTTTTGCGAGGGGCCAGGGAGAGCGTTCGATTTCTCCGAGGCATTCAGCTTCTGAGGAAGACGTACCTGAAGAGCGATATGCCAAGAGTTCAAATCTCTTCTGCGGCACTTTTTTTTCTTTTTACCACTGGAAGCACTGGAAAGCCGCTCTCTGTCAAAGCTTAAAAATAAAGTTCAATTTGGCTTCTAGTGGCTTCTTTAGGAATGTGGGACAAAAAGCGTGGCGTTGTTTTTCCGCTCAAATATTCGAATGAACTCGCAGAGCTTTTTGGGATTTACGCCGGCGACGGGTGCCTCCATGTGTGCAGGCGCGGTACTGCGGTGGAATACCGTTTTGTTGTCACGGGAAATGCGACCGAGTCTTCTTACTTGGAGTATGTGAATTCGCTTGTTAAACTTTTGTTCAATCTTTCCTCTGCAGTGAGTCCGCGGCACTACTTAAACAGAAATTGGTCGGTTCTTATTTACCGCTCTAAAGGAATAGTAACTTATTTTGAAGAAAAGGGCTATCCCCCCGGCCGAAAAGAGCACATTTCCATTCCTGTATGGATACTTGACGACGACGTTTTTTCTCTGAATTTTCTTAGGGGCTTGTTTGACACCGACGGCCATCTTGCAATAGTGAAAAAAGGCCGCTTTAATGCCTACCCCGTCATTTCAATTCAACTAAAACCAAAAGAAATTATTGAAGAAGTTTTCAAACTCCTCGAAGGATTCGGCTTCAAGGCAAACGCATATTTTGACGTTGCAGAAAAAGACCGTCGTACCAATAAATTTTCGATAAAAAACCACATTTACTTGAACGGCTGGAGGAATTTCATCCTCTGGAAAAATATTGTCGGAAGCAGTAACCCGAAAAACATTGAAAAAATCAATCGTCTGGATGCGATTTTAGCGAACAATCCCTTGCCGAAGTACCTCCAGCATTGAATACGTCTGATGCAGCCGTAACCCGTTTGCGCATTCACACTCGCTAAACCCTGCAGAGCCCGCCAGCAACCGTTTTTTATTTCCGCGCGTTTTGGTTATTGCATATGATTCCCCTGCGTTTTCTCATCGCTTTCGCGCTTTTGCTTCCCACGCTTGCGTTGGCCGTCGACTCGAAAGACGTGGGTTCGGCGGACATAGCCATGGACTTGCGGTGGAACATTGCGGGCGAAGCGCCCGGAAAGAAAGTGCTGAAAACTTTCGGCTACCCCAACACGACTTCGCAAACGGTTTCCCTTTCCTCCAACACTTCTTACAGCGTTGAGAAAGACCCGTTCGGCAACGACATTCTTGTTTTCGAGTGGACCGAGAACGCGCCGAGGACCATCCAGCTGAACGTGAGAGCGCAAGTGAATTTCGACACGAACTGGGAGAAGGCTCAATCGGGGGATGCGGAAAAGTTTTCGTCTAACACCAAGCTGGTTTCGGTTGACGATTCGATAGCGACGCAGGCTTCTCTGCTTTCGCAAGGCGCTTCTTCGGACTTTGAAAAGCTCGTGCGTTTCACCGAGTGGGTTTACAACTCGATGGAGTATGACGACTCGTTTTGGCTGAAGCAGCCGACCTCGCCGGAAATTTTCGTCGAACGCAAGGGCGTGTGCAACCAATACTCGCATTTGGACATGGCTTTGCTTCGCGCGCAAGGCATTTCCTCGCGTTTTGTTGCAGGGTGGGTTTACTCGGGCAAGGCTTGGGGGCCGCACGCTTGGACTGAAGTGCTGTTGGATGGAAAGTGGACGCCGGCAGACGCGACGTACAACGAAGTCGACACGCTGGACGGCAGCCACGTCATCTTTGCGTATGGCTACGACCAGGCCGACATAAAGGAAGAATTGACGCGCGGGCTGACCATGTCTAAACAGCAGGAAATAGCTTTCGTTTCCTTCGAAAAGCCGAGGCAGTTTTTCAAGCTTTCCGTGACCGCGCCCGAGAGCGTCGGGAGCAACGCTTCGGAAAAAATAACGGTGCGTTTGAAAAACGGGGACAGCAAGCCCCATGCCGTTCCACTGTCGCTCTTCGTCCCGTCCGACTCGAAGGAACTGGAAATAAAAATAGTCGGCAGCCCCTATTCCAAGCTGGTTTTCCTTCCCCCGCAAGGCGAAAGGCAGGTGTCGTGGGACTTGCTTTTCCCCAAGCTCGATGAAAACTTCATTTACAACTTCACCCTGCAAGTTTCGAGTTTTGGCGTGAAGGAAAAGATTTCCGTCAAGGGCGAGCCTGGAGCCAAAGCGCAAATCAAAAAGCTGGTTTTGCTCGAGTCGATAGAATCGGTGCAGGCGCTTTCGCAAACCACCGTCACCGCCAGGATTGCCAACGCCGGCAACGCGCCGGCGCTTGCGTTTGTGACGATGACCTTGGGAAACGTCACGCAATCCACGTCGATTTCGCTTGCGCAGGGCGAGTCGAAGCCCGTGGAATTCGTTTTTGCGAGGCCGCTTTCGGGAAAGCAAGGGGTTTTGACGATAAACGCTTCTTCCGCAATTTCCGTCAACCAATTTGAAATCGTCGAGGCGCCGGAATTGCTTTCGCCTCCCAAAGGGTTTGATTTGCAGACGATTGCGCTGCTTGCAGCAGGCGTTTTGCTTGCGATAGCCGCGGTCTGGCTTTTCTTCGTGCGCGGGCGGTAAGAAAAACCTTTATTTTAATTGCCCTGCAAGATTTTTCTTGCACGAATTCTTAGTTTTGCGGTCGTGGTCTAGTGGTATGATACCGCCTTGCCAAGGCGGATACGCGGGTCCGATTCCCGCCGACCGCATTTTTCAAGTTCTCGCGAAGCTCGTGTTTGCGCTGCACCTTTGAATGAATTTTTCCAGGGCGGCTTTCAATT
>JAGVWL010000055.1 GCA_018304285.1 Microcaldota archaeon
TGCTCTCCCTTGGAAACCATGAAAACCATTCCCGCCTTCTTGTCCTTCGGCGCTCCCAACGCGCGGCACACTCTTGAAATCGCGCGGTTGTCTATATGCTCGACCCGCCCTTCCTCTTCCGCTTTGACTATGTATTCGTACTTTCCGGGCTTCAAGTCTTCAGGCCGCACGTCCGGATTTCCTCCCTGAGCCTTGATTATTTCCTTGAATTTCGCCAGCGCCTTTCCCGACAGGATTTGCTGCTTCGCAATCTTGTAGCCTTCTTCCTTGGAAACGTTTTTCACCATGCTCAAGAGAATTCCGCTCATTGAACAAGCTTTCTCGAGCATGGCGTGGTTGTGCTGGTTGTAAAGGGTTTCTAGGACGGTTCTCGCTTCGAGCGTGGGGCCGATCGTTTCGATGAGCGGCCCGCTTCCGTCGGTGACCGTGCTTTCTATTTCCATTCCAAGCAGCGAGCCGATGTCCGAAAAGTCTTTGCCCAATTCTTTCGCTGCTTTAACGTCGCCCAGCTTTGCCCCCCTTCCGACGGGCAAGTCTATCAAAACGTATTTCGCTCCCTCTGCTTTTTTCTTGGCGAGAATGCTGGACAATAACAGGGGCTTGGGGTCGAGGCGAAGGGGATTGCGGATTTTGATGAGCTTGTCGTCGGCCGAAGCCATGTTCAGCGCGCCTCCCCAGACTAGGCAGCCGCCGGTTTTTTCGACGACTTGCTTGACTTTCTTGAGAGTAAGGGAAACGGGAGCGAGGACTTCCATCACGTCGGCAGTCCCTGCTGCCGAGGAAATTGCGCGGGAGCAAGTCTTGGGTATGGTGTAGCCGAGCGAAGCCATTACGGGCACGATTATCATGGAAACCCTGTCGCCTGCAACGCCGCCGATGCTGTGTTCGGAAACGACTTTCTTTGCCTTGAACTGCAGTTGCTGGCCGGACGCGAAAATGGCTTTGGTCAGCGCGACGGTCTCGTCCGTATTCAGCCCGCGCGTATAGATTCCCGCGATGAATGCCGCGAGTTCGGCTTGGCTCAGGTTTTCCGAGTTCAAGTCCTTGATTATTTCCTCGATTTCCTTTCCGTTCAGGATTCCGCCGTCGAGCTTTTTCCTCACGAAATCGAGGCTGGCCGGCCTACGCATGAGCCCGATTTCGACTTTGTCGCCGTTTTTCGCCTTCAAGGCTTCGGCAACCTCGCCGAACAGCCCCACCGAGCCTTGGGAAACGCAGTCTTTGCAAACGTCGACCATTGCGGTTATCGAACGCCCGCGCAATTTCACTTTAACCCTGTCCATGACTCCCAAGTCCATCTGCTTGGCTTGGTCTTCACTGAGAATTATCTCGTTCTGCCCTTGTTCGATGTCGAATACGGTTGCCTTAAGTTCCAAGCCCATCCCTCGTTGCCGCAAAGCAAATGCTTTTTATTCGCTATGCGAATATAATTGTGTTCGTTAAACCCCCCACTGGAGGGCAGGCGTCTATCTGCAGGGGTTTTTAAAACCATGAAACCATTTGTTTTTCATAAGAAGGTGCTATGCTGTGGTTCAAAAACCGGATTTCGAGAAAATGTTCAGCGGCAGGAGCGCGGTTGAACTTCCTTCCGGAAGGCCGTTGACCAAGGAAGACGAAGAGCTCATGCAGTTCCTGAGCGAAAGCGCCCCAAAAATCGCGGTTGTCGGCGCAGGCGGAAGCGGCACCAACACGCTCAATCGGCTTGCAGAGTTGAACATTGCAGGCGCGAAAGTAATCGCTACGAATACCGACGCCCAGCATTTGATGACTATCAAGGCCGACAAAAAGATTTTGATGGGCAAACTGAAGACGAAAGGCCGCGGCGCAGGAAGCAATCCCGAAGTTGGCGAGGCTGCTGCGCTGGAAACGCGCGAAGAATTCAAGAAAAACTTGGAAGGATTCGACTTGGTTTTCGTTACATGCGGCCTTGGCGGCGGAACGGGCACGGGAAGCGCGCACGTAATCGCAACAGCCGCAAAGGAAAACGGTTCTCTAGTAATTGCAGTAGTAACCCTTCCGTTCACTTCCGAAGGCACGAAGAGAATGCGCAACGCCATGGTGGGGCTGGAAAAGCTCAAGAAAGTCGCTGACACTTGCATCGTGATTCCCAACGACAAGCTGCTGTATTTCGTTGCAGACCTTCCGCTGAATTCCGCGTTCAAGACGAGCGACATGGTGCTCGCGAATGCAGTGAAGGGAATAACGGAATTGATAACAAAGCCGGGGCTTGTGAATTTGGATTTTGCGGACGTGCGGACGATTCTCGAGAAAAGCGGGAGCGCGATGATAGGGCTGGGCGAGGTTTCGACTCCAGACCAGCGGAACAAGGTCGTGCTTGCTGCTGAAAAAGCATTAAGCTCGCCTTTGCTCGACTTGGACATCAAGCAGGCCGACAAGGTTTTGATCAACATTACGGGCGGGGCGGACATGACTCTAGGCGAAGCGGAAGCGGCAGTGCAGGCGATCGGCGCCCGCGTTGCGAAAGACGCGCACATCATTTGGGGCGCGGCAGTCGACAGCACGATGCAGAACACGAATGTGCGCGTTCTTGCAGTCCTCGCTGGAATCAAGGACGAAGGGCTTGCGCAGGACCGGGAGGAAGAGCCGGTGGATTTGGAGTTCATCTGATTTGCAGGAAAAAAGGTTTTTTGGAAAATGGTTGATTTCGGCGGAATTGCTCAGAGCATAACCGCTTTCATCGAACAGTCGCAGCGTGTGATTAGCATTACTTACAAGCCCAAGGAAATGGAATTCAGGCAAATGGCTTTCACGACCGCGATAGGAATGCTCTTGCTGGGTGTGATTGGGTTCGTGATTACGCTCGTTTCTTTCGTTTACCGTTAAAAGCGCATTGTGGGGAGTTGAAAAACAAATGTTGTTCGCATACCGCGTTACTGCCGGCCAAGAGAGCATAGTCGCCGACTTGCTTTCAGAGAAAGTGCGCAAGACAGGCGCGCCCATCCAGGCGATAATCGTGTCGCCGCGTTTGAAAGGCTATTTGATGGTCGAGGGCTCGGACCAGGCTGAAGTGAAAAAGCTCGTTGCGGGCGTGCCGCACGTGAAGGGCGTTTTGGCGAAGAGCATTGAAATCGGCGAGATAAAGGAACTGCTGGAAAGCGCTCCCGTGGAAATCATTCTCGAGCGCGGGCAGCTTGTCGAGATTACAAGCGGGCCGTTCAAGGGCGAGAAGGCGAAAATCGTGCGCATAGACCAGGCGAAGGAAGACGTGACCGTGGAGCTTGTTGAAGTGGCAGTTCCGATTCCGGTTACGATCAAGCTCGACACGATAAAAGTCCTGTCCCAAAGCCAGCAGTAATGCCTGTTCATTTTTTAGTAGTTTGCGAGATGCATTCGGGGATGACCCGTCTTGCGCCAGCGTATTTCTGCTGGTAGGTATTTGTATACAGGCTGTCGTAGCTGACGAACTGGCCTTTCCCCGGCGCATCGACGACGCGCCCTTCGCCGACGTAAATCGCAACGTGCGAAACGCCCTTCTTGTAAGTGTTTTTCAAGAACACCAAATCGCCGGGAATAAGGTTTTTCTTGTTTACCGCAACCCCCGCGCCGATTTGCGTTGCCGCAGTCCTCGGGATGCCTATTCCGAATTTCGCGTAAATGCTTTGCACGAAACCCGAGCAATCGGCGCCCGAAACCAAAGACGTGCCTCCCCACTTGTACTTCAGTTTTTGCACGAATGTTTTCGCGTAATCGGTGATTTGCTTTGCTTTGATTGCGCATTGTGTGGATGGCGTTTGCCCTTGCTCGTATTGAGGCTCATTTTGCACCGGCGCTGAAAGAAACTCTTCTTGGGAAACGGTCGCATCCAATGCTAACTTTTCCGCTTCGGAAATAGAGATGTGATTTACGTTGATGGCTATCGGGATAGTCTTAGGCTCTGCCTGAAAACCCGAGTAGAACACAATTAATTCAGCGTGCCCCTCGTCAAAGTCGAACAGCCCGTACTTATCCGTGTCCCTGTCGGAAAAGTCTGCGTCGACCGTGAAATCGTATTGCGTGGGCGTGGTTTGGGATGTGGTTGCAGTCAAGTGCATTGAAGACCCGTCCTCGCTTTCAATGCGCACTAGCGCGCTCCCCAAATCGCCGATTGCGTTTGCGGTGAATTCAGCCTTGTCGTAAGGGTCGTCTTCGCTCACTTCCAACTCTATTTTTTCGGGAAGCTCGGGAAACTTGAATTCGCTGGCGTTGGCTTGCTGCGAGGGTTTGGGAATGTTGGCGTTCATTTGCTTGAGCCTGTCGAGAAAGCCCTGCGTGGCGTTCGCGGGCGAAGGAGAGACGGACGCGCCTGCGGAAGCGTAGGGCGAAGCTTGCGCCTCGTCTTTCGCTTGCTTCACGCCGTCCGCGAACTGCTCGAGCGCTTTCGCCGTTTCATTCGCGCTGTTGCCCTGCGCCCGCGCCTTAAGCATGGCGTTATTGAGTTTTTCCTCGAAAACCTCGCGCTCTTCGCCGCTCATCTGCTCGGCAAGGGCGCTCGCCTTGCGCAAAGCAGGCTCGAGCGCCTTTTTTTCTTCCGCCGTCAGAGTGGCGTTGGAAAAAACGTGCAGCGGCTTTTGCGATATCGGGAATAAAGAGAATTTGCGGCTTTCCGTCTTTCTTTCGAAAGTTTCGCCCGGCCCGAGCGTTATGCTAGTGTGCCGCAATACCGGAGGTTCCTTGTTGTCGAAGAAATCGGTTTTCGCTTTCCCTGTCCCCGAATTCGAGAAATAAACTTCCTGCGAGTTTTCCGCCAAGGACGGAGGAATGACGTCTATCACGCCGAATTCCACGCTTTGCGTCCCAGTGTTTTTGTATGCTATGCCGTCGCCCAAAGCCGAAAGCGTTTTTTTCACTACGACGGATTGCCCGTCGATGGAATAGTTTTTCTCGGCAAGCGCGGAAGGGGAATGCGTTTCGAGCACGGGCGGCTGGGGATTGAGGACTGCGAGCAAGGCAAGCAAAACGAAGAAAACGGCGATGCCCACTTTGTAGTCGGAAAGCTCCATGAAGAAAAAACAACTCCGTTATTAAAAACGGTGTTTGTGAACGACGCGCTGGCGGTTATCTTTCGTAAGTTTTAGCCGTGCTGGTGAAGCCGCTTACTTCGGAAGCTTTTTTTCCCGGGAAAACCTCGAGCTTGAGCTTTCTTTTTTCCAAAAGCTGGACTAAAACCGTCCCGCGGACTTCATTCATGTTTTCGGCCTTGAGCCCTTTGACGTAGCTCATCCTGTTCCAATAGTTTCCCGTTTCGTCCTTGTGCTCGAATTCCACCAGTTCGTATTTAACGAGCCCGGTTTCGACGCCCACTGTCTTCGGGTCAGGGGAATTGCCTTTTGCGCCGAACTGTTTCGCTTCGCCTGCGAAATCGCCGAGGGAGATTATGAAATGCTCTTCGTCTAGGGCGTTGGGGGAGAATGAAGCGTGAGTAACCCAGTATTCTGGGTCCCTCGTTCCTTGGTATCCGTTCGTGTTTTCCTCGAACCAATTGCCGGCCAGCCTTCCGTCAATATCGCGGTCTATCTTTCCGCCCAGCGGGCTGTCGGTGCGGATGTTTTTCGTGAGCAGTTGCGCCTTGACTTCGGGAGCGAAGTAATCGAACGGATCGACCGTGTGGATTTTCCAAGCCTCGCGGGAATAATGCTCTGGAACCACGAAGCCGGTCAAAAAGCTTTTTTCGTAATGCACCGAAAAGTCGAAAGCCCGCGCCCTCCCGATGTATTCCCCTGCATTGACTTCGACGGGCGCGGTGATTCTCTCGCCGTTCCCTACCGCGTTCTTCAGCTTGTCGGAAAGCTGGTTGACGTGGATGTAGATCGCGTAGAATTCGCACGTGAAGTGGATTATGAGCCTGTAATCCCCGTACTGCGTCCCTTTACCTTGGTTGAAATACGCGGGCATGCTTTGTAATTCCGTAACAACGCCGTCCGCGGGTGAAAAAACGTCTTTCATGCTCTCTTCAGAAAGCTCTTGAGTCCAGACCGAAGGGTAATAGTATTGGTGGTCTATGGGAGTGACGTGCGCGCTAAGCATCAAACCCATCGGCTCTATGATTCCAATGTCCCCGATTTTCCTTGGCGGGAACGTGAATTGCACCGTCCCTTCGCCCTTGCATCCTTGGTTCCAAACGCTTGCCTGGCGTTGTTCTTGCTGCCCAGTGCTTTGCTTGATTTCTTCAACAAAAGGCATCGAGGGGAAATTCTGCTGTTGGGATGCTCTAGCCGTGCTTGCAGGCGGAGCGTATGTTGGCTGGCCTTGCAAAGGCGGTTGCTGCGGCGCGTCGTAGTCGACGAAAACGAGCAGTCCCACCGCAAGGGTGAAACCGAAGGCAAATGCAATCCAAACGCTGTTCAACGCTAATCCATACTCTCAAAGAATTCCGGACGTTTAAATCTGCCGTTTGCGCGGAAGACAAAGTCTTAAATAATTGCTTTATGCTAAGGTTTCTTGCAGCTTCTATAACGTTCCTAGATTGTTGTTTAAAGGGCTTAGTTCCGAGTTTTGAAATTTGAAGGGTGTTTTTGAAAATGGCGAAACAGACGATTGCAGCGATGGTTGAAGGCGGAAAGGCTTCTGCCGCTCCCCCTTTGGGCCCGGCTATCGGGCCAAGCGGCTTGAACATCGGCGAAGTCATCGCGAAAATCAACGAGAAGACCAAGGATTTTGCGGGAATGCAAGTTCCCCTTAAAGTGACTTTCGAAAAGGGAAGCAAGACTTTCGAAATCGAAGTGGGCACCCCGCCCACGAGCGCGTTGATAAAGAAAGAACTGGGCATCAAGGAGCCCGTGAAGGAAGAAGCCGGCGTGAAAGGCAAGAAGACCATCGGCAACCTTTCAATCGCGCAGGTAGTGAAAATCTCGAACATGAAGAAAGACTCTTCGCTCGCGACTACGCTGAAGCAGCAGGCGAAGGAAATCGCAGGCACGTGCTTGAGTTTGGGCGTTACGGTCGAAGGCAAGAACCCGCGCGACTTCATAAAGGAAGTAAACGGCGGAAAGTTCGATTCGCAGCTCAAAGGCTGAGAAAAAAGGTTTTAAAGCCGTTCAAATCATAGTAATTAGCTCGTTTTCCCGAACTGGCGAAGGCTCAAGCCTGAGCTTTCGCATTTTACTGTCCCGAGCGGGCCAGGAGGGACGGCAAAGCTTGGCTTTGCCTTTGCAAATGGAAAACGAATTTTTCCAACGTACAGTTTCAACGTGAACGAAAATGGTTTTGCTTGACAAGAAAGGCACTGACGCTACTTTAGCCGAAGCTCTCGCGCAGAAGGGCGAGAAGAAGTTCGTGCAAAGCATCGACCTTGCCGTCAATTTCCAGGACGTCGACTTCAAGAAACAAGAAGGGCGGATTAATGTTGAAGTCGTCCTTCCGTTCGAGCCCAAGCCCACGAAAGTGTGCGTTTTTGCCGACGGGCAAGTCGGGCTGGATGCGAAGAAGGCGGGAGCGGATTTGGTTATTTCTTCAGCAGAAATCGATTCTTACGCGAAAGACAAGAAAAAAATGACCGCGTTGCTCGATTATTCCTTGCTTGCGGTTCCCCAGCTCATGGTGCCTGTCGGAAAGGCGCTCGGGAAAGTGCTTGGCGCGAAGGGAAAAACGCCCAAGCCCATGCCTCCGGCTGCAAACATGGCTTCGTTGATTTCAAACTCAAGGCGCACTCTTACGCTTAAAGCGAAAGGCAAGTTTCTTCCCAGCGTGCACTGCATTGTTGGAAAAGAAAACATGGCCAAGGAGCAGATAGTGGAAAACATTCTTGCAGTTTTTGCAGCGCTGGAGCGTTCGGATTTCGGCAAGAACGTGAAAAGCGTTTTCATTAAAACGACGATGGGCAAGCCCGTCAAGCTCGGGGCTGCGGCGAAAGCGGCCGCTTGATTATTTGCGCTAAAAAGTGATTTGGAATGATTTCGAAACAGGAAAAGAAAAAGCTCGTGCAGGAATTGAAGGCGGAGTCGAAAGCGTATCCCGTCGTAGCCGTCGCTTCCATAGCTTCGCTTCCGTCGCGCAATTTCGGGGCGGTCAAAAAGAAAATCCGCGGCCAGGCTGACATAGTTTTTGCAAGGCATACTTTGCTGAAAATGGCGTTGGAGGAAGCGCGTCCAGAGACGAAGGAACTGCTTTCTTTCCTTGGCAACGGCGGAGTGCTCGTTTTCACTAAACTCCCCGCTTTCAAGCTCTACAAGCTGTTCAAGCAGAACAAGAGCAAGGCGGCCGCGAAGCCCGGGCAGATAGCGCCTTACGACATCATCGTGCCTGCAGGCGAAACCAGCCTTGCTCCCGGGCCTGTTCTCACCGAACTCAAGCAGGCGAAGATTGACGCGCGCATTCAAGGCACCAAGGTTGTGATTGTAAAGGATACTGTTGTCGCGAAGAAAGGCGATGCAATTTCCGACCAAGCTGCGAAAATCCTCTCCAAACTGGGAGTAACGCCCATGGAAAACGGCATTGACGTGAAAGCGGTTTGGGAGAACGGGTTGCTGTACAAGCAAGACGTTTTGGATGTTGACGAGTTTGCATTAGTTGAAAGCTTGAAGCAGGCGCACGCGAGCGCGGTTAACCTTGCGGTGTTCGCGGGCATAATGAACGGGACGACTGCGCAAATCATAATCGCAAAGGCGGCGAGGCAGGCAAACGCGCTGCAAAAACTCGTCGACTCGAAGCAAGCGCCGGCGGAAAAACCGGCTGAGGCGACGACTGCAGCAGAAGCTCCTGTTGCAGAACAGGCGCCGAGCGCTTGAAAATGATTTTTTTGGAGGAATGAAAAATGAAAGACGTATACGCGGCTTTGCTCCTGCACAGTGCAGGCCAGCCTATCAGCGAGGAAAACGTCTCCAAAGTGTTGAGCGCGGTCGGCGTCAAGGAAGACGCTACTAAAGTCAAGGCGCTCGTCGCTGCTTTGGAAGGCGTCAACATCGAAGAGGCTGTGAAGCAAGCGGCTTTTGCGCCGGTTGCTGCTGCGCCCGCAGGCGAAGCCAAGAAGGAAGACAAGAAGGACGAGGTCAGCGAAGAGAAGAAGGAAGAGGAAGCCGCTGCCGGTCTTGCTGCATTGTTCGGTTGAAATTCTTTTTATTTTTTTCAGTTTTCAACCGTTCAATCGCACAAGGCTATTCTATTTCGTGCACGGCTGACGCTAGCCGTTCTTTTGCCTGAAAGAAAAAAAGAAGCTCATAGCAGAAGGCAAAAATATTGGAGCTTTTTCCCTGCCTTCTGCAACTAGCGAAAAGCTGCAAGTTCAATTATTTCTGCTTTTCGC
>JAGVWL010000056.1 GCA_018304285.1 Microcaldota archaeon
GCCCGCCCGTGAGCATTCCGCTTTCCAAAGCGCGTTTCGCCGCTTCTATTTCCTCGGTTCCAACCAACGGTTTTGCAATCGAAATCATTTTTTCCCCTCTTTTCAAACTTTCAAGCCTTCCTTGTTCACTTTGCCCGCAGTCCGCGCGGGATTGCCATACGCTAATGCAAAATCCTCGACGTCTTTGGTGACGACGCTTCCAGAGCCTATCATCGCCCACTCGCCCACCGTAACGCCCGGCAGGACTATCGTGCCCGCCCCGAGCGACGCGCCTTTCTTTACCAAGACTTTTGCGACTTTCCAGTCGCTCGCGCCCTTCAGGGTCAAGTCGGCATTGACCGCCCTTGGGTTTTTGTCGTTGGTGAGAATGCAGTGCGGGCCGATGAAAACGCCCTCTTCGACCGTGGCGCCGTGGTAGACGCTGCAGTTGTTCTGGATTTTGCAGTTGTTCCCTATCTTCACGCCGAAGTCTATGTAAGTGTTTTTCCCGATGATGCAGTTCTCGCCTATTTCCACGTCCTCGCGCACTTGCGCGCCGTGCCAGATTTTAGTTCCCTTTCCCACTTTCGCTTTGGGCGAAACTTCGGCAGTAGGATGCACGAAAAAATCAGCCATTTGAAACACCTTTCACGTTTTGTTCAAACCAATCGAAAGTTTTCTTCAAGCCTTCCCCCAACTTGGTTTTAGGAGCCCAGCCGAGCGCTTTTATCTTGGAATTGTCGGACAGCCTCCTTGAAATGTGGTCCCATGCCCTGCGCTCCCCCTTTTGCACGTTCCCTTCGTTTCCAGCAAGCTTGTTTATCTCGTTTGCCAAGCCGATTACCTTGGTTTCCTGCGAGCTGCCGATGTTGTACGCTTCCCCCGCAGTTCCTTTTTCCGCGGCGAGAATCGTGGCTTCGACCGCGTCTTCCACGAACGTGAAGTCGCGCGTTTCCTCGCCCGACCCCGTAATCACAAGCGGTTTTTTCTGCCGCGCGAGTGCAAAAAATTTGGGAATCACGTTGCGGTAAGGGCCGGGGTACTCGTTCGGGCCGTAAACGTTGAAAAAACGCACGCTAACGGCATCGAGACCGTGAAAGTCAGCGAAAAACTTGACGTACTGCTCGCCCAAAAGCTTGGTGATGGCGTAAGGCGTTTCAGGCATGGGCTTCAGTTCTTCGCCCATGGCGCCGTCAACTGCGCCGTAAATGCACGACGACGAGGAGTAAACGAATTTTTTGGTTCCAAATTCTTTTGCCAACTGCAAAAGCTTGAGTGTCGCAACTCCGTTCACGTCCAAATCCAATGCCGGGTCGTCAACGCTCTTTTGGTTGGCGAAACTCGCTGCAAGATGAAAGACGCAATTGAATTTGTGCGTCGAGAAAAGCTTGCGCATGAATTCCCGGTCGCGGATGTCTTTCTTGAAGAAGGCGACGGGCAAGCCGCTCAGGTTTTCCTTGAAGCCTTCGCTCAAGTCGTCGACAACGTAAACCGTGTTTTTTTCGCACAAGGCTTTGGCTAGGTTGGAGCCGATGAATCCCGCCCCGCCAGTGATTAGAATCCTCTGCCCTGAAATCATTTTTCCCAACTTTTCAATTGTTTTGCCATGCGAAACCTAAAAACCCTTTTCCAGCGCGTCGCAAATCCTTTGCGCCGCTTTCCCGTCCCACTTTTCGGGAATCTTTCCCTTCTTTCCTTCGCCCGAATAAAGCTTTTCCAGCTCTCTCTTCAAAAGCACGGAATCCAAGTCTACGATCGTATTCGTGCCTTCAGAAACGGTTATGGGGCGTTCGGTGTTGCGGCGTGCGGTAAAGCACGGCACTCCCAAAACCGTAGTTTCTTCCTGCACTCCGCCCGAGTCTGTCAAAACGAATTTGGCTTTCGCCTCGAGATTCAAAAACTCGAGATACCCCAACGGCTCGACTAGCTTGACTCCCTTGCTTTCGAGCTTTTGCTTCAACCCGCTTTTTTCCAGCCTTTCCCTAGTCCGCGGGTGCACTGGAAAAACAACTTGCGAAAACGACGCGGCAGTCAAAACTATTTCGGCGACTTTGGCGAGCGTCTTTCCGTCGTCCACGTTTTCAGCCCTGTGCATGGTTACAAGCGCATAGCCGCCTTTCTCCAGGCCGAGCTTTTTTTCGCTCCCGGTTTTTCCAGCCTGTTTTTCGAAAGTCTTCAAGGAGTCTATCATCGTATTGCCTGTGAAGTAAATTCCCTCGGCAATGCCTTCGTTCTTCAAGTTTTCGGAAGCGTCTTGCGAGGTTGTAAACAAGAATTTCGAAATCCGGTCGGTCAAAACCCTGTTGACCTCCTCGGGCATCCTCCAGTCGCCGCTGCGCAATCCCGCTTCAACGTGCGCAACGGGATAGTGTTCTTTCGCCGAGACGAGCGCGCAGGCGAGGGTGGAATTCACGTCTCCGACGACCAAAACCAAGTCGGGCTTTTCCTCAAGCAAAACTTTTTCGAAGCCCGTCATGATGTTCGCGGTTTGCACCGCGTGCGAAGCCGAGCCGACGCCGAGAAAATGGTCGGGCTTGCGGATGCCCAGCTGTGCGAAAAAAACTTCGTTCAGCCCGAAATCGTAATGCTGCCCCGTATGGACCAAAATGGGTTTGAAGAAAGAAGCGCGTTTTTGCATTTCGCGCATTATCGGCGCGATTTTCATGAAGTTCGGCCTTGCGCCCGCGACATTCAAAACCTTTAAGACCAAAAGAAACTACCTTCCGCGCTTTTTTTCTGAAAAAATGTTTTTGATTTATTTTTGCGAAAAACCGAAATGGGGGTTTGAGGAGGCGCGATGCAACGGAGGGGGGCTCGCATCACGTCGCGCTCTCCCTTTTTCCCACAGAGGGATTACGCATGAATTTCTATTCGGTTTTTGTCCTCTACATCTTCCTTTCCAAGTAAGCGTAAGCAACGCTGTACGCGATGCTCATTATTCCCAGCAGGACCGCGAGAATGCCGTTCGGGCTCGTCGGCCTTCCGGAGTAAGCCAAAACCGCGAGAATCAATATCACTACCACCACGCTTGCCACCAGGGTAAAGCGAGCAGCCTTGCCTGCAATGAGCTGCGTCCTCTCGTCGCTTTTTACGTCATCCCGGGAAATCCACTCCCTGTAGGCGTAAAAGCCGCCTGCGATAAGCAAGCCGAAAAACAGTATTTGAAATGCAAGGGGCTCGAACGAATAGCGGTTGGCGTAGCTGAAGTAAAGCAAGAGCGTGAACACCAAACTCAAAACCACGTTTTTCAAGCGCATTTCCCCATCCTCCTTTATTCCTCAAACAAGCCTTCTATCTTGCAACCGAACGTTTTCGAGAGCTTGAACGCGAGCTCGAGCGAGGGGTTGTACTTCTCGTTCTCTATGGCAATGATGGTTTGGCGGGTTACGTGAACTTTTTTCGCCAAATCATCCTGCGTGAGATTCTGCCTCGCGCGGTACTCGCGCAACCGGTTCTTCATGTAAAGTACTATTAACATTAAGTATATAAAGCTTTACATTTTGTATAGTTATACTTACTGAAGTGTTTTGAATTCTCGCTGTTTTGTTTTTGTTTTGAGGGTGGTTTGTTTGAAGGTTGTGGTCACGGGCGGCGCAGGCTTTATCGGAAGCCATCTTGCGGAAGCGCTGGCGCGGGAAGGCAACGAAGTCGTTGTTCTCGATAATCTCAGCGTTGGAAAGCAAAATCTCGAAGTTTTGAAGGAGTGCGGCGCGCAATTCGTCAAGGGCGACATCCGCGACCTTTCCGCTGTGGAAAAAGCTTTCGAAAACGCCGGCGCCGTTTTCCATTTGGCTGCGATGAACCGCGCGATGCGCAGCATCAAAGACCCGCTTGAAGCGAACGAAGTGAATGTGACAGGCACGCTCAACGTCCTCGAGGCGTGCAGGAAGAACGGCGTCAAGCGCATGATATTCGCCTCTTCGTCGAGCGTTTACGGCGGCGGGGAAAAAACGAACAGCGAGGGCCAGAAGCTGCATCCCTTGCACCCGTACGGCGTGGGGAAACTCGCTGGAGAAGAATATTGCATGGTTTACAATTCGCTTTATTCCCTTGAAACTACGGTATTGCGTTACGTGAGCGTTTACGGCCCGAGGCAGCGCGCCGACATTCCTTACGCCGCGGTAATCCCTAAGTTCGCCGATGCAATCCTTTCCGGGGCGCCGCTGGAAGTGTTCGGCTCTGGAAAGCAAAAGCGCCAATTCACTTTCGTCAAAGATACCGTCGAAGGAACGCTTGCCGCGTGGAAAAGCCCGAAGGCCGCCGGCGAAATATTCAACATAGCCAGCCCCAAGGAATCGAGCGTGCTGGAAATCGCGCTTGCGCTGGAAAAAATAACGGGCAAGAAAGCTGCAATCAAGCATTTGGACGCGATTGCCGGCGATCCCATGAGCAATAAGATAAGCGTTTCAAAAGCAAAAGACATTCTCGGTTTTACCCCGTCCTATTCGCTGGAGCGAGGGCTGGAGGAAACCGTCCGGTCACTCCGGCAGTAACCAAGGTGATGTTGTGGTTGAAGTTTTGAAGGACAAAATAAAATCGAAGCGCGCCGTAGTCTGCATCGTGGGCGTGGGGTATGTAGGCTTGCCCAACGCAGTTCTCTTCGCCGACAAGGGCTTTAACGTGATTGCGGCGGACGTCAGCGAGCGCATAGTTGAGCTTACGAACAAGGGCGTAAGCCACATCAACGACCCTGTTTTGAACAAAAGCGTCCCGCGCGTTTTCGCCACCGGCAGGCTCAAGGCAATGCGGGACGTTACAGCTGCGGCAAAGCAAAGCGACGTGATAATAATCTCGGTTCCCACTCCCGCCGAAAAAGGCGAGCCGGACTTGTCTTTCGTGGAAAAAGCTTGCACGAGCGTGGCCAAAGGGCTGAAGCGCGGTTCGCTCGTGATAGTCGAAAGCACGGTTTATCCCGGCGCGTGCAGGACGTTCGTAAAGCCTTTGCTGGAAAAGGAAAGCGGGCTGGAGTGCGGCAAGGACTTTTTCCTGGCGCACTGCCCCGAGCGCTTGAATCCCGGCGACAACGAGCACAACGTCATGGTGACGCCGCGCGTGGTGGGCGGGGTGGATGAAAAAAGCGGCGATGCGGCGAAAGCGCTGTACGAAAGCGTGGTCGACGCGCGCATAGTCCTTGTCTCGAACGCCGATACCGCCGAACTTTCCAAGCTCGTGGAAAACACGCAGCGGGACGTGAACATCGCCTACATCAACGAGATTGCGGTCGTTTGCGAAAAGACGGGCATAGACGTGAAAGAGATTATCGAAGCTTGCTCTTCCAAATGGAATTTCTACAGGACAAAGCCTTCCGCGGGCGTGGGAGGGCATTGCCTGCCGAACAACCCTTACTACATCCTCAAAGCCTCGCAAGCCAAGGGCTTTTACCCCACGCTCATAATGACCGCCCGCAAGCTGAACGACTCGATGCCCTTGCATACGGCGGACTTGATTGAAAATGCGTTGAAGGAGTCCGGGAAAGACATCGGCAAAAGCACGGTTGCAATAATGGGCGTCGCGTACAAGGAAAACGTTGACGACGTGCGCCAGGCTCCATCGCGAGTGATAATCCCCGAGCTTTTGAAGCGCGGGGCTAAAGTTGAGATTTGCGACCCGTACGTCAACGAGGCGAACATGGCGAAAGTCCATTCTTCCGTCACCACTGCAGAAAAAGCCTTGGGGGCGGATTGCGTGGTTTTCCTGGTGGCGCACGACGAGTTCAAGAAAATCGCGCCTTCGCAAGTTAAGGCAAAGGCTGTCGTTGACGCGGCGTTCTTGTTCGACAAGAATGATTTCGCGGGCAAGGCGTACAAGCGCGTAGGGATGGACAAGGGCCTCGAGTGAAACGGGAAAGGAATAACATGAACATCTTGGTTTTCAGCGGCGGAAAGTATTCCAGCCTCGACGGTTCGGCAGTGCGGTTCAAAAACCTCGTGGTCAATCGGAACGCGAAAGCGAACGTGGTTTGGATAGACGGGTCTTCCCAAAAAAAGTACAAGACGGAAAATCTTGACGCGAAAATCCCGAAGAACGTCAAGCTCGCCCCGGGAATCGAACCGAAGCGCAATCCCGCTTCCGAGCTCGTGGCGCGCGAACGGCACTTCCTGCATTACGCGAAACAGTATGCCGATTGGGCGGACGTTGCAGTCTTCTATTCCCCGTGGGGATGCGCGCTCGCGCGGCGGGAACTTAAAAAACGAGGCGTTCCGCTTGTTTTCGATTACATCGACCTGATCCACAAATTCCGTTCCAACCCCATCGAACGGGCTGCATCCAGGCTGGCCGTGATTAGCGCCTTGCGGAACAGCGATTTGGTCGTCGCAACTGCTTTCAATTTGCTTGAAGACGCCAGGCGGTTCAACAAGCGCGTGGCGTTGGTTGCAAACGGCGCAGACGTGGAAAAAATCTCGAGAATCCGGCCCCTGCCTTTAAAGCAAGGAAAGGTGAAAAAGCCGGCCGTGGGTTTCGTGGGAGGTTTTGGCGAGTGGGTGGATTTTGACGCCGTGCTCGGGGCGGCGAAAGAAATGCGCGGCGTGCATTTCTACTTCATCGGCGACGGCGTGCAGAGGAAAAAGCTCGAGGATGCGGCGGGAAAAATGAAGAACGTTTTCGTTTCGCCGCAGTTCGTGCCCCAGCCGCATTCGTTCGAGTGGATGGCTTCGATGGACGTTTGCCTTATTCCCTTCGCCAAAAACGAGCTGACCGACGCCGTGTGCCCCATAAAGCTTTTCGAATACTGGGCTTTGCGCAAGCCCGTCGTTTCATCGCGGATTTCGGAAGTAGAGCGGATTGCAGGAAACGCATTGCTCTACGCTTCCACTCCCCGGGAATACGAACGCGCTATCGAACGCGCGGTGGGCGATTCCAAGCTGCGCTCCGATTTGTCGAAGAAAGGCTTTGCCAAGGCGAAGGAATTCGATTGGGCAGGACTTTCGGAAAGGTTTTTGAAAGCACTCGAGTCTGTTTCAAAATCAAGGCGGTCCAAATGAAAAGATTTTTGCGGAAGGCTGTTGAAATAGCGAGCCCGCTGTTGTACAAAAAATTTTTCTTGGGCGCGAGAGGCATGTCTTGGGCCGGCAGGAGCTGCGCAGTTTCCATAACTTTCGACGTGGAATACGCGCGCGACGCGCAGTCGCTGGCGCGCGCTGTTGAAGTGCTTGATTCGTTCGACTTCAAAGGCTCTTTCGCGTGCATAGGCAAGCTCGTGGAGCAATTCCCGCGCCAGCACGCGCTCGTTGCAGACGAAGGCCACGAGATTGTGAATCACACTTACTCGCACCCCAACCACGACGAGCTCAACCCCCGCGAGTTTTTCAATCGGCTTTCGAAGGAACGGCAGGAGTGGGAAATCGCGGAGTTCGAGCGCGTGAGCAGGAAAATACTGGACGTAACTCCCGTGGGCTTCCGGGCTCCGCACTTCGGCGACTTGAATTCGCAAGGCGCTTACGAAATCCTGGAAAAGCGTGGGTACGCTTATTCCTCATCGACCGTTTTGACGAAAACAGGCGCGAAAGGCCTTCCCTTCAACCCCTCACGCAAGCATTACCTCAAGCCGGGCTTCGGCGAAAACGCTTTCGGAGTCCTGGAGTTGCCTGTAATGACCTGCCCCAAGCATTACTACAGCGTTTTCGACTCCTTCCACTGCTTCCGCACTGCGCCCCCTGCGCATTCGCCGGGAGAATTCCTCGACCTTTTCAAAAAAAGCGTTTTAATTTCCAAGAAATACAATATTCCTGCGACGTTCTACTTCGACCCGTACGACGTAGTGCGGTTGAAAGAGTTTGAACGCTGCCTGGAATTCCTTTCCCAGCAGAAGGGCGACGTGTGGGTTGCGAAAAGCTGCGATGTAGCGGAGTATTTTGCTTCAAAAATGCGGGTGTGAAAATGATCGATTTGCATGAAACTCCTGAAAAAGTCTTGAAAGCGCTGGAAAACGGCGAGTTGCGCGTGGCGCTCTACGGCTTGGGAAAAATGGGCCTGCCGCTGGCCTTGGTCTTCGCCGACAAGAACGCCCGCGTGGTCGGAGTGGATGTAAATGCCGACCTCGTCCGGAAAATCAATTCGAAGGAAGACGTTTTGCCGCAAGAGCCGGGAGTGAAAGCCCTGCTGGAAAAGCACGCGGGAAAAAATCTGGTTGCCACCACCGACGCTTCCAAGGCGAAAGCAGACTTGCACGTCATAATCGTGCCCACGCTTTTGACCGAACGCGAGGGAACGATAGTTCCAGACTTGAGCTTGGTCAAAGCCGTTTCTTCCAGCATCGCGAAAGTTTTGGAAAAAGGAAACGCGGTCGTGGTGGAGTGCACCATGCCGCCGGGAAGCACCGAAAGCCTGATTCCCATACTGGACGAAAGCGGGCTGAAGTGCGGAAAGGATTTCGGCTTGGGCCACGCGCCCGAAAGGACGATGTCCGGAACGGCAATCCGAGACATTACCGACCGCTATCCGAAAATCATCGGCGCAAGCGACGCGAAAACCCTCAAGTCGCTCGAAGCCATTTACAGCAAAATAAATTCCAAGGGCGTTGTTCCAGTTTCAAACATCAGGACTGCTGAAGCGGTGAAGGTTTTCGAAGGAGTTTACAGGGACGTGAACATCGCGCTTGCCAACGAATTGTGGCAGTACAGCGACGCCCAGGGGATAGACGCGCTGGAAGCGTTCAATGCGGCCAACACCCTTCCCTACAGCCACATTCACACTCCCGGCTGCGGAGTCGGAGGGCATTGCATTCCCTACTATCCGCACTTCATAATGAACGGCAACACTCTCGTGGTCAAGGCGGCGAGAGCCACCAACGAATCCATGCCCGCGAAAACAGTGGTTTTGGCCGAAGAAGAATTGCACAAAGCAGGACGGATGCTGGCCGGCTCCAGGATTTTGGTTTTGGGGCTAGCGTTCAGGGCTGGAGTCAAGGAATTCAGGAAAACGCCTGCAAAGCCCATAATCGATTTGCTCAAGAAAAAAGGCGCTTTCG
>JAGVWL010000015.1 GCA_018304285.1 Microcaldota archaeon
AGGCATTCAAAATCCAGGGCATAGTAAAGCTCGCGAACGCGCTGCCCCCGAACATCCCCGTGCTGCGCATCGTGGAAATCGTCGGGCTTGATACGCAAGCGGACGGCGGAGTGCACGTTGCCAACACCCGCGAGTGCGGGAAAATAGAAATAACGCGCCTCGAAAACAAGGGCGCGAAAAACAAGAGGATTTACTTCAAGCTCCTTTGAATTACTGCGGCCTTCGCACGAAGAACACTGCAATCGCGCACACTATCGCGGACGCAAGAATCAAGCCTATGACCGCGGTAGTGTCGAACGAAGACTGCTGCTTCACCACCACCCTCAAAGGCTCGTTGGACACTGCTACCGCGACAGGCGCTGCAAGCTTGCTCACAACACTCCGAGAAAAGCCATTTAGCGAACTCCCCGTTCTTCAGCTCGACGGGAGCGGAACTCACGCCGACCAAGGTGATTTTTTCATCAACTTCAGTGGCGCTCAAGCCCTGCTGGCGCCTGCGCTCCCGGATTAGGTTGTAAAAGCCCTTGAAATCTTCGTTGATAACCATGTTTTCTATCTTTATGTTCCCGCTGTTTTTAATGCGCAGTTCTATAGTGCTCAAGCGCTGTTCCCTGCCGTTGACCATCACGTCCACGGCCTTCATCCCGCGCTGGAATTCCAACTGATTTCCGGCCACTTGCCTGGCCAAAAGCCCGGGAGGAGCCAGCACTTCAGAAGGCGCGATTTGAATCAAAACCGGAGAACCGGAAACTGCGGATGGAGAGTCGGCTGAAACCGAATCTATGCCTCCGGCTTGCTGCATGAAAGACTCTGACAACGGAGGCAACACGTCTATTTTAACGTCCACTTGCCCTGAAGCCCGCGGGTCCCCGTCGTCAATCGTTATTTTCTTAGTAGTTTCTTCGCCCTTAGTTTTGGTGACGAGCGTAATGTCTTCAACAACCTCAGCTTCGGGAGCCGCGCTAGGCACGGCCGTAGGCTCCACCGAAGGAACATCGGTCGGTTCGACCGAAACCGAAGGAACTGCGGTTGCGTCAACAGACGGAGTGGCTGACGCGGTTGCGGCGGCGGTAGGCTCGGGCTGGACGCCTTTCTCTTCCCTCTCTTTTTTCGCTATTTTCTCGTTCAAGTCCGAAACTATCGTCTCAACCGGCACGATTCCCTGCGAATCCGTCTTTACGCTTACGGAAACGCCGGTCTTGTCGTCCGTCGCAGTAATCAACGTTCCCGTGACCGGCACGTTGCTGCCGGAATCTTCAACCTTAACCGAAGCGGTTGAAGTCACCACTTGCACTGGGGCAAGTGAAACAACGGGAATCGAACTATCGACGGCAGGGCTGCCGGGAACAGTATCGGCAGGGGCAGCGGTTTTAACGCTAGATATTCCGGCCGGTGCCGGCGCATAGCTGAGCGAAGGAAAGAGCACGTAAGGCGTCGGGGGGAAGCTGAAAAGCGTGGGGCCGAAAACTCCAGCCGCAAACAAGACGAATGCAATCGCAAGCTCTAAACCGAAAGTCTTTTTCCTGCGGCGAGTGAACGTAAGCACGAGCCCGAAAAGCCCGCCTATAAACAAGCCTATAAAGAGATATTGTTCCAACATCAGACCAGCCTCGTAAAACATTCAAGCTTCACCCCGCCAATTAAACAATTACCAACGCCGGTTTAAAAACAATAGTTTAACTCTTCAAGCGTCCAAAGCCGAAACCATCAGCGGGAAAACTACGCTCGCGTCGCCCTCCACGTGCGCCGTACGCGCCTTTTCCCGGATTTTGCCCCAGGATATCGCCTCGCGCGTTTTCGCGCCGCTCAACGAACCGTCGTATTCGCTCGCGGTGCAAACGTAAACCGCGTAATCAAAGCCCCCGCGCAGGATGTTCACGCCGATGGCATGGTGCTTGGCGAAACCGCCTCCCAAAATGATGCCTCCGGTTTTTTGCGAAAGCAAAACTTTTTCCGCAAGCTTCTTCATGTCGCCCGTAACGTCGATGCCGAATTCAGGGTGGTCTTGCTTGAAGAAAAACAGCTGCAGCCCGAAAGCGCCGTCCGTCGGCGCGGGACAAAAGACGGGAATGCCGTTTTTGGCGCATTGGAAAACAAAAGAATTTTCATCCTTGAAAACTTTCCCCAAATCGAATATCATTTCGTTGGGCGAAAGCATTCGCCCCGTTTTCTTTTGCTTCGAAAGCTCTTTCTCGAAAAACGGCTTGAGCATTTTCTCCAAAAGCACGTAACGGTCGTTCGGAACGAGGATGTTGCCGATGCGGTTTATTCCCCGCTTGTGCAAATGCTTGTCATCCATAGCAAAATCGCCGAGCAAAAACGGCTTGCGCGTTTTAATCAAATCTTCCTCGACGCTTCCGATGCTAGTTATCACCGCGTCAACAAACCGTTCCTCGCACAATTGCGCGAACAGCTCGCGCAATCCCGACGAAACCATGTTGGACGTGAACGTTAGGAAAACGGTTGCCTTCGCACGCTTCATTTCCCGGATGACTTCTACCGCCTTTCCGAGTTCGCTAGCCTGCAGCCCCGCAAAACGCATTTGCGCCACCAAAACCGAAGCCGCCTGCCCCTTGGTGATTTTGATTCCCTTCACAGTTTCAGCCATTTTCTTCACCCATCCGTTCCATCACGCGAAAACGCGAGCGTTTCGCAGAAAAACGCTTTTCAATTACGCCCCTCGCTTTCCCCGCGTCGAAAGGCTTGCACGAGAAAACGTCCACGTGAGCCGAATGGAATTTGGGGAAAGTGTGGATGCTCACGTGCGACTCGGCAATCATGACGAATCCCGAAAGCCCTTCATCCAAAACCGTTTTTATTTCCTTCACTACCGGCTTGCTTATTTTCCGCATTCCCAAATCTTCCGGCAATGAATTCAGGAAGGCCAAGACGAACTTCCTGCTCGAGAGTTTTGCCGCCGGGCAGTCTTGCAAATCCAAAACCAAGTGCGTTCCAAACGCACCCACAACGGGCGAAACAAAGCGCGCGGAAAACTTTTCCGCTCCCCGATAACCCAAGTCGAACGACAAAATCGCAGCAAAGTAAACCCAATTGCCCGTGTAAATGCTTAACGCGAGCGCGAAAGCTTCCAACGAAAGCCGTTGCTTTGCCGCTGCGGCCAAAATGCCTTTCGAAGGGTGGACGTCGAAATAATCGTTGAGAAACTCGTCCAGCAAGGCGAAAACGACGAACGCAAGCACGAGCAAGGCGTTTGCCTGCGGAAAGCCGAAGAAAACCAGCGCGCCGAGAAAGCCGGCGATGGCGAACTGGTGGGCTTTCGAATCGATTTTTCCGGCAAGAAGCACCGCGATTGCGATTCCCAAAAACAAGTTTGCAAACTCTGCGCCCAAAGAAAGCGCTAGCGCATAGAGAACGCCGTACGCCAACCCCGTCGCAAACTTGAAGTTCCTGAAGAAAAACCTTTTTTCATCCACTTGCACATCCGTCAGCTTGGACAAGAATCCCGTGCAAAACGCCGTAATCAAGCCTAACAACATTAGAAACCACCAAAAACTACAGCGGCAACGCTATAGCGAATAAACAAAAGCCTAAGGCTATATTCTGAAAAGTAGTTACGGGCAGTCTTTCTTCCTATACGCTGTCAAAGGCATGTAAACATTCTGAAAAAACGCATTTAAATTGCTTGCCTCCAAAAACTACTCTATGCGAATTCTGGAGTTGCATTGCGATTACGTGAGGTTCAAGCCCGTATCGAAAGCCTTGAAAAGCATTGGGGAGTTGGGCGAAGAAGAAAAAAAAGGCGTGGAAATGAAGAACGTCATGCTGGTAATGAGCTCTTTCGAAGTCGGCGATAACGCCGCAGTTTTAGAACAGGCGGCGCGGGAAGTCGAAAAGAATTACAGGGAAGTCAAGGCAAGCGCCGTGCTGTGCTACCCGTACGCGCACTTGTCCAACAACCTTGCAAAACCCGACGAGGCAATAAAGCTATTGAACGACTTCTTGCAAATGGTGCGGATTTACGCTCCCGACTCGCAGAAAGCGCCTTTCGGGTATTACAAGGAATTCGAATTGAAGTGCAAAGGCCACCCGCTAGCGGAATTAAGCAAGACCATTAACGCAGAGACTCTCGAAAAAGCGGTCGGAAAGCTCGGAGCCAGGCAGGCGATGGTAGAAGGAACGCAGGCGAAGGAAGAGCCAGTAAGCGACTCGCTCAAGCAGGAAGAAAAAACCAAAAGCGAATTCGTCATTCTCGACACCGACGGAACGGTCACTCCCGCCGAAAGGTACAACTACAAAAACAATCCCACGCTGCAGGCGCTCGCCGACTACGAAATCAAGAAAGTCAGGGCGTATGCGGAAGAGCCTCCGCACGTGAAATTGATGAAAGAACACCATCTCGTGACGTACGAGCCCGCAAGCGATTCGGGAAACATGCGCTGGATGCCCAAAGGCCTTCTCATAAAGAGGATGCTCGAAAAGGCGGTGACGGACATCTGCGTCGACTACGGCGCGCTGCAGGTGGAAACGCCGATAATGTACGACTACCAGCATCCAGCGCTCAAAAGCTATTTGAACAGGTTTCCCGCGAGGCAATACGTGGTGAAAAGCGACGAGAAAGATTATTTTCTCAGGTTCTCGGCTTGTTTCGGCCAGTTCCTCTTCGCCCACGATTTGACTATTTCCTACAAGAACCTTCCGATGCCGATTTACGAAATAACGCATTACTCTTTCCGCCGCGAGCAGAGCGGAGAGCTGGCGGGGCTCAAGCGCCTGAGGGCGTTCACCATGCCCGATATGCACACGCTGTGCGCCAACTTCGAACAGGCGAAAAAAGAATTCGAGAGGCAGTACGGCCTTTGCCTGGACTGGAACCGCGATTTGCAGATCCCCATAGAGGCGACGTTCAGGGTCCAGAAAGAATTCTTCAACGAAAACAAAGGCTGGTACGTGCACATGGTCAAGAAAATCGGAAAGCCGATAATGGTCGAACTCTTCGACTTGCGCTACGCCTACTTCATAACGAAATTCGAGTTCAACTTCATCGACAACAACATGAAAGCCGCGGGAATGTCGACGGTGCAGATAGATGTTGAAAATGGCGAAAGATTCGACATTACTTACACGGACGAGAAGGGGCAGAAGCAATTCCCCTTAATCCTGCACACTTCGATTCCGGGCGCTATCGACCGCGTTTTGTTCGCGATTCTCGAGCGCGAGGCTGCAGCCATAAAGCAAGGCAAAACCCCGTCGTTTCCGCTTTGGCTTGCGCCCACGCAAGTACGCCTGATTCCCATAAGCGATTCGCACAAGGAGTATTGCGAAAAGGTTTTGGAAGAACTGAGGAAGCATAAAGTTCGCGTTGATTTCGACGACCGCGGGGAAACGTTCCAAAGCAAAATCCGGAACGCGGAGAAGGAATGGATTCCGTTCGTCTGCGTCATCGGCGACAAGGAAGTGAAGAGCGGCGAGCTTTCGGTGCGCATACGCTCGACAGGAAAACAGGAAAACATGAAGCTTCAGCACCTGGTTTCGCTGGTAGAAAAAGAAACGCATTTCGTAAACCTCGGTTCCATATTGCGTATGCGCAACCTCGGGATGGAAAAGCGTTCCGTATATCGCCTTGCTTTCGTGCTTGAAAGCGTGAATCGCAACATCCTTGCTGTGAGCAAGAGTCTTGAAACCCGGCGCTTTGACTACTTCGTCGTTGTGCGAAGCGAAAACCGTGAACTTTTCCGGAAGGCCTTGAAACAAATCGTTTGCGTAATCCACAACCAACTCTACGTTGCCGTATTCCGGCACTTTCGCCGGACGCACTTCACCGCCGAAGCGCAGCGCAATAAACTGCTGTCCTGCGCACACGCCAAGCACGGGCGTTCCCCTTTCAACCGCCGAATCCAAGAATAAGCCGCAGTTTCCCGCCATTTCCGTTTCCCCTTTGCCCACGCGCAGCGCGCCGCCGGAAAACACCAATCCGTCCACGGTTTCAACATCGCTCAACGGCGAGTCGGCTGGAACCATTTTCGTTTCTACATCCAAGTCCCGCAAACGCCGGTAGATTAGGTGCCCCCACTGGCTTCCCAAATCAACTACGAAAACTTTCATGCAAAAACACTTTTTTGCTTTTTCAGCTCACTCGAACTCGACCGTTGCTGGAGGTTTATGAGTCACGTCGTAAAGAACGCGGTTGATTTGCTTCAGCTCGTTGGTAATGCGCAAAGAAATCCTGTGCAATACCGTGTGGGGGATTTTGGAATACTCCACGGTCATCAAATCCTTGGTTTCAACCGAGCGTATGGCAATAGTGTGGCCGTACGCGCGCACGTCCCCCTGCACGCCCGTCGTTTTCGTTTCCAACAGAACCGCAAAATACTGCTGGGGCAACTCCATTTCCCCGAATTCGAACGCCTTGAATAGTTCATCCATGACAATGGCGTTCGCTTCCCTGCATAAAGCCACTTTTTCCCGCGTCACTTCCCCAATAACGCGAATCGCCAATCCCGGTCCCGGGGAAGGCTGCTTCCACGCGGGATCTTTGGGAACCGCAAGCTCTTTCGCAATCGCCCTCACTTCATCCTTGTACAAATCCCTGATGGGCTCAACTACAATCAAATTCATTTGCGTGGGAAGCCCGCCGACGTTGTGGTGGGATTTTATCGTATCGCGAATTCCGCTTCCGCTTTCAATCCAGTCAGGCGCTATTGTCCCCTGAATCAGGTATTTCGCGTTCAAGTGCTTCGCTTCCTTCTCGAAAACGCGGATGAACATGCCGCCTATTTTCTTCCTTTTTTCTTCCGGATCGATTACGCCCTTGAGGCAAGCGAAAAACTCTTTCGAAGCTTCAACGATCACGATGCTTATGCCGAGTTCCTTGAAAACTTTCTTCACCTGCTCGACTTCGCCCTTGCGCAGGAAGCCGGTGTCGACAAAAATGGGCTTGAGCTTCGGGCCCAAAGCACTGTTGGCCAGGACCGCGCAAACCGTCGAGTCAACGCCCCCGGAAACCGCAATAATCGCGGTTCCGTCGAGCTTTTTCAGCTCTTCGATAGACTGTTCGATAAACTCGTTAGGGTTAAACGCCATCGTGCCCACCTGAAACAAGAGAAATAGGTTCCATAATGTAATTCGGAGGGCGCATTTTTAAGCCTTGCACTCTGCCAGCAGCCTTTTCGCCGCGGCCAGCCCTTCCAGCCCGCGCTCGCGCGACTTCGCCTCGACGCTCACGCGCACCAAAGGCTGCGTGTTGGAAGACCTGATTAAGAAAGTATAATCCTCGAAAGCCGCCTTGACCCCGTCAATCGTCTCCACGCGTTCAGCATTCCCGCTCTTGGCCAGTTCAGCCAAGCGGGCGAAATCCACCGCAGCGTTGGGAATGTTTTCGCTCAAAAAAACGTTTTTGAACTGCGCCGCGAATTCATTCAGCTCGCCCGGCTTCGCCTGCGAAAGCGCCGCGGCAAAGTAAACGCCGTCCGAGTAAGGCATGTGCTTGAACACGGAATAGTGCCCGGCCTTTTCAGCGGCGAAATCCGCGTTCGTTTCCTCCGCCTTTTTCAGCACGAAAATGTCGCCGACCGGCGAATACTCGACGCTAAAGCCGCTGTCGCGCAGGAAAACGAAAACCTCATCCTGCACGTCGAGAGTCAGGATTATCCTGCTGCCTTTCTTGAGAAAATTCGATGCGAAAAATGCTGTTGCCGCCCCCGAATCAACTATCTTCCCCGAATCGACGGCTATGCACCTGTCGCCGTCCCCGTCGAAAGCGAACCCCAGCGAAGGCGTTTTGCGCGTTTCGCTTGCCAAAACGCTCAGCGCGCCGGGCGTGGGTTCAGGGGAATGCCTTACGAACATCGGGTCGGGCTGTGAAAAAATCGTTTTGGGAAACGCGCGCGCAATAGAGCATACCGCCCCGCCCGCCAAGTCGAAAACCGCGCTGCCGAATTCCGGCAAGGAATCCAGGTACGAATCCAAAAGCGCAGGGTCTGCCTTGCGGGAAGGGGAAACGCCATTCGCCCTGGCCGTTTTTGGAAGTTTTTCCGAAACCCTGTCGAACTCTTTCTTCAATTGAGAAAGCTCATCGCCGTAAAAACAGCGTTTGAGCTTCAAGGGCTTGAGGCCGTTGTATTCGGGCGGGTTGTGCGAGGCGGTAAGCGAAGCGCCAAGCGCTTGGGAGTTGAATGCCGTAGCAGGAGTGGGTGCAAACCCCTGGAATGCCTCTTCGCCGCCGAACCCGTCGAGCAGCGCGGCCGCAAGCAAATCGTTGTTCCTCCGGTAATCCATGCCCACAACAATGGTTTTGGAAAACTTTTCCAGCGCCTTGCCTAAAGCGAAAAAGCCTTCAGCTGTGATTTCCTTTCCGAACACGCCGCGAATGTCGTAAGTCCTGAACAAACCAAACTCGCCTCCTTGCAGCCTACTCCTTGAGTACCAAACCGTCGGGAACATTTTCCTTTACGAAAACGCGCGGGTAAATCTTGCAGCCGCTTCCCACCATCATGCCGCACGTTATCGAAACGTTGATGCCTATCCTCGTGCCGCTGCCGATGACGCAGCCGAGTTTCCGTTTTCCCGACGAAACCATCTTTCCGTTCACGAAAGCGAAAACAATCTTGTTGTCGAAACGCAAGTTCGCAGTAATAGCGCCAGCACCCATGTTCACATCCTCGCAAATCACGCTATCGCCAACGTAGTTAAAGTGCGGGGTGTTCGAACGGCTCATGAGAATCGTGTTCTTCAGCTCGCTCGAGCCCACGTGGCAGCCGTCCTCGACCACGGTTCCCTTCCTCAAAAAACAGTTGGGGCCGATGACGCTGTTCTCGCCGATGAAAACGGGCCCTTCGATTCGCGCGGGCGCGCGGATGACGCTGCCCTTGCCCAAATGCAGCACGCCTTCGACCACAACGCCTTTTTCTATTACGCCTTCGCGTTTGTCTTCAAGCAAATTGGCGCAGGCGAATTCGCTCGCGTCCAAGTAATTCCAGAAGAACCCCACGTCATTCCAATAGCCCGGATACTCGATTATTTTCACTTTGTTTTCCGAAGCGAAAACGTTCAACGCGTCCGTGAATTCCAATTCCCCGCGTTCGGAAGGCTTCAGGCCTTTGAGTATGGAGAAAAAGCTTTTGGGAAGAAACGCGAGGTTGGTGTTCGCTGTGCCCGGTTCCTGCGCCCCCTGCTTTTCCACAATCCGCTTCAGCATCCCGTTCTCCGAAACTATTTCCCCGTAAGAACTCTTGTCTTCCACCTTCTTTCCCACCAAAAACCAGTTCCCTTCCCTCATTTCATCGAGGAACGAATGGAAAGAATGCGGGTCGAAGAAATTGTCGCCGTTGAAGACAACGAAATTCCCCTGCACTTCCTTCTCGGCTTCAAGCAACGCGTGTGCAGTCCCCTTCTGCTCTTTCTGGTGCATGAAAACGATCTTGTCCGCATACGGGGTTTTGGAAAAATGCTTTTCCACGGCTTCTTTCTTGAAACCCACGACTATAACGATCTTTCTGGCGAAAGGATAGACCCCTTCGACAATCCACTCCAACAACGGTTTCTTCAAAATCCTCACCATTGTTTTCGGGATGTGGTTGGTGATGGGCCAAAGCCTTTCCCCACGCCCGGCTGCAAGAATGACGAAATCGGTTTTTTCCATTTCCAAGCTCACCGCACGGTCACGCTTTTAGCCAAATTCCTCGGCTTGTCGGGATCCCTTCCCCGTTCCACAGCGGAATAGTAAGCCAAAAGCTGTAGGGGAATGGTTTCGATTATCGGGTAGAAAAGCGGGTTTTCGATTTTCGGGAGCTGCAGCCACAAGTCGTAATTCTCGTTGTTCTCCACGCCCACGCCGATTATTTTCGCGCCCCGCGCTTTCGCCTCAATCCCGTTGTTCAAAGCGTGCGTGAAAGAGCTGTCCGGGGGATTGAGAAGAACGACCGGCGTGCCCTTTTCTATCAAAGCCAGAGTCCCGTGCTTCAGTTCGCCCGCAGGCATGCCTTCCGCGTGGATGTAAGAAATTTCCTTGAGCTTCAAAGCCCCTTCCAAGGCGATGGGATAGCTCGCCCCGCGCCCCAAGAAATAAACGTTGTCCCTGAACTTGAATTCCTTCGCAAGCTCCTTCAGCTTTTCCCTGTTCCATTCTAGGCCCTGCTCTATGAAAACGCCCAGCTCGGCAAAATCGACCTTCTCCCCTTTCGCCGCGAAAGCAAGCAGGCAGAAAACCCCCAGTTGGTTGAGAAAACTCTTTGTTGCAGCCACGCCCACTTCCGGCCCGCAGTTCAAATAAAGCGTTTTTTCGCTCAGCCTATCCACGGTAGAACCGACCACGTTGACTATGGAAAAAATCCTCGCGCCAGCGGCTTTCGCCGCGCGAATGCAGTCCAAAACGTCGGCAGTCTCCCCGCTCTGGGAGACGGCGATCACGAGCGAATCTTTCGACAAGCTCTCCGAATCCAAAGCGAATTCAGACGCCAAAACCACCTTCAAATCCTTGGCCGCCAGTTTCTTGAACCACGCCCTCCCCACTAACGAAGCGTGGAACGACGTGCCGGAAGCGACGACGAAAGCGTCTTTGGCGTCCAGCACACCCTTGGCGAAATCCTTCAAAACCAGCTCGTCCTGGAAAGCAGATTGCTTGAAGACGAAAGGCTCCTCCATTATTTCCTTGAGCATGAAATGCTCGAATTCGCCCTTTTGCGCCTGCGAAGCGCTCCACTTGATTTCGCTTATTTCCTTCATTATCTGCCTTCCGCTCTTGAAGTCGAAAAACTTCATTTCAAAGCCGCCCTCGGCCTTAAGCCAAACCGCCTCGCCGTCGTTCAAAAACACGGCTTTTTTCGTGTAATCCAAAAATGGAATGCAATCGCTCGCCACGAAAAACTCGTTGTCGCCCACGCCCACTATCAAGGGGCTTTCGTTGCGCGCCGCCATAAGCTCGCTCGGATTTGCAGAACTCAAAGCCAAAAACGCGAACGAGCCTTTCAGCCGGGCGCACGCGCCCAAAACCGCCTTGTCGAAAGGCAACCCCGCCTTCAACCCTTCCTCGATCAAATGCGGAATCACTTCGGAATCGGTCTGCGAAGCAAAAGCGTGCCCCTTGCTCCGCAAATCCTCGCGCAGCTCCTTGTAATTCTCGATGATCCCGTTGTGCACTACCGCAACCGCGCCCCCGCACGAAACGTGCGGATGCGCGTTAGGCTGGGTAACACCGCCATGCGTTGCCCAACGCGTGTGAGCTATTCCCGCATGCCCTTCCAAAGAATCGAACTTCAGGCTGGAATTGATTTCGTCAACCTTGCCCGTGTCCTTGACTATCCGCACCGCCGCACCGCCTTCTATGACGGCAACGCCTGCCGAATCGTACCCTCTATACTCCAAAGCCTTGAGGCCCGAATGCAGGATTTTCCCGACGGGCCTGAAGCCCAAATACCCTATGATTCCACACATGAAACAAAACCTCTAAAACAATTTTTGAAAGACAATCCGCTTTTCAGGGCAAAAGCGGCAAAACGCCGTTCTAATTAATCTACACAGAGGGGTTACGATTATAGCTCTATGCGCCCGGCGCTTTTATTCACCGTTCAACCTAAAATCGTAAAACCCCGGTCAAAAACAATATCTTTTTAAAGAAATTCATTCGAATATTATTAAAATAATTGAAAACAACGGGCAACCCGCCGGTGTTTGGAAATGCAAGCGAAGCTGGTCATCGAGGAAAAGGCGCTGGACGCGAGGGTAATCGCGGAAAAAGGCCTGAAAGTATTTTCTCCCGACAGGCTGCGCATCCTCGAGTCGCTTGCAGAAAAGCCGAAGTATCCAGCGCAAGTGGCGAAAGAGCTCAAGATGCACTTACAGACCGCTTACTATCATTTCAATTTGCTGGAAAAGGCAGGCATAATCTCGCGCGGGGCGACCGAAGAAAAACGCGGGGCGCTGGCGAAAAAATTCGTTTTCGACGCGGATGCGCTGGCGATAATAGTGCGCGAGCGCTGGAAGCCTTTTTCGGGAAAAAGGAAAAAACCGCCGAACTACTTCGAGCCGTTCGTGAAAGACGGGTTTCTCGACGCTAAAATAATCGTGGGAAGCCCGGACCCGCACGGCCCCCACCGGGCGAGGGGAAGCGAATTGTGCTCGATGGAACTGAGTGCGCTGCTGGGGCAATACGCCTCGTTCGAATACCCCATGTATTATTTGGATACCGAAGTTAGGGAAAGCACGCTGAACCAAAACCTTTTCCTCCTCGGCGGGCCGAAAGTCAATACCATCCTGGAGAAAGCGAACAAGCACATGCCCATCCGCTTCGACCCGGACTTCGGAATAGTCTCGAAAATATCCGGGCGGTCGTACCCCGAGAACGTGGGCGTGATAGAAAGCTTTGAAAGCCCTTTCGCTGAAAATAAGAAGGTGTTCGCAATCGCGGGCAGCGATCACAACGCCACGCGGGTCGGCGTGCTGGCTTTGCTGAAGAAAAAACGGGAGCTGGAGAAAGGCAACGACTTCGACGCGAACGTTTTCGCGAAAATCGCGCAGGGCTTCGACGAAGACGGCGACGGCATAGTGGATGAAGTGGAATTGCTCGAATGAGTTGGAAAAAAAATGAACGGCACAAATGCAATCATGGTGAAAAACGGGCTGGTGGTAGAACCCGTCTCGAAAACCCAGGAAATCCGCAACGTCAAAATCAAGAACGGGAAAATCACCAGCGACTCGCTGGACGGCGCAAGGGAATTCGACGCCGAAGGGCTGATAGTGATGCCCGGCTGGATAGACTTGCACACGCACACGCGCGATCCGGGTTTCACGCACAAGGAAGACTTGGACAGCGCAAGCAAAGCGGCAATAGCAGGAGGCTACGCCACCATCGTGGCCATGCCCAACACAAAACCCGTCGTCGACAACCCTTCGGTCGTAGACTTCGTGCTTCAAAAATCGAAAAACCTCGAGGCAAACGTTTTCTGCACTGCCGCAATCACGCTCGGCCAGACGGGAGAAGAGCTGGTGGACTTCATGGCGCTGAAAAATGCAGGAGCGGTTTACTTCACCGACGACGGGAATCCCGTGCAGGATGCGAAGGTAATGCGCAATGCCCTCGCGGAAGCAAAGAAGGCTGGAGTGCTTTTGGCGCAGCATTGCGAGGACAGGAACGCAATTAGGGGATGCGCGTGCATGGGCGAAGGCGCTGCTGCAAAACTCGGCTTCAAAGGCTTTCCGCGCGAAGCCGAATTCAACTGCGTGGAACGCGATTTGCAAATGGTCGAAGAACTCGGCGCTCGCGAGCATTTCCTGCACATGAGCTTGAAGGAAAGCGTTGATGCAATCGCAAAAGCGAAAGCCAAGGGGCTGCAGGTTACTGCGGAAGCAACGCCGCACCACTTCGCCTTGACTGAAGGGGATTTGCTTGAAAAAGCGGCAAATGCGAAAATGAACCCGCCCTTGCGCGACGAAAAAGACGCGCGCGCAGTGCGCGAAGGGCTGAAAAGCGGAGTTTTCGACGTCATCGGAACTGACCACGCGCCTCACACTGCCGAGGAAAAGGCAGGAGGGTGGGAAAAAGCGCCCAACGGGATCGTGGGGTTGGAAACGGCCGTCGCATTATGCATCACCCATTTGGTTGAAACCAAAACGCTTTCGTGGCTGCAGCTTGCGGAAAAAACTTCGCTCAACCCCGCGAAGCTCATCAACTGCGAAACCAAAGGCTCGCTCAAGCCGGGATTCGACGCGGATGTCACGATAATCGACCCCGAATTGGAATGGACTGTCGACGCTTCGAAATTCAAATCGAAGTCCAAGAACACGCCGTGGGACGGCGTTACGCTCAAGGGAAAGGCAGTCGCGGTAATCGCGAAAGGAATTTTATACGAACTGCGGTAAGTTGGTTGGAATGAAAGAAATCGAGAAAATACTTTTGCAGTACAAGCCTTTGATCGACAAGGCTATCGC
>JAGVWL010000016.1 GCA_018304285.1 Microcaldota archaeon
TCCAACTATCTTTTCCCTGTCCTGCCCGCCGACGGGAATCAAATTGCGCAATGAAACTAAATTGTAGCAGTCGACTAGCGCATTGACGCGCGGGAGCTGTTCGCCGTTCAAAACCCTTTTCGCCAACGCTTCGGCAGACGGCTTTCGTTTGGTCGGGTCTTCGCTGAACGCCCTGTACATTTTCCTCCACGCTGCCACGTTCGGCTGTTCGGCGAGGTTTGCGATTTTTCTTGTTTCCTCTTCGGCAGCGCGGGCTTGCTGCAAATACGCGTTTTCGTCTGCAAACGCGTTTTTGGCGCATTCGCCCTGCACTATCCCTATCGTAACGCCAGGAAACCTGGCGGCTATTTCTTTAGAAATCTTCAGCATATTCTTCCGCTCTTCAGACGCACCATTTCACCGTATTTTATTTCCTTCCGGCAAGTCGCGGTCCAAAACTAAAATGCAAAGCTGTTCGTCGTTTTGCGTGCTCGCGGCCAAAAGCATTCCGTTGCTTTCGATGCCCCGCAGTTTTTTCGGCGCGAGATTGGCGACAACCGCTATTTTCTTTCCCACGAGCTCTTCGGGCGCGTAGTACTGCGCTATTCCCGCGGCGATAGTACGCTCCCCGAATTCTCCCAGCGAGATCGTGAGCTTCAACAACTGGTCCGCGCCTTCGACCTTTTCAGCAGTCAGTATTTTAGCCACGCGCAAGTCGAGCTTCGCGAAGTCGGCGTATGCAACCGTGGGCTTGAGCATTGGCTTGCTTTCCGCGTTTTCAGTATTTTCCATGCAACCCTTTCACCTTTTGCCTTTAAACTGGCTATTTTTTATTTGCAGCATTTTTTATCTAGCTTATGGCTGGAAGATTTTTCGAGTCGGTAAAGTTTGCGTTCGACTGGCGCAAGCGCAATTTCGCCAGGCTCTACGCTTACTTGGTTTTGCTTGCGCTGGCATGGTTTTTCGCGGAAGATTTTCTCAAAACGCGGCTCGACTGGGCCGCTTTGATGGAAAACCCCATTCCCGCAACCATCTACGTTTTCGCCATAGCGTTGGTGCTGACGCTTTTGTTTTCCTTCTTCAGCGCGGTCGTTGAACTGCTCGTAACCTCGATGGCTTTGAAGGGCGCTAGGCTGAAGGCGCGCAAACTCGGCGATTGGGATTTCGCCGCGTACTTTTTCCTGGATTTCGTCGTCTTGGTGACGGCGCTGTCGAACGTTTTCAACCGCAGGGGGTTGGCGCTGCTGGGATTGCTTGTTTTGTCTGCGTTAGGCGCGCTTGCCACTGCCTCGCCCGTTTTCTGGACTGTTGCGGGCATACTTCTCGCCGCATATGTCTTCGTGTTTTTCTACAATTTGATGCGCCTCAGCCAAACCGTGTTTGTTTTTGCTTCGGGGGAAAGCGATTTGGTGAAGGCGATGCGCGCTTCGCTTGATGCTACGCTCGGAAACGTGCTGTGGCTGTTGCTTTACAGCATCGCCTTGTTCGTTTGCGTTGGCGTGGTGCTGCTTTTGGCAATAGGAATTCCAACTGCGATAGTTGCTTACGCGGCCGGTGGCTTGAACACCCTGCCGGCAAGGCTCTTTTCTATAGTGCTGAGCCCGATAATCGTGTTTTCCATGATGTTCGCAGGCGCGTCGGTATACTCGCTTTTGCTGAAGCGCAGGAAGAAAAAGGCCGAGTGGACTTTCTGATTTTTCCGCGTTTTCAATCGGCAACCTTGAATTTGAAGCCGTAGGCGATGATGCCTTCCTCGCCTTCCGCGAAAATGCGCCTGAACACCGCTTTGACTTTAGTGCCTATCTCGATTTTTTCCGGCTGGGCGTCGACTATGTGCCCCAATACCCTCACTCCGTTGGGCATTTCCACTATCGCAAGCGTGTAAGGCGTTTCGTTTTCGAAGCCTTTCGCGCCGGAGTGGACTTGGGTGAACGAGAAAATCTTTCCTTCGTCCGGCATTTTTTTCGGGACGAGGTTTCCCTTGCGCCTGCAATTCGGGCAAATAAGGCGCTGGGGGAAGAATTCCTGCTTGCAGTTTTCGCATGTGCTTCCGATTAGGTTGTAGCGCTCGGGAATTTCCCTCCAAACCAACGGCAACGCGTCTCTCATCTGTTTTCACCAAAAAGCTTTCGTTTCATGCCCTCTTGAAAATGTGGACTGTCGCGGTAGCCCCGCTTCCGCCGACGTTGTGCGTGAGCGCGTGCTCCACGCCATTAGCTTGCCTTTGTCCGCCTTGCCCGCGCAACTGCCAAACCGCTTCAACAATTTGCTTTACTCCTGTAGCGCCCACGGGGTGGCCGCACGCCTTGAGCCCGCCTGAAGTGTTGACGCTTATTGCGGAATTCAATTTCGTCTCGCCTGCCTCGATGGCTTTCCCCGCCTTTCCTTTCTCGAAAAACCCTAAATCCTCGACAGCCATTATTTCGGCGATGGTAAAGCAATCGTGAACTTCGGCGGTTTGAATGTCTTTCGGCTTGAGCTTCGCCTGTTCGAACGCTTGCTTTGCAGCAACTTTCGTGGCGTTGAGTTCGGTCAGGCTCTTGCGCTGCGCCAGCGCTAGCGTGTCGCTCGCCTGCGCGCTCGCGATTATTTCAATCGGCTGTTCGCAAATCTTTTTCGCTTTCGAAGTTTCGCATAATATCGCAACCGCCGCCCCGTCGCTTATGGGCGAGCAGTCGAAGAGCTTCAACGGAGAAGCGATTACCGCAGAGTTCATCGCGGTTTCGAGCGTGATCTTGTTTTGGTATTGCGCGTAAGGGTTTTTCGACCCGTTCTCGTGGTTCTTTACGGCGCATAGGGCCATCTGTTCTTCAGTCGTTCCGTATTCTTTCATGTGCCTTCGCGCCATCAGCGCGTAGAGCGCTGGAAAAGTTGCTCCTTGGAACAATTCCCATTCCTGGTCTCCTGCCCCGCCGAGCGCAGTCGCAGCGTCTTCCACGCTTACTTCAGTCATTTTCTCAACGCCGCCTACCGCGACCATGTCGTACATTCCGCTGGCGACCGCCATTATGCCGCTGCGGAAGGCGACGCTTCCGGACGCGCAAGCGGCTTCCAGCCGCGTGGAAGCGATGGGGTTCAATCCGAGTTGGTCGACAATCAGCGCGCCGATGTGTTCTTGACCGAGAAACCTTCCCGAAGCCATGCACCCGCCGAAAACGGCTTGGATCGCGCTGCCGTCGATTTTAGAATCTTTCAAAGCCATTATTCCCGCTTCGGCCACGAGCTGCCTGAAGCTGGCGTCCCAACGCTCGCCGAACTTGGACATTCCCACTCCGATGACTGAAACCGAACGCATTTGCTTTTTCACAACCTTTTTTTTGCAACCTACTCCAAGTCTTTGATTTTCTTCCTGAATTTCGCGTAAGTGGCGTAAGAAACGTATTCCTTGTCCTCAATCATTCTCCTGACCGGCGTTTTCGCTCTTTTTCCTTCGATGTATTTTGTAACCGTGATGTCGAACGCGTCGCTTCCCGCCCCGCTTCCGTACGAGCAAACGAAAATCCTGTCGCCTTCCTTTGCAACATCCAATACCGCCGCGAGCCCCACCATGCTGGCTCCGCTGTAAGTGTTGCCTATGAGCGGCGTAACCAACCCCGCTTCCAATTGCTTTTTGTCGAACCCCAAGTCCATTCCAACTTTTACGGGGAATTTTCCGTTCGGCTGGTGGAAAACCGCGTGCGTATAATCTTTTGCAGTGGTGCCGACTTTTTCCATAAGCCTTTTTGATGCAGTTGAAACGTGCTTGAAGTATGCCGGTTCTCCCGTAAACCGCCCGGCGTGCGTGGGAAATTCGGCGTGCTGCCTCCTCCAAAAATCGGGTGTGTCGGTGGTATAGGAAAGCGTTTGGTTTATGAGCGCAAGGGGTTCGCCTTCGCCGATGAGCATCGCGGCGCCTCCGCTTGCGGCAGTGAATTCGAGCGCGTCGTTAGGCCTTCCCTGTGCGGTGTCGCTTCCGACTGCAAGGCCGACTTTAATCATTCCGCTGGCGACCATTCCGATGCACGCCTGAATTCCGGCTGTTCCCGCCTTGCAGGCGAATTCGAAATCTGCGGCCGTGAGATTGCCGCTGCAGCCGCACGCCTCGGCAACGATTGTCGCCGTGGGTTTTACCGCATAGGGCTTTGATTCAGAGCCGATGAAAATGGCGCCGATGTCGTTCGGGTTGATTCTGCCGCTTTCTATTGCCGTTCTCGAAGCTTGCACTGCGATTGTCGCCGAATCTTCGTCCCATGCGGCAACCGCTTTTTCCGAAACGCCGAGGGATGCACCAGTGCGCTTTCCGTCCTTATTCCAGACTTTGCCTATTTCCTCGGCAGTAATGCGGTAGCGCGGGACGTAAGCGCCGTAACCGACGATTCCGACTTTCCCGTTGACCATTTCAATTCACGACTAGGGTTGTTTTTCGCTTAGAAAAGAGAATACTGCCCCCCGCGCTTAAAAAACGCATCGCACTTCGACAACCGTCAAAGTCGCTTTTTTCAGCCATCCGCGCTTTCAGGCTTGAATATTTTGAACGCCTTAAACTTTCGGTAAAGCGGGTCGGTTACGGGCTCGGCGTGCAAAGCGTATTTTTTCCTGAACGGCCAGTATTTTGCAGGAATATTGATTTTCGCAGGCCCGTACTGATGGTCGTAATCCTTCTCGTGCAACATCCAGCGCGTCAATCCGTTTTCCTTGCAGTACAGCTTAGCGCTTTCAATCAATGCTTCCTGCCAGCGCGCATATTGGTCGCGTGTGTCTTTGTCAACGGGCTCATCGCCTTCATGGAAGTTGGCGCTGCCCTGCAGCTGCACTATCACCGCGTTTTTTTCGTCGTGCATTAATGCCAGATGCCCTACCGAACCCAGCACGCTCTGCTTCCATTTGTCGGCTTTTTCGTACTTCGTGATGTGTTCTAGTTTCGGTATGAAATCAAAAACGCGCCGTTCGAACCTGCCCGAAAAAACATCGGGCAAGTGCGTCGGTTCTCCCTTGAACATTGAAACGAAAATGTGCGGCAAGCTGTTGGCACCGAGCGCGCGCCGTATCCTGCTGGCGCGCGTTTTCAGCGTCCCGCTTTGTTCGTAGCTTGTCGCAAAAGGTTCCAGTTTCACGGCAGCTTCGGTTTGATAGTATGCATTGGTCCGCTTGTTGAGTATTTCAAAAACATCCAACGGCATTTTCAGCATACGTTTATTCGGCTTTCTTTGTTTAAAATATCGTCAAACGCCAAACGAACGATGGTTTTTATTATCCCGCGAATCTGCTTCTACCATGGCTTCATCTTCAATCGAAGGTTTCTACAAGAAAAGCCTTGACGAACGGCTTGGCGCAATCAAGGAATTCGCAGGCTTGTCCAGCGAAGAAATTGCCCTGCTCAAGAAATGCGGCGCGCTGGACTTTGAAACCGCGAACCGCATGATCGAAAACGTTTACTCCACTCACGCGTTGCCTTTGGGCGTTGCGACGAACTTCAAAATCAACGGCCGCGATTTTCTCATTCCTTTCGCCATCGAAGAGCCGAGCGTGGTCGCTGCAGCGTCCAACGCAGCCAAGCTGTGCCGCGATTCGGGCGGTTTTGCCGCCGACGCGGATAAGTCGATAATGTTCGGGCAAATCCAGCTAGTGGGAATAACCGATTTCGATTCTGCAGCGAAAAAAATCGGAAGTGCAAAGAAAGAACTGATAGCTTTCGCTAAAACGAAAGACTCGATGCTCGTCAAACTCGGGGGCGGGCCGGTCGACCTTTACGCCAAGGCGATTGAAACCCCGCGGGGAAAAATGCTCGTCGTTTATTTGGAAGTCAACGTTTTGGATGCGATGGGCGCGAACGCCGTGAACACGATGTGCGAGGCGCTTGCTCCGAAGCTTGAGGAGTTGAGCGGCGGGAAGGCGCGCTTGCGCATAATAAGCAACCTTGCGACAAAACGCTTGGCCCGCTCGAAAACAGTTTGGACGAAGAAAGCGCTTGAAGAAAGCACAGGCGGAAAAATCAAGGGAGAGGAAATCGTCGAGGGGGTTCTCGACGCCTGGGCTTTCGCTTGCGGCGACCCTTACAGGGGCGCGACGCACAACAAGGGAATAATGAACGGAATCGATGCCGTTGCAATAGCCTGCGGCCAAGACTGGCGGGCTCTCGAAGCGGGTGCGCACGCTTACGCTTCCATCACCGGAAAATACTTGCCTCTCACGAAATACTCGAAAGACAAAAACGGCGATTTGGTCGGGGAAATAGAACTGCCTATTGCAGTAGGCATCGTGGGAGGGGCGACGAAAACCCATCCGCTCGCGCAAATCGCGTTGAAAACCCTGGGAATAAAGAACGCGGGCGAGCTTGCTTGCGTGCTTGCGAGCGTGGGGCTGGCGCAGAATTTCGCGGCGCTTCGCGCGCTTTCGACCGAAGGAATCCAGCGGGGGCACATGACGCTTCACGCGAAGAACGTTGCCGTGATGGCGGGAGCGGAAGGCGTTCTCATTGATGAAGTTGCGGCGCAAATGGTTTCCGAAAAAAACGTTTCCACGGCAAGGGCCGAAGAGCTTGTAAAGCAATCAAAGCGATGAAATGGACGACAAGCTCTCTGCTTTTATTGAAGCGCATGGCGTTGATGCCGCGTTAATCGCGAAGCCAAGCACCCAGCAGACGCTCAAGGCGCACGAGGCGCTGGTTGCGTTAGGCTATAACGTCAACGCAAGCCAGATGATCAAGGCTTTGGTTTGCGTTCCGGTGATTGCAGAGCATTTTGCCGAAGAAAAAGCAGTTCTTGCGCTAATTGCCGGGACGGACAAGCTCAACTTGGCCGCTTTGTCGAAAGTTTTGGGGTGCGAGCGCGTTATAATCGCGGACCAAGCGACTGCAGAACGGTTGAGCGGCTATCCGCGGGGCGGAACTCCTCCGATTGTCCACGACCGTCCGCTGCAAGTGGTGATTGACGACGCGCTTTACTCGAAGCCCGTGCTTTACGGCGGAGGCGGTTCTACCGATATGGTAATGAAAATCACTCCGTCGGAAATAAAGCGCGTTACTGAAGAGATAGAAAAAGCAAAATTCGCGGTTGCGAGAATACGCGCCTAGCTTCAAGCGCTTCAGAAGCGTTCTCTTAATCTCTTCGCGCCAGCAGTCGGCCCGTCGGGATGGTCGTAAAGCGAGGTTCCTGCCACGACGATAAAATCATTGTTTCCCGCGTCTTTTTTCAGCAAGGGAATCGTTTCTGGTTTTTGGCCCCCGCAGAATGCCGGAAACGCTCTTTTGATGCCAGCTATCTTACTGTGAAGCACAGAAATATTCTCTTTGTGTTCTTCCGCGCTCATTACGTCGAAAGTCCCGTGTTTTGCTGGGGTTATGACTATGTCGGCTCCGCATACGCGTTGCAGGAGAGAAAAAACGCTAAATGACATCCCGTGGTTTGGCGTATACGCGCTGTAGGCGAGAGCGTTGTGCGCTATAATCGGGAGTTGAAACTCGTCTTTCAGTTCTTTTACTATTTCAAAGCCGTTTATGGCGGGGCTTATCATGTATCCGTCTGCGCCGTTATCCTTAGCGATTTCCGCATATTCAATTATTTGTGTCGGAGTACCGGAGCCAATGAACGCGAAATACATTTTCTTCTCGCCGGTTTCCCTTTCAGTTTCCCTAATGGTTTTTGACAGGAGTTTGGTTCTGCTCGACAAGGGGTTGTAAGGCGGGTTGCAGATTAGTTCGTCGTCTTTGACGATGTCTGTCCCACCCAGCAGAGCTTCTCTAGCGCGTTGCGCAAAAGCGCCAGGGTTCATTCCAATGCAAGGTTTCACTGGTCCCACCAGTATAGGGCGAGAATATGCCTTCAATTTTTTTCTTAGCCCGTCTACCCCGTATCTCGGCCCGCCGTATTTCTTGTAAAAAGGCTTCGACAAGCTTATTGATAGGATTTTGATTGGATACAGGTTTTTGATGTTGAAAGTGTCCCCGCCGACAGCGCTCAACATCATGCTCAAAGAATTTTCGCAGTTTTCCGGAGGAAAAGCTACCTCTACCATGAACTGGTTTTTGTTTACCCTCTCGATAGAGTTTTCAATAAACTTGGCTGAAAATTTTTTTATCACGTTAAGGTCGTTTCCTAGCGCGTTGGATAGGCTCTGTTCCTTGCATAGTTTTATGGCCGCAGTTTTAGGCCCTAACGTTGTAGTGATGAGGTACTTGACGACCACCGAATCAGAAACTCCTTTTTGGATGAAAAAATCGTCTGTGGCGCCCATTGAGGGATAAAGCGTTTTCAATTAATAGGCGTTTCTAGTTTAGGTCCTTCAGTCGCAAACTT
>JAGVWL010000031.1 GCA_018304285.1 Microcaldota archaeon
TAGAAGCGTCAAAACGCGCTTTGGAAAGCGGAATGCTCACGGGCGGGCCTTTCGTGGAAGAATTCGAGAAAAAACTCGCCGAATACTCGCATTACAGGCACGCGATTGCCGTCAACAGCGGGACTGCGGCGTTGCACGTCGCCGCAGCAGCGTTGGGAGTAAAGCAAGGCGACGGCATCATCACTCCCGACTTCACGTTCATCGCAACCGCCAACACGGCGCGCTATCTCAACGCAACGCCCCTTTTTGCGGACATCGACCCCAAGACGTTCAATCTTGACGCTCGCAGCTTGGAGGAAACCGCGAAGAAAAACAAGAACGCCAAGGCGGTAATCCCCGTTTCCCTATACGGGCAGGCTTACGACGTCGATGCGGTCAAGGAAGCCGCTGAAAAGCATTCGTTGAAAATAATAAGCGACAACGCCCAGGCCATCGGAACCGAATGGAAGGGAAACAAGAACCTCGGCGACCACTGCGCCATACTCTCGTTCTATCCGACGAAAAACATTACCACTTGCGAAGGCGGCGCCGTTCTCACGGACGACGCGGCAGTTGCCGAAGAATGCAAATTGTGGAGGAACATCGGCCAGCGCAAGCCGTACGACTACGCCCACTTGGGGTACAACTTCCGCTTGAACGCCGTCAGCGCGGCAATCGGCACGGCGCAGCTTGCCAAGCTCGGCATGATAACCGAAAAGCGCAGGAAAAACGCGCGGGTGCTGAATGAACTGCTGCAAGGCGTCGATGCGGTTGAAACGCCTTTCGAGCATGCGAACGCAAAGCACGTTTACAACCAATACACCATCAAGGTGAAGAACGGAAAGAGGGATGCGCTGAAGGAATTCCTGGCCAAAAACCAAATCGGCTCTTCCATCTACTATCCCATGCCGTTAAGCAGGCTCGACACGTTCAAGGAACTGGCGCACGGCGTGAACAACGGCATTGCGCTGGAAGTCAGCAAGGAAGTCTTGTCCCTGCCGGTGCACCCAAGCGTGTCGCAGGAAGAACTCGGGCTGATTGCATCTAAAACCAAGGAATTTTTTGCATGAAAGGGGGAGAAAAGGAAATGAAGGTTTTGATCGTAGGCAGCGGGTCCATGGGAAGAAACCACGTCCGCGTGTACAGCGAAAACCGCAGGGTTGACGAGGTGATCGTGGCAGACAATTCCAGCGACTCGCTCGAGCTGGTCAGGAAAACCCAGAAGACCACGACTTTCACGGAATTGGACGAGGCGCTGGAGCAAAAGCCCGATTGCGTTGTTGTCGCGGTGCCCACGAAACTGCATTACGAAATCTCATCTAAAATCGTCGATGCGAAAATTCCAGTCATGGTGGAAAAGCCGATTACAGAAAACCTGGAGGACGGGAGAAAGCTCGTGGAAAAAGCCGAGAAAAGCAAAATCCTGCTTTTGGCAGGGCACATCGAGCGCTTCAATCCCGCCGTGCAGGCGCTCAAGCGCAATCTGCACTTGATCGGCGAATTGTTTTACGCTTCGGCACACCGTTTCGGCGTGCCGACGCAGAGGGACGTTGGAAGCTCTTTCGTCGACCAGGCGGTGCACGATATCGACGTTATTTCGTTCTTGTACGGAAAACACCCGAAGGAAGTTTCGGCAATCGAAAGGAAGATAGCCGATTTGAAGAGCATCGACTTGTGCAGCGCGATATTCGAGTTCGACGGGTTTACTGCCACGGTCGAGGCGAACCGCGTTACGCCCATCAAAAACCGCGACCTCATCGTGCTCGGCACGAAAGGCGCCGCGAAGCTTGATTACATCACGCAAGACCTGACGATTTTCATGTCCGACAACCTCGACACGAAATTCAGCACTTTCGACGAGATAGTGCTGCGAGTGGGAAGGGGAACGGAAGTAAAGCCTTACTTCGTGAAGGAAGAGCCTTTGCGCGTGGAAGCAAACCACTTTCTCGACTGCGTGGAAGGAAAAGCGGTTCCGATGATTTCTGGAAGGGACGCGCTTTATGCAGTTGCGGCAGTGCAAGCAGGCCAGCAATCGGCAAAATCGGGAAAGAAAGAGAAAATTTCTATTTAGGCTTTTTCCGCGCGGTTTTGCTTTGCAAAGCGAAAAACCATCCGCCTACAAGCAAGTCTGCAAAAACGTCGACAAAGCGCACGAGCAAGACCGCGCCCGCAGCCTGCGGCACGCTGAAACCCAGGAAAAGGGTGAAAAGCAGTATTCCGCCCCCTTCCTGCAGCCCGAATCCTGAAATCGATAGCGGCACGAAAGACAATGCGGTGAGCAAAGCGCTTATCACGGTCAATTCAAGCACTCCCGCGTTCAGCCCTATCGCGTTCAAAATTAAAAGCCATTCGAAACCCCGCAAGACCGCGCCTATAACGCTCATTGCGATTGAAGAGCCCAACTGGGGCAAAGTCGTTTTCTGCTTGAACACGCTGTCATACGCGCCCTTCAGCCTCTTGCCGTAATAAGGAAGTTTTGAAAGCAGGTAGTCGAAAAACCTTATCCTGAAGAAGAGCAATGCCATTGCCAAGACGGAAAAGCCCAGCACTACGAGCCCCACTTGCCCGAAGTCTTGCGAGAAAAGGAATACGCCCAGCAAGGCTAGAAGGCCGCGGACGATGAAGTCCGACGCGAGTGAAACGCCCAAAACCTTGGCTGCTTTCCCGCCCCTCAACCCGTTCTTGCGCATGTCGAAAATGAAGAAAGAATAGCCAATGCGTCCTGGCGTCGCATCACTGGCGAGCATTGCTTTCATGTGCGAGGAAAACACCGAGAGGAATGAAAAAGAGGGGAGCAGGAGTTTGTAGCGCACGCCTTGAAGCAAATGCGCAGCCAGGTAGAATGCGATTGCGAGAAGCAAAAACAAGGGGTTTGCGCTGGACAATTGCGCCAAAAGCGCGTTGAAGTCGAAGGAGTAGAGTATGAGCGCAAGGAGGGCTGCCGCAAAGGCGAAATTCAGCGCAAGGAAAATCTTTTTTTTCAATCCAAAACCGCCGTTGCCTTTTCTTTCGTTAACGTTTCTTTCGCTTTTTCTTTCTTTACTTGATTTTTCTTTTTCGCGAGAGTTTTTTCTTTCTTTCGTTAACGTTTCTTCCGTTTTTTCTTTCTTTCGTTAACGTTTCTTTCTTTTTCGCAAGTTTTTTTCTTTCTTTCGTTAAGGTTTCTTTCTTTTTTCGCAAAAAAGAAAGAAAGGTTAGTGGACTCGGCGGGATTTGAACCCGCGGCCTCATCGTTGCGAACGATGCGATCTACCGCTGATCTACGAGCCCATTCAGCGAAAGCTCGTGCATAAGCACTCGCAATTAAGCTGAACGTCCGAGGATACTAGTTGGATGGTGAAATTATTAAAGTCTGGCGATTACCCTGCATGGTGCGCCGTCGGCGTCGCGAATGCTGAGAGGAAGAACCGCGCACTCGAACCTCTTTCCGGCCAGGGGCTTGAGGTTGACGAGATTTTCGACGATGGGAATGTCGTTTTTGAACAGGAGCTTGTGGATTTCGTAAGGCTCGTTGTCGGGAGTGAAAGAATCCAGCCCGACCATCTTCACTTTACGCTCGACCAGCGCTTCGGCGGTTTTCCTTGAAATCACGGGGTTGTTTTTGAAGAAATCCTGCGAGTAAGCCCTGTCGGTGTGCCCGGTGAGGAAGAAAACCATGTCGTGCTGCGTCACGCCCAGCAAGTCCGGCTCTATCGGGTTTTGGCCGCGCGCGTCGATTACGATGCCTTCGCCGAAGAAAAAGCTTGCGGGGTATTCGGAAAGCTTTTTCCCGCTTTCGAGCATGTGGTAAGGCGCGTCTATATGCGTAGAGAAGTGGGTGTTGAATAACAACCGCTTTTCGTTCCACCCGTCTTTCGCGATAGTCGCAAATTGCTTTATTTCCTGCTTGGGGTCTCCCGGGAAAACCGGCGTGTTTTCGTTAATCTCCATGGTCAAGTCGAAAGCCTGCAATTCAAACACACCTAAACCCGCATTTTCTGGTAGTCGTCAATTTCCTTTTGCGAAATGCCGCAGCCGGCGTAGCGCAACGCGTAAATCGAAGCGTGGAAAACCTCGTTTTCGTCCGCGTTGTAGGGCTCGAAAAACCCGTTTTGTGCGGCGAAAGCCGTGAGTTCGGTCGAACGCATCGCGGGAAAGGGGAATTGCTTTTGGAATTCAGCCATGGCTTTTTCGTTGGCGCCGGTTTGAGGGTGCTCTGCTTTCATTAGGGAAAAAAGCTTTTTCGGGTCTTCCAAAAGCAGGCGCGTGGTTTTCTCGTCCACGAGCAGGGCTTTCGACTGCAACGGCGCAAGCAGCGCCAGGCATTCGGCTTCGCCTTGCTGGAGGATTTTCAATGGACGGTCGGGCTTTTCTGCGTAGAAAAGCGAGTTCGCGCGTGCCATTATTTTTTCCGCTTCGCTTGCGACCGAAGGGTTGGCGACGACGCGCAGCACGCTTTCGTTCACCAAATGCCTTATTCTTGCAGCCGTATAGCTGAACCTGCCGACTTTGCTCGGCCTTCCCACAATCTCGTTTTCAACAGTCGCCGGAATCACGAAATCGGCCTTGAAATCTTCCTGCAAAAACGACAGTACGCCCAGATTGCACGTTTCAGCCAGGGAAATCAGGCTACTGCTGTCGCAAACTATAGTTTTTCCCATTGCACACCACAAACCTCAAAACCAAATTTCACGAGAATATTTTTTTCGCGTCCTGCATTCTTTGCGCCACGCTTTTCGTGACGTACTTTTCCGGCATGCGCGTCGCAGCGATGTAGGACGAAAGCTCTTTCTTTTCCGCGCCGCTCAACTCGGCTGCAGTGCCGAGCGAAGCGCCGTGCGCGTAAATCTCTGCGCCGGCCTTGAGCTTCGCCTTTTCAATAATCCCGAAAACAAATCGCCCCAAGTCGGCGCCCAGGCGTTCTATGAGCGAAAGCGCTTTTGCGACCTTGGCGAAAGCCGGCGCTTGCTTTCCCGAACTCCAGTCTTGCAAGGCTTTTTCCAAGAGCGAAAGAAGGCTTTTCCTGAACGAATCCCACGCAGGGTCTGCGAGAATGTACGGCTTTTCGAGGAACTTGGCGCAGGCGTACGCTATAATGCTCATTTGGATGTTTTCCTTGCGGTAGTGGATGAACGCGTCGCCCGCAAACTCGCCGCTCAAGCGCTTGAGCTCGGGAATGTTGCTCTTCTCGAAAGCCTTGCGCAAGAGAATCAAATGCTGCTTGAAGTCCATGAATAGGGAATGAGCTATTGAAATAAAAGCCTACGGAATAAATTGAAATCCTAATCTCTTTTATCGCCAAACGGTCTTTGTTGAAACGGACGCACCTGAAGGTATGCAAAATAAGGACGCTTGCCGTTTCTGACTAATTTAAGGAATTGTTCTGCTTTTTCATTTCCCAATCGAAAGCGAATAGAAGCAGCAACTGCCGCGGTTATGTCTCCTTCGGTTATGTCACGAGATTTTTGAGGAGTAAATTTTTTCTTTTCGGAATCAATGATTTTCCGATCAGACTGAAACGACATGCCTCTTTTCGTTTGCTTTTTCGGAGACAATTGCGTCTTGAACGCATAGCTGCTCTGTACTTCTTGAGCTCGCAATTCGCTGCTATCAAGATTTAAATAGTGAATTCCTTCGTGGGCTGCAGATTGGCCAAGAGCTTCGAGTTTGTTATCCCTAAGGCCTATACTTCTCGCTTCAAGCCAAGTAAACCCAGATTCAAGGTCATCGTATTGCGTGAGGTGGGCATAAGCGTCCCACGAGCGTTTTCTTAGCCTTAGGTAACGGATAGTTTTTCTTATTCCACGCAATAGTTCGGAGCCTAAAGTGATGCGATGCGTTTTTTGAAGAAGTTCTCGAAGTGTTTGCTCTTTTCTTTCCGCTGGTACTCCTGCAGCATCAATAGCAAATGAATAGCCGCGCACAATATGCAAGAGCTCTTCGTTAGTCCAATTTTTTCTTTCCCTACGCTTTAATTTGGAAATAAATTGTCTTAACGGATAGTCTTCTCGCTGTTCCGGCGCCAGCCTTGTTCTTATCTTGGGCATAATAGAAAATAACAGGATACAGATTTTTAACTACAAGCAACAAGAACAAACGGAATAGTGGAAGGTGCTTTGAACATAAATAGCCTCTTGCACACAAAAGACGATTCCTGCACATAAACTCTTTCAAATCGATTCTTAGAGGGGAATTTGTATGCAAGGTTAGTGGAAGGGAAAGCTTTAAATATCGTCATGATGTCATCATGACTTAATCGCAGTGGAATCGTGACGTGCTCACGACCGCGCGGGAAATAGACAACGTGGGTATTGCTTAAAAACATTGTGAAAAAGGGTAGGAAAATGTCTTCTGAAGCTGGGGAAGAGTTTCGCGTCGTCTCCGAAGAATTCAACGAGATGAAGCGCAAGTATTCCGACCCGGTTTTCTTGGGAAGCATGCTCTCGCGCGTCGCAGAGGAAAAGACTTCATTCAACCTGGTGCTCAAGGAGATTAACGCCAAGCTCGACAAAATCATCGAGCTGGAAGAAAGGATATCCAGAATAGAACAAAAAATGCAGCAAACGCAACCCTCTATGCAAGAAGGAAGGAATTTCGTGTCCGAAGTGGACGCTGACATACTCAAGTTCGTCGCGCGCAAGGGCGCGTGCACGGCAGACGAAGTGCAGAAGAAATTCAGTTACAAGGGCGCGAACGGGGCAAGCGCGCGCCTGAATAATTTGTTCAAGGCAGGCTTGCTCGACAAGAAACAGGCAGGAAAGAAAGTGGTTTTCTTTCCGAAGTCATGAGATCACGCTGAACCGCCGAAAGCGCAAATGAAATCCCACCATCTTTTTGATGCGCTGGGGCGCAGTTCAACCCACCTTCACAATTCGGGAAGGGAGAACCCACCACTCCCTTCCCACCCACACACTTTTTGACGCCCAAAGCTCACACTGTTTCGTTGAAATAAAAAAATAGGGAAAAAGCGAAGGGCTTAAATGAATTCGACGTCTTCGCTTTGAATGCTTTTTCTCGAGCCGCCCATCGTGCGTCCGGAACCGTGCACGCTTTTGCCGAGAACGTACGGCGACTGGATGCCGGTGAAGATTGCGATCGCCTCGATCTTTCCTTCCATGCTAGGGTCGATTCTCGCGCCCCAGATTACCGTAGCGTTCGGGTCTACTTTTTCCGTCAGCATTTCGCCGATTTGGTTGCACTCGCCGAGAGTCATGTCGGCCCCGCCGGTAACGTGAAGCATCACGCCTGTTGCACCAGTGTAGTCAACGTCCAGCAAAGCGTGGTGGAGCGTGTTTTCCACGACATCTTCCACGCGCTGGGGGCCTTTAGCTTCGCCGACCGCAATCATGCTCACTCCGCCGTTGGTCATCACGGCGCGGACGTCCGCGAAATCCAGGTTGATGAGCGACGGGGTGGTGATTGTTTCGGTAATGCCGCGAACCGCCCTTGCGATGACTTCGTCCGCGACGTTGAACGCCTGGTCGATGGGCAAATTGGGGACTATCTCGACGAGCCTGTTGTTGTCGATTACGATGAGCGTGTCCACTTGCTCCTTGAGCGTTTCAATTCCCTTGTCAGCCTTTTCAAGTCGGGCTCTTTCCAGCGCGAACGGATAAGTGACGATTGAAATGACGATTGCGCCTTGCTTTCTTGCGAGCTCGGCAATAATCGGGGCTGCGCCCGTCCCGGTTCCGCCGCCCATTCCGCAAGTGAGGAAAACCAAGTCAGCCCGGTCCATCACTTTCTCGAGCGCGTCGCGCGAAACGTCCGCCGCTTTAGCGCCGATTTCGGGGTATCCGCCTGCTCCGAGCCCGCGGGTGATCGAAGCTCCGATCAAAAGTTTTCTCGCGTTTTCGGTAATCATGGTCAAGTGATTTTTGTCGGTGTTGATTGCCACGAGTTCCGCGCCTTTGACTCCCGAGCGGCCTAGGCGGTTGATGGAATTGCATCCTGCGCCGCCTACACCGATAACCATGATTTTGGGGGTTTCGAAAAAGTCTTCGGGCCTGTCGGATTTCGGGCTGCTGCGAGAGCCGGTTCCGGTTTTCAAAGCGTCTTTGACCAAGTCTTCCATCAATCCCACCTCTCCTGAAGAACAAAAAACTAGCGCGTTAAAGCGTGTTTGTATTACTACCCAGTAGATATTAAAACATTATTATTCGAGGATGGCGTAACGATTTCGGGTGGAAAGATGGTCAAGAAAAGCTTGCGCAACGGAAAAGCGGTTTTCGCTTGCGGCGAGTGCGGATTGGCTTACGCGCTGCAATTTGCAGATAATCAAGCACGCACTCTAACTCTTTAGACATAGCAATTTAAATTTTAATTTCATAATAGCCCTGCGGGTAATTCTAATGGGTTATACGAAAGTTAGCAGAAAGCTAGCGTACTATAACGTCGAGCTTCGCGGACATCAGTCAGATAACCTAGAAATATTGAAGCAACAGCTGACGAATAGGGATTCAGGCGTCTTTACCCCGCCAGAAACAATCCCAGCGAGTGATGTTGTAGCCCTTGAAAATTCATATCCTGTCGACGCGAAAAAAAGCATCGTGGTTGTAGATAGCGAAGTGAAAAACGGGTTAACTCGCACGCTAGACTCTGGTGTTAACGCTATCCTTGAACTCATGAAAGAGCCAGAATTTAGGAACGCTAGTGAAAAAGCATTGAAGGAAAACAAACTGCTCCTTTTTTTCGACAAAGACGACCAACCGCGAGTTTTTTTTCCTGAAGACCTTGAAATAGCACGTCATAAACCACTAATAGTATTTCCTGAAGACGCTCACTCCAACCGTCTTGAAGAAATAACTCCAACTGAAATGTATCAAATAAACCAAAACCTAGATAACCTAAAAAACGCAAGCTATCTTTTGGCCTTGCCAGTAATTGTATACAGCAAGAAAAAATTTCAGAGATATCGCCAGCTTGGAGACTTGCTTAAGACAACCAAAGAGCAGGGAGTAAAGAAGGAATTTCAGATAACGAGAAGAAAGTTTCTCGCTCTTGCCAGCTTCGGCGCGATGGGCATTTCTGGCGGACATTTGATTTCAAGTGCATTTAGGGAACCTGTGAGGGTTATCACAAACTCAAACGACAAGACTCCGCCTCCACCCGGAAACCTGCTTTCTGATGCAATTGAACCTCCGGGCGAAATTGGAGGGTTCAGGGAGCTTGCTCGGAGAGGCGTCTCGTTTGGCGAGCGGAAAGTAACCATCCACGAACATAGAAATGCGGTGGTAGCCAGCAAACTGATTAAACTTGAAAAATTCCTTAATGCAAAGCTGGGTAAGAAGCCTACGGTTGCAGTAATTTTTGGAACCAGGCATGCGAGCATTGTTGAAAATTTGATCGACGAGGAAAGAAGACAGGCCGGGATAAAGTTAGGCATTCAAAAGGGCGTGCTCCTGCCGCATACTTTAAACAGGGCATTTTACGCGGAATACGACCCGCAAGAAAATCGATACAAGCTCAAGGTGCAAAATTTAGCTCCATCAGCAACCCAGTAAACTTCTTTCCACCGTATTCTTCCTGCCGTCAAACGATATTTAGGAAGCAAAACCAGAAAGGCGGCAGGATTTAAACTAGGAAAACCAAGAGAGTATTGCAGTGGGATAGCCAGGGGGTTAAGCATCCCTTCCTTGCGCAAGCAAGTGCGCCAATTGCTTTGAGGCGGGCGAACGCTCGAGGCGGGTTGAAAACGCGCGTGCAAAGGCTTTGTACAGCGTCGATGCTTTGCCTCGCGTTACTGTACAGCGTCGATGCTTTGCCTCGCGTTACTTTATGCCTTGCAAATCGAGCCAGGTCGGAAGAAGCAACTCTAAGCAAAGCAGAGAGTGCTCGCGAGAACCAAGGCGGAGCCAAGGCGAAGATTCTGGCATTCGCGTTTTCTCCTCAATCCGTGCATTCCCGCTGCACTCGCTTTCAACTTTGCAAGGGTGGTGCTTGTGGCCGACGCGAAAAAAATCGAAGAACTGTTGAAAAAGCAGACTGAAGCGATGCTTAAAACGCAAGAATCGATGCACCGGTTCGGAGCGGAATTCCGAAGCGAATTCCGCAAGCAGCTTTTGACTCTCGTCACTGCCGCACTTGGCTTCACCGCAGCTTTGTTCTGGAATACTGCGATTAAAGACACGGTCGAGCATTTCATTCCACAAACAGAAACGTGGTATTGGGAAATCGCAATCGCCGCGCTGGTCACTGTCGTTTCCGTCTTCTTCATCTACGCGATTGCAAAACTCGCTTCTGCCGACAGCGAAAAGAGTGAGAAAACGCAATGAACAAACTGCGCATAGCCGTGCTCGCCTCTGGGCGAGGAAGCAATTTGCAGAGCATTATCGACAGCATTGAAAAAGGCGCCTTGAACGCACAAATCGCTTGCGTCGCAAGCGACGTGAAAAACGCGAATGCCCTCGAACGGGCGAGAGAACACTCTATCGAAGCGCTGTTTCTCGACCCTCGCGGCAAGGCTAAGGAAGAATACTATTCGCAGATCGCCGACGCGCTGGAAAAACGGCGGGTGGAATTGGTTGTCATGGCGGGTTTCATGCGCATCGCGCCCGCCTCGTTCACGAGCAAATTCGCGGGCAGGATAATCAACATCCACCCTTCGCTCTTGCCTTCATTTCCAGGCTTGCACCCGCAAAAGCAGGCGCTGGAAGCTGGAGTGAAGGAAAGCGGGTGCACAGTTCATTTTGTTACAGAGCAAGTTGATGGCGGGCCTGCAATCCTGCAAGCCCGCGTTCCGGTGCTCGAAGGCGACAGTGAGGAAACCTTGACTGAAAGGATTCTCGAGCAAGAACACAAAATCCTGCCGAAAGCGATTGAATTAATCGCCGAGGGAAGGGTAAAGATTGAAGGCGGCAAGGCGATTGTCGATTACGCAGTCTTTCAAGACAAGTGGCTCTGACTTTATGCCGACCACTGGAAGCACTGGAAAGCCACTCTGCTCAAGTTTATAAAGTAAGAATTGCCGAAAGGATTCGCCAAAACCAGGTTAAGCGTCTCAAAGCCCGGCTTTGCAGTGCAGCTGCAAGGCCGCGCACTCAAGCTTTTATACTAGTTAAACTAGTTATACTTGGTGGTGGCATGGTGGACGTCTTGATTAAAAAAGTGGACGACAGGGCTTACAAGACTGCGAAAATCCTCGCGATTAAAAATGAAAAGAACGTGGGCGAGATAGTCAGTGAAGCGGTAATGCTTTTGGCGAGGCAACAGCAGCGCAAGGGTCTGAAGTCCATCAAACCGTTCAAGTTCGGTCCTGGAACTGAAAACCTCAGCATGGAAATCGACGACATTCTGTACGGGGATTAGCTTGAAGATTCTCGATTCTAGCGTGATAGTAGCATATTTGAACGAGGACGATTCGCTCCACGATCGGGCGATAAGGCTGGAGTTGGAAAAGGGAGTTACGAACGAACTGGTTTTTGCGGAAGTGGCGAACGTGATGCAAAAAAGGGTGAAAAACAAGCATCACGTGGAAAACGCGCTGAAAAAACTGGCGCGCGAGATGCCGATTGTTTTGGTTTCGCTTGGCGACATGCAAAAGAGCCTTGAAGTCTTTTCCGAAAACTACCCCAAGCTTAGCTTTACAGACTGCATTTTAATCGTGCAATCGGGGGAGTTGGGTGCGGAAATAATAACCTTTGATGAAGATATTATTTCAGCAATGCGGAAGACTACGTGAAAAAAAATGGTTGCGAAAATTCTCGACGGAAAGAAAATCGCCGAAGGCATAAAGGAAAAAATCGCGGGCGAAATCTCCGGGTGGAAGAAAAAACCAGGGTTGGCGACGGTGCTCGTCGGCGACAATCCCGCTTCGAAAGTCTACGTTTCCATGAAAAACGTGGCTTGCAAGAAGTACGGCTTTTACTCGCGCGAAATCCACTTGCCCGAAAGCATTTCGCAAAAACAGCTTCTCGAGAAAGTGGCGGAGTTGAATAAAGACGATGCAATCCACGGGATTCTAGTGCAACTGCCGCTGCCGCCGCAAATAGACGAAAACGCTATTTTGAGTGCAATAAAGCCGGAAAAGGACGTTGACGGCTTTCACCCGGAAAGCTTGGGCAAACTGATTCAAGGAAACCCGTCTTTCGTGCCGTGCACGCCCCGCGGGGTGATCCACCTCATCAAATCCACGGGCGAAAAGCTCGAAGGAAAGCACGCTGTCATCATAGGAAGGAGCAACATCGTCGGAAAACCGACGGCAATCCTGCTGTTGCAAGAAAATTGCACTGTTACCGTATGCCACTCGCGCACCACGAACTTGGCTGAGGAAGTGAAGAAGGCGGATATTATTGTCGCGGCAGTAGGCAAGCCCAAGCTTGTCACGAAAGAAATGGTCAAGCAAGGGGCGGTAGTAATCGACGTGGGAACCACGAAACTCGCGGACGGAAGACTTTGCGGCGACGTCGACTTCGAGGGCGTCAAGGAAAAAGCTTCTTGGATTACTCCGGTTCCGGGGGGCGTAGGGCCGATGACCATCGCAATGCTGTTGCAAAACACGTTTGAAGCGGCAAAGAGAATAGAAAAAACAGGGTGAGTGGGAATTGGGCAAAACCCCGGTTGCGTTCACCGTCGACGTTGACAGGGATGCCGCGGATTTCATCGCGGGAAAGGCGGAGGGCGGAACGCGGACTGCAAAAGGCGTGTCCGAAAAAGCTTCTTTCAGTGCAAGCGCAACCGGAATGGGCGAAATCCTGCTTCTTTTGGACGAACTGGGGATTCCTGCGACTTTTTTCCTCGAAGGAAAAACCGCATCGGAGCTTGAAAATAACATTGACAAGAAGCTTTTGCATACAATGGCTAAAAGGCACGAAATCGGCTCGCACGGAAACGAGCACGAGGATTATACCGGCCAAAACACGGGGGTAGTAATGAGCCGTGCGGAAATAGAAAAATCGATTGAAGAGGGTTCCAAGTCAATCCGCAGGGTTTTCGCCACGCGCCCCCAAGGATTCCGCGCGCCGTACATGCATTACAACGAGGCGCTCGACACGATAATACGCAGGAGTTTCGATTACGATTCTTCGTTTTACGGGAAAGAAATTGTTTGCGAAAGGGGATTCTGCAGGATACCCGTTTTCGAGGACGTTGATGCGGAGGGAAAGAAAATCACGGGCTACTTGTGGCCTTTGATGGAAGGAAAGCGCACGCCCGCCGATTACTTGAAGCTCGCAAGCAGTGCGGCAAAGAAAAGGGCGGACGTCCTCGTCTTGTCCACCCATTCCTGGCACCACAAATACTCTTTCGACAAGGGCAAACCCAAGCCAAAAGCCCGGGCGGACGGCGACTTGAAGAAAATCGGGCTGGTTTTGAAGAAAATCAAGGCAAACCCCAAATTCGAGTTTGTTACAATGAGCGTCGCCTTGAAGAGCGTCAGACAAAAGAAAGGGCTTTAAAGCCTGCCGTCCAATTTTAGTTTCAACTGCTTTTCGGTGGGTTCGAGTGGAGCAAGGCGAAAGCTTTCAGTCTCCTTTTTCTTGGCGGTACGGCTCCATACAAATGAGAACGGTTTTCTCCGAAAAACAAACTCGATTGAACTGGCGCAAGATTTGGGTTGCCCTAGCGCAAGCCCAAAGCAAGTTCGGGCTCGTGTCGGCGCAAGAGCTCAAGGACATCGCTTCGCACGCCCAAGACATCGACATCCAGAAAAGCCTGGAGTTCGAAAAGCAGACCAAGCACGACGTGGTCGCCGAAATCAAGGTTTACGCTTCGCAATGCAAAACAGGCGGAGGCAAAATCCATCTTGGCGCTACAAGCATGGACATAGTGGATAACGCCGAAGCGCTTGCAATGAAGCAAGGCTTGCAAGTGCTGCGCGAACGCACTGCCTTGCTTTTGAAGAAACTCAAGCCCAAAATCGAAGACAACCAAAACACGGTTTGCATGGCGTACACTCACTTGCAGCCTGCCGAGCCCACTACGCTCGGATACCGTTTCGCCTCCTACGCGCAAGATTTCTTGGAAGACCTGGGTGCGCTGGAGTGGGTTTACGACAGCATCCAAGGCAAGGGATTCAAGGGAGCGGTTGGGAACAGCGCTTCTTACGTCCAGCTTTTAGGCTCGAAAGAAAAGGCGGTGCAAATGGAAGAAACCGCCATGAAACACTTAGGCTTGAAAGCTTACGAAATCACAACGCAAACTTACCCGAGAAAACAAGATTACTTCGTGCTCAGCAAATTGAGTTCCCTCGCACAGTCTTCGCACAAAATGGCTTTCGACTTGCGTTTGATGCAAAACAAGGAGACTAACGAGCCGTTCGGGGAAAAGCAAGTCGGCTCGAGCGCAATGCCCTTCAAAAGAAATCCCATGAAAACCGAGCGCATATGCTCTCTCGCAAGGCTAGTGCCGGCGTATGCGCAAATGGCTTGGGAAAACGCTTCTCTCTCCGCGTTGGAAAGGACTCTCGACGACTCGGCGAACCGCCGCGTGTTCATGCCCGAAGCATTCCTTGCGCTGGACGAATGCCTGATTCAAAGCGCGAAGGTAATCGAAGGCCTGCAAATCAACCGCACTTACATCAACAAAACAGTAGTCCAGTACGGGCCTTTCGCCGCGACAGAGAAAGTCATGGCCGAACTCGCGAAAAGGGGTTTCGACCGCCAGGAGGCGCACGAGCTCTTGCGAGTGCATTCACTCAAAGCATGGGCTGAAGTGCAGGAAGGCAAAGCCAATCCGCTGTTCCAGCTCGTATCAAGCGACCCGCGCATTGCAAAGCTCATTCCGAAGAAAGAATTGGAAAAACAATTCGACGTTTCTTCCCACGTGGGGCTCGCGCCGGAAAAAAGCGTTAAGATTGCAGGCGAAATAGATGAAGCGACGAAGGAATACAAAACTTCAGGCGCAAGCGAACAAGGCTTTTGAGTTAACGGGGTTTTTGAAATGATGAAAATAATTCTAGGCGGGCAGTGGGGAGACGAAGGCAAAGGCAAGGTCATCGACTATCTTGCGGGCAAAGCAGAGCTTGTCGTGCGCTTTCAAGGCGGCAGCAACGCAGGGCATACGGTAGTCCACGACGGCAAGACGCACAAATTCCACTTGCTCCCTTCAGGCGTGGTGCAGAAAAAACGGAGTTTGATAGGCGCGGGAGTGGTTTTGGACCCGCGGGTTTTGATTCAGGAAATAAACGAGTTCGGCGGGCTGACGCAAAGCGAGCTAGGCATCGACTTTCGCACTTCCATCATAATGCCGTGGCACGGCTTGCTGGACATAGCGCGCGAAGGCTTGAAGAAAGAAAAAATCGGGACTACGGGCAGGGGCATCGGCCCTGCTTACGAAGAGAAGGCGTCGCGCGACGGCATCCGCTTTTGCGACTTGATTGACGAGAAAAAACTCAAGGAAAGGATTTCCGAAATCTACCCGTTCAGGAAAAAACTGTTGCACGGCATTTACCAAGTCGAAGTTCCCGAGCAGGAAAGCATTTTCATGCAGTACGCCAACATCGGCAAGCAATTGGCTTCTTACGCAACCGACGTTTCGCTTGAAGTGAACGAGGCTTACGCCGCAGGCAAAAACATTCTGCTCGAAGGCGCGCAAGGCGTCCTGCTGGATTTAAGCTTCGGCTCTTACCCGTTCGTCACGTCCTCGCAGACGATTGCGGGAGGAGCGTGCGTCGGCGCTGGAGTGAGCCCCAAGATAATCGACGAAATCGAAGGCGTTGTTAAAGCTTATACCACGCGCGTGGGCGGAGGGCCTTTCCCGACCGAACTGCTCGGCGCTGAAGAAGAGCTCGGAAACACCATCCGCGACAAGGGAAACGAATACGGCACGACAACGGGAAGAAAACGCCGCATAGGATGGCTCGACTTGCCTTTGCTGCGCTACGCGCACCGGCTGAACGGCTTTACGGGATTCCACTACACCAAACTCGACGTTCTGGGGGGAGTGGAAAAACTCAAGGTGGCGACAGCCCACGAGCACGCCGGAAAGAAATTCGAAACTCCGTCCAGGGAATTCGAATTCCTCGGCGAATGGAAGCCGGTTTACAAAACCCTTCCGGGCTTCGAAGAGCTTTCGCGCGAAGAATGGCGCGAAGTCGTGCGCGAAAGCAAGGAAAAAGGCTTGAAGGCTCTGCCCAAGAACGCTTTCGAATACATCAAGTTCGTCGAAGGGGAATTGAAAATCCCCACGAAAACCGTTTCGCTCGGGCCCGCCCGGGAAGAAACGATTTTCGTAAATCATTAAGGTGCAAAAAAAAAAGGTGAAAAACGTTTTCGCCGTAAGCGACAGCGAACTCGAATTCGAATTCTCCAACAGGGTTTCGGTCTTCGACAAAATCATCCCCTCGGACATTCCGTTCAAGGGGGAAACGCTTTGCAGGACGAGCGCGTACTGGTTCAAGATTTGCAGCAACGCGGGTATCAAAACGCACTTTCTCTCTATGCCTTCTCCCAACAAAATGCGCGTCAAGCGCGTGGAAGTAATCCACGACTATTCGAAAATCAACGCCCAAACGCGCAATTACCTGATTCCGCTCGAGGTTATAGTGCGCTATTACGCGTACGGCTCGCTGTACGACAGGATTTTGGACGGCAAGGTAAAGCCGGAACAGCTGGGCTTTCTGTCAGGCCACAAGATTGCCAAGGGGGAAACGCTTCCCTCACCTTTCTTCGAGGTCACCACAAAACTGGAAAAA
>JAGVWL010000032.1 GCA_018304285.1 Microcaldota archaeon
GAATGCGCATGAAAACCACTTTGGGCTTCAATCACGGCGTCAAAGTTACAAAATCAGTCTTTAAAAAACGTTGAAATTTTTAAGCGGCCGCCGGCTTTCATAAAACTCGGCGTGCAGCCCGGTTTGAACGATTAAAAAGGTTTTTAAATCCCTTTTGGCTTTATTATAAAGTCGAGTGTTTAGAGTAATCTCTCTATAAAGGTTTTGGGATGGATTCTGCCTTCACCCACTATTTGGTTCCAAAAATCGCGAAAATGGACGAAAAGGAAGTGTCCGACCTATTGCAAAAAATGCATTGCACCAAGGAACAATTGCCCGTCATCGATTTTTCAGACGCGGGGTTGAAGGGGCTCGAAGCTAGCGTGGGAGACGTAATCAGGATAACGCGCGACGAAAAGAAGAAGGAATTCTACTACCGGCTTGTAGCGGAAGACTAAATTTTTTTGTTTTTTACGGCCAGCGAAGCTTGTTTAACGCGTTCAAAGCGCCATTGCGCTTTGCGGACGCGGTGGGGTGTTGCAAGTGTTCAAGGAAGTTTCAAGCGCCTTTTTGAAGGAAAACAGCATCGTCGACCAGCATATAGCGTCTTTCAACAACTTTGTCGAGCGCACGATGCAGGATATAGTCGACGCCCAGGCGATTATAGAACCCCAAGTGGAAGGTTTGAGCGTAAAGCTGGGGAAAATCCGCGCGGAAAAGCCCATGGTTGTGGAAGGCGACGGGTCGAGGCGGCCTTTGTACCCTCTTGAAGCGCGGTTGCGCGATTTGAACTATTCCGCCCCCTTGTTTTTGGAAATGACGCAGGTCGTCAAGGGCATCGAGAAAAGGGCCGAAGACGTGTACGTGGGCGAACTGCCCGTAATGCTCAAATCCCGCCTTTGCTATCTTCAAGGCCGCAACGTCAAGGAACTGCAGCACATGGGCGAAGACGTGCAGGATTCCGGCGGGTATTTCGTCATAAACGGAACTGAAAAAACACTCATGATTCTCGAGGATTTGGCGCCCAACCGCATTCTCGTTTCGCGCGAGAAGGAAACCGGTTTGGTGCAGGCTAAAATCTTTTCCACGCGCTCGGGCTTCCGGGGGCGCTGTACTGTGGATAGAACCAAGGAAGGGCTGCTTGGCGTTACAATGCCTTCTTACAACAAGCCGCTCGAACTGGTTTTGCTTTTGCGCGCTCTGGGGCTCGTCGATGCCGAGCGCATTGCCGACGCTTTTTCTTCGCAGCCCGAAGTCAAGAACGACGTCATGCTCAACCTGGAAGACGAGCTTGAAATCAAGAGCAAGCGCGACGCGCTTGAAACCATCGGAAAGCGCGCTGCACCCGGCCAGCCCGTCGACTATCAAATAAAGAGGGCCGAAGTTTTGATCGACCGTTATTTGCTTCCGCACATCGGCATCGAAGAGAAAAACCGCATTGCAAAAGCGTTTTTCCTGTGCCGCATGGCCGAACGCGCTATACTCGTTGCTTACAAAAAACGCCCTGTTGACGACAAGGACCATTACTCCAACAAGCGCTTGAAGACTCCGGGAAAACTTATGGAAGAAGTCTTCAGATACGCATTCCAGTTTTTGGTGAAGGACGTAGCCTACCAAATGGAAAGGGCTAACGTGCGCGGGCGAAGGATGACGATGTTCGCGATCGTAAGGCCGGACGCTTTGAGCGACCGCATCAAATACTCGATGGCCACGGGCAACTGGGTCGGGGGGTATACGGGCGTATCGCAGCCTTTGGACCGGTACAACTTCATTTCCGCAGCCGCGTTCTTGAAGAGGGTTACCTCTCCGCTGGCTAAAAAGCACCCTCACTACAAGGCGCGCGACTTGCACGGCACCCATTGGGGCAGGCTTGATCCGAACGAAACGCCGGAAGGCCCGAACTGTGGGTTGGTGCGCAACCTTTCGCTTTACTCGGACATTACCGTGGGCGCCAAGACCGAGGAAGTGGAGAAGGTTTTGACCAAGCTGGGCGTGTCAATGAACCTTTGATTTTTTTGCAGGATTTTTTGCTGGAAGATTGTTCGTGAAAGTTTTTGGATTTCGGAAAAAAAGGGGTTGTTGAAAAATGAAGCGTGCTGGAGTTTTCGTTGACGGAAAGTTCGTGGGCTTCGTCGAGCACGGCGGTAAGCTCGTGCGAGCCTTGCGCGAAATGCGCAGGCAGGGCGAAGTGGCAATGCAAATCAACGTGGCATTCTATGCGAAGACGAACGAGGTTTTCATCAATACGGATGAAGGGCGCGTGCGAAGGCCTTTGGTCATCGTCAAGAGCGGAAAGCCGCTGCTCACCAAAGAGCATGTCGACAAATTGGCCAAGGGCGAATTGCATTGGAAGAACTTGGTTGAAAGCGGGCTGATCGAGTTTCTTGATGCGGAGGAAGAGGAAAACGCTTTCGTCGCGCTGACGCCGGAATTGGTTACGCCCGACCACACGCACTTGGAAATCGACCATTCGATGATACTCGGTTTTGCCTCGTCGCAGCTTCCTTATCCGGAGTACAACATGGCGCCCAGGGTTTTGATGTCTGCTCAGCACGCCAAGCAGAGCTTGGGCCTTTACGCTTCCAACTTCAATTTGCGCAGCGACACGCGCGCGCACGTGCTCTTTTATCCGCAGCAGCCTTTGCTTCAAACCCGCGCTTACCGTAACTTGCGCTTGAGCAACCGGCCTTCAGGGCAAAACATGGTTGTGGCAGTGCTTTCGTACAAGGGCTTCAACATGAACGACGCCGTTGTTTTGAATAAGACCAGCGTGGATAGGGGGATGGGCAGGAGCGTTTTCATCCGCACTTACGGAGCCGTGGAAAGGCGTTATCCCGGCGGGCAGAAGGATTCGTTCGGGATTCCCGAAGAGTACGTCCAAGGTTTCTTGGGCGAGGAAGCGTACGCGCATTTGGACGAAGACGGATTCGCTTCCCCTGAGACCGTAGTGAAAGGAAATTCCGTTCTCGTGGGCAAGTCTTCGCCCCCGAGGTTTTTGAAGGAAATTTCGGCGTTGGAAATGGAGAGCGAAAGAAGGCGCGAGTCTAGCGTGACCGTGCGCGGCAACGAAGAAGGAATTGTCGATGCAGTAATCCTCACAGAAACAACGTCGGGAAACAAGATGGTTAAAATTCGCGTTCGCAATACGAACGTTCCCGAAGTGGGCGACAAGTTCGCGTCCCGCCACGGGCAGAAGGGAGTCGTTTCCTTGCTCGTCCCGCAGGAAGACATGCCTTGCACCAAAGACGGCATTACCCCCGATTTGATAATCAATCCGCACGCCATTCCTGGGAGAATGACTGCAGGGCATTTGCTTGAAATGCTTGGCGGAAAAGCCAGCGCGATGTCGGGAGGTATCAAGGATGCGACGGCGTTTTCCGGCGACAAGCAGGCTGATTTCGAGAAAATCCTTTTGGCCAACGGCTTCGAGGCAGCCGGGCAGGAAGTATTGTACGATGGAAAAACGGGCGAAAGGCTTTACGCGAAAATATTCATGGGCGTGATTTACTACCAGCGTTTGCACCACTTGGTTTCACTCAAGATGCACGCTCGCTCGCGCGGTCCCGTGCAGATGCTCACCCACCAGCCTACCGAGGGTAGGGCACGTGAGGGCGGATTGCGTCTCGGGGAAATGGAACGCGATTGTTTCATCGGTTACGGCGCAGCTTCGCTTTTGAAGGAAAGGATGATGGATTCGAGCGATAAGACGGTGGAATTGGTTTGCGGCAACTGCGGTTCGCTCGCGTATACTGACCGCCAGAAGAACAAGAGTTACTGCGCTTTGTGCGAGAGTTCCGACATACAGCCGGTGGAAATGAGTTACGCGTTCAAGCTTTTGCTTGATGAAATGAAGTCCATCGGAATATTTCCTAAACTGAAGCTTGGAGACAGGGCTTAAGGGGGTCATGTTAAAATGAAAGTTGTCAAAGCAATCGGTTTTTCGATATACTCTCCCGAGAACGTGCGCAAGATGAGCGCGGCGAAGATTACCGTCCCGGACACTTACGACGAAGACGGTTATCCCATCAGCGGAGGCTTGGCCGACCAACGGCTGGGCGTCGTGGACCCAGGGTTGAAATGCCGCACGTGCGGCGGAAGGATGAAAGACTGCCCCGGGCACTCCGGGCACATAGAGCTCGTTCGCCCCGTGATTCACGTCGGTTTCGCTAAACTCGTCTACAATCTGCTGAAAGCGACTTGCAGGAAGTGCGGAAGGCTCATGCATTACGCTTCGCGCGTGGAAGAAGCGAAGAAATCGCTCGAATGCCCCCACTGCGGCGAAAAACAGAGGAAAGTTAAGTTTGTAAAGCCTACCTCTTTTTACGAAGAAGACAGAAAGCTTTTCCCCAACGAAATTCGCGAGAGGCTGGAGCACATTCCCGACGAGGATTTGAGGACGCTCAGCGTGGCAATCCGCCCCGAATGGTCGGTTCTCACCGTATTGATAGTCCCTCCAGTAACAGTCCGCCCTTCGATTACGCTGGAAACAGGAGAGCGAAGTGAAGACGATTTGACCCACAAGCTTGTGGACATACTGCGCATCAACCAGAGGCTCGAGGAAAACATCGATGCCGGCGCGCCGCAGTTGATTATCGAAGACTTGTGGGAACTTTTGCAATACCACGTTACCACTTACTACGACAACGAAACTTCCGGCATTCCTCCGGCCCGCCATCGTTCCGGACGCCAGCTCAAGACGCTCTTCCAGCGATTGAAAGGAAAGGAAGGGCGTTTCCGCTACAACTTGAGCGGAAAGCGCGTGAATTTCTCTGCACGCACGGTAATTTCGCCCGACCCTACACTCGGCATAAACGATTTGGGCGTGCCCCAGGAGATTGCAAGGGAGCTTACAGTTCCCGTCAGCGTGACGCAATGGAATTTAGAGAGCGTCAAGGAAATGATTAAGGCGAAAGCGGAAGCGATCAATTACGTCATCCGCCCCGACGGCAAGAGAAAGAAAATCACCGCCTCCAACATCGAGGAGGTTTTGACCGAGCTGACTCCCGGTTATACCGTGGAAAGGCAGTTGATGGACGGGGACGTGGTGATATTCAACAGGCAGCCTTCGCTGCACAGGGTTTCAATGCTGTGCCACGACGTGAAAGTCTTGCCCGGAAAAACCTTCAGGTTTAACGTTGCGAACTGTAATCCTTACAATGCGGACTTCGACGGGGACGAAATGAACATTCACGTTCCTCAGACGGAAGAGGCGCAGGCAGAAGCTGAACTGCTAATGAAAGTGCAGGACAACATCCTCTCCCCGCGCAACGGGTCGCCTTTGATCACTCCCGACCTCGACCAAATCACCGGCTTGTTTTTGCTTTCTCTCGACGATTTTGTCGTGACGAAGAAGGAAGCGTGCAATTTGCTCAACGCAGCCGGGGTTTCCACGGAAATCGGGAAAAGCCTGGTTCCCGGAAAGGAAATTTATTCCATGATCCTGCCCGAAAAGTTTGATTGCGACATTGAAAGCAAGAGCGGGAACAAAGTGCGCATCAAGAACGGAAAACTGCAGGACGGGGTTTTGGACGCTCATGCCAACCGCGTCATCGTAAGACGGATTTTCGACGAATTCGGAAGCAGCGACGCGAGGGATTACATCGACAAGGCGACCATGCTTTCGGTGGAATTGGCGTACCGCTACGGCTTTTCGCTGAGCTTGAAGGACTATTACCTGCCCGAAAGCGCGATTGCGGACATCAACAAGCTTTACGAGGAAGGGCGCGAGAAGCTCAACGAGCTCGTGAAGAGGTACAAGACGAAGAAGCTCGAGCGCTTGCCGGGAAAAACACTGAAGGAAACTCTCGAAGAGCAGGTAATGAACATAGTAGAATTAATCAGGTTCCACTGCTGGAGCATCGTCAAGGAGAAAATCGCGAAAACGACCATCGAGATCAACGGCAAGAGTTTCGACCACAATGCTTCCCTGCTCATGGCTTCTGCGGGCGTGAAAAACAAGCCCATCAACGTGGTGCAGATGACCGCGCTCGTCGGACAGCAGGCCGTACGAGGAAAAAGGCCCGCAGCCGGATTCAGGAAAAGGCTTTTGACCCACTTCAGGAGGGGCGATTTGGGCGACGCTGCACGCGGTTTCGTGAAAAACAATTACAAGAGCGGCTTGAATGCCGTGGAATACTTCTTCCACGCTGCAGGAGGGCGCGATAGCGTCGTGGACAAGGGAGTCAATCCCGCGAAGACTGGTTACATGCAAAGGCGTTTGATAAACGCGCTGCAGGATTTGATAGTGCAGGAAGACGCGAGCGTGCGCGACAGCGAAGGAAAAATCGTGCAATTCAAGTACGGCGGGGACGGCATAGACCCCTCGACCGGAAAGCAAATCGCTTACGGCGAGCCTGTCGGAGTTATCGAAGCCCAGAGTATCGGAGAGCCCGGCACGCAAATGACTTTGAGGACTTTCCACTACGCGGGCGTAGCTTCGCTGGCGCAATTCGGTTTCACGAGGCTCGTGGAATTGGTTGACGCGCGCAAGGCGCCGAAGAAGCCTGTTATGGAAATCTACTTGAAGAAAAGCATTGCCGGAGATTTCGACAAAGTCAAGGAAATCGCTGCTCGCATCGAATCAGTGGTTTTGGAGGACGTGGCCGGAACGAACGAGAATTTCGACCGCAAGGCGATTACCATTTCCCTCAACCCCGTCATGCTCAAGGACAAGGCAATCCGCGAGAAGACGATTGTCGACGAAGTGGCGAAAATCACTCCCAACTTCAAGCACGAAGGGCACGAAATCATAATCAAGACGAAAGAAGATTCGCTGAAAGCAGTGCGCAAATTAACCCTTCGGTTCAAGGAACTGCACTTGGGCGGAGTGAAGGGAATCCGCAAGGCCATCATCGTCGAAAAGAAGACCGAGAACGGCGGGAAGGAATACACGATTGCGACTGAAGGCTCGAACTTGGAAGACATTCTCAAGCTCGAGGAAGTCGATGCACACCGCACGAGCACGAACGACATCATGGAAATCGGGCGAGTGCTCGGAATAGAGGCGGCCCGCAACGCGATAATCCAGGAAATCAAGAAAGTCCTGGACGCGCAGGACTTGACCGTCGACGAGAGGCACATCATGCTCATCGCCGATGCAATGAGCTTCCTGGGCGACGTGAAGAGCGTCGGACGCCATGGCTTGGCGGGGCAGAAGAAGAGCGTGCTTGCGAGAGCGGCGTTCGAGGAAACTGCGAAGCACTTGCTCAACGCGTGCATTTACGGCGAGGAAGACCCGCTGAAGGGAATTGCAGAAAACATCATCATCGGCCAGACGATTCCTGCTGGGACGGGCACCGTCCAATTGGAAATGAAGCTCGACTGAGCTTCTTCCCCCCCTTTTTTTCCCTATTTTTTTCGAAACTGCGGGTTTCGCGGCTGCCGCATAGCCGCAAAATAGTTTCGTTTAAATACGGCTTGTTTTAATGGTATAAACAGTTTTTTCAACGGAGGGGGATTGGAAGATGGCTGCATCGTCAGGTTGCGTGTGCGGAATGCACTCGTGTGGAAAATGTTCGCCCATGATTCTGTTGTTCGGGATTTTGTTCCTGATTGCGGGCTTGGGATTGTACACCGCCACGTGGTTTAACGGCTGGAGCATTCTCGGCGTGTTTTTCGTCCTTTGGGGCGGCATGTCGATGATGAAATAAGTTCTTAGGGAGGGCTTTGTTTTGTCAAAGCCCTTTTCTTCTTTTCCATCCTATTGTTTTAAACGATTAGTTTGGTGTTTTGTAAAATGTCTTTGTTGGGCTTAGAGCCGTGGATTGAAATCTTCCTGTGGTCGCTATTGTTCTCAATCGCGGCTTTCGCCGCGAACAAGACTCTCGGGCAGAGGGACAAGGTAAAGGCAATCCAGAAGGAAACGCAGGCGTACCAGAAGGAAATGCGCGATGCGCTGGTTGCGAAGGACGAAAAGAAAACCGCCGAACTGCAGAAGCGCGATAAGGAAATGAACGACAAGATGATGCAGATGCTCATGCTTCCGTGGAAGGCGAGCATCGTCGTGCTTCCCATCGCGTGGGGGTTGATAGCATTCGTTTTCCCTTCCCTCTACCAAGGATTCGTGATTCGCCTTCCCTTCGACATTCACTTGAACGCGATCCTGTCGTGGACTTTCTACGAAAACATTTTCCGCACTGCCTCTTACGGGACTACGGGATTCTTCATAGTATGCTCGATAGTCTTCGGGCTCGTGCTGGAAAAAGTTGGAAACCAATTCTGGCCGGC
>JAGVWL010000033.1 GCA_018304285.1 Microcaldota archaeon
GCATATAGACAACCGCGCGATTTCAAGAGTGTGCCGCGCGTTGGGAGCGCCGAAGGACAAGAAGGCGGGAATGGTTTTCATGGTTTCCAAGGGAGAGCACGTCGAGAAGGGGGACGTGCTGTTCGAAATGCATTCGGAAAGCAAGGACAAGATCGACTTTGCGCTAGAGCAATTAGAAACAGTGAAAATAATCGAGCTCGAGCGCGTCATAATCGACGTAGTCTGAAACCGCGTTTGAAAAACTACTGGTTTTAAAGTCGTGAAAACAGGTATTCAGTTATGCCCAAAGCAGAAGTGATAAAACCGGCCAGGTTCCGCTGGAGCTTAAACCGGCAGATTTCGCAATTCGAAAACGAAGCGAAGCTGAAAGAACAAATAGCCGAGAAATTAAGAGCATGGAACGCGGATTATCGTTGGGGGCCTAGTGGAGAACATTACACCGCCACCCAGGCTTTGAAGCATAAGTTTACAAAAGGGTATTTCAGTTGGAAGGATATAGTAAACAGAAAGCATTGGATGGGTAGCGATACCTTGTTCAAACCAAACCTAGCTCCAAGCTGGAATCAAGCGAATTCGATCAAGGCCGGTAGAATTGCGTTGTTTCCAATTCCCGTCGCCTTCCAGCTCTTGACAATGGTGGCCGTAGCGCCTTTTTCTGCTTACAGGGCTTTGAAGAGAGACCCCGAAATTTTTGCGAAAAGGATTGTAGGAAACATCTGGCTTTCCAAAGGCGATGAGGAAACAAAAAGCAATAGGTTAAAAGAAATAATTGACGGCCTTCAAAATGATGCTCAAAAACGCCGAAAGATTGCAGCTCAACTGAAGATAATATACGAAGGCAGATACGCAAAAGGCGAGGCTGGAAAAAAAAGAAGTGAAATAGAGAATGAAGTGAAGCAAATGGAATCCATGCTCGAATGGATTGGGCAAAAAGAAGACGACCTGAAGGCAGGAAAAATACGGACAGTTCCCGACAACTTACCACATTTGATTTTATACAACGAGCATCTCTGGAAACTGCCTGAATTGACCCAAGAAAAGAGAGAGGAAAAGATTGATGGATTGAAACAACTTCTCAATGCTATGATAGAGGTCAAAAAATCTTCACTGGAATACCAGCTCCGGAAGTTTGAAGCGCAATATGGGAATGGTGAAGAAGATAGAAAACTCCAGCAAGGACAAGGAAACTAAAAGTATTAAAAGTCATAAAACTATTAAAATTACGTGAGAAAATGAGTTCGAGCATGTTATCCGTTCCGCTGCCTGCGAATGTAAAGCAGGAGATGAGGCGAATGTAAAGCAGGAGATGAGCAAATACCCGGAAATAAAATGGGTTGAAGTGGCAAGACGGGCAATCGTGGAACGGTTGGAAATCCTCGAAAAAATGGACAAAATGCTTTCCAAAAGCACGCTTACCCAAGAAGACGCCTTGAGAATCGGGAGAGAAATAAACAAAAAAGTCTGGCTCAAGGACAAACGGGCGTTGGGAATTGAAGATAGTGGTTGACGCAAACATAATCATCGCCGGCATCATCAGGGATTCAACTACGAGAAGGCTGTTGACAGACCCCCGGCTGGAATTGATCGCACCGGCGGCCCTCATGGAAGAGTGCGGAAAATACGCTCACGACGACGAAGTCCAAAGAAAAGCAGGGATGAGCGGCGAACAGTTAATGTCGCTCCTCAATACATTCTTCAATAGGATAGAATTTTTTCCTCCATCCAGTTATGCGGAACAATTTCTCCAAGCCACTAAACTGGCAGTTCACCATGAGGACACGTCGTATATTGCAGTAGCCTTGAAAAGCAACTGCCCAATTTGGACCAATGACTTGGACATGAGCAGGCAGGATAAAGTGGAAATTGTTTCCACCAGCAAACTAGTCGAACTGCTCGAATAGAGAAAGGAATCAAACCATTAGTTCGAACGCTATCACGGGAACCTGCACCTGCATTTTCTCCAACGCTGAAGGGTGCAATTCCCCCGCGATTCCAATCTCCTTGCCGTTCGCCCACAGCGCAACGCACCGCCCTTCAATAAAACCTGCCCGCTCGGCTTTCCTGAAAGAAACGCTCTCGCCTTTGAGCTTTGCCGCCCGCAAAGCAAGCGAAGCGATTTCGCTCAAGTTCGCCTGCGCGCTCGTGGAAACGCACGCCAAGCGTTTTTGCGAAACCGCGCGCAGGTGGTGCTTCGCATCCTTCACCACGACCTCGCCGACTTCGAAAACCCTTTGCGGGTAAGGCTCGTGCGTGTTTTTCGAAAGCGTATCGAAAAGCGAAGGCAAGAGCGCGGAACGGATCGCATTGTAATCGCTGGAAACAGGATTTTTAATGCGCACGGCTTCGCCTGCAGCGTGTTTTGCCGCCGACGTAAGCACGTAAGTCCATTGTTCCACAAACCCTGCGCCGGCCATCAAGTCGCGCAAATCCTCCTCTTGCATTGTTTCGCCGCTAAGCCTGCCGATAGTGAACACGCTAGGCTTTTTCGGCTCGAAATCGTTATACCCGAAACCCAGTGCAACTTCCTCCACCAAGTCGATAGGGTGAAGAAAGTCTGCGCGATAACGCGGAATCAAACAATTCAAAACACGCCCTTTCCCCTGCTGCACGCCCATCCTCTGCTTCTGCAGGCAATCGGCAATCTGTTTTTTCGAAAGCGCTGTGCCGAGCGTCTTGTTGGCGTAATCGGCATTCAAGGCCATTTCCTCCGGCGCGGCATCGGGGGTTGTAACGGTTTTGTCCGGATAAACTATTTCCACGCTTTTTATTTTCGCGCCCGAGTCCGCGAAATCCTGGCAGAGGATGTTGAGCGAAGCGTCCATCGCGTTCAAGTCAGTCCCGGTCTGATCGATGTAAATGCGCTTGGTCGCGGCGGTTATAGCGGAAGCGGCGTTGTTGACTATGGGAATCAGCGCCAAAACTTCGTCGCGCGAATCGTAAAGCAAAGGCAAATCTCGCTCGAACTCACTGAGGGTGTAAGCGTACTTCAATCCCGTAGGGTGTTCCCCGAGAATCTCGCGCAAAGACATTTTCTTTTGCGACTTGAGGGGAATGTAAGTGAAACGCTCGGGATGCACTGCCTTGTAGTAGAACGGCGGAGTGAGCTCGTCGAAGTCGTACAGCCCTATGCTCACGCGCTTTCTCCTTCGCCCGTGCGTCAAATCCAGTTTTTCCTGCAGCTGGAACAATTCTTTCACGGAGTTCTCGTCGAGCTTTGCATTCTCTACAACCGCGCCGGTGGCGAAAGGCCTTTTCTTGAGCGAAGGCGAATCGACGAATACTTTGACCCCGCTTTTTTCTATTTTTAGCAAAGGCAGTCCTTTCTCGATGCCGAGAAAGCCTCGCACCGCTCTTGCAACGCCTTGCGAGGAAAGCAAGTCGGGCCGGTCGGCGGTGGTTTCGAGCGTAATCTCGTCGCCTTGCTCCGACTCGACGGGGCATTTGATTTGGTGCAGCGCGTCGTAAAGCTTTTCTTCGCTCACCCTCGCGCTGATTTTCTTCAGCAAGCTTTTTTTGCTTACGGTAATGGAAACCATTTCTATGCCCTCAACGCCTTCAAATCCTGCGTGAACAAATCGCGGATGTCCTTCAAACCGAGTTTTATCATCGCAAGCCGGTCTATGCCCAAGCCCCACGCCAGAACTGGAACGTCTACGCCTAACGCGGCGAGCATTTCCGGCCTGAACATTCCTGCTCCCCCTACTTCAGCCCAGCCTTTGCCTGGGATTTTAGCCATTAACTCCACGCTCGGCTCGGTGAACGGGAAATACGACGGTGCAAAGCGCACTTCCTTCGCGCCGAAAACCTCGAGCGCGAATTCCTTCAAATATCCCAGCAGCTCGCGAAAGCTCATGCTCTCATCCATGACAATGCCTTCGCACTGATTAAACTCAATAAAGTGCTTCCAGTCGATTTCATCCGGGCGGAACACCCGCCCGACGCAGAAAATCCTTTGCGGAGGCTTTATGCCTTTAGCAAGGCTGCGGGCGGAAACGGGCGTGGTGTGCGAACGCAAAACCAAGCGCGCTGAAACTTCCGCGTCCCAGCGGTAACGCCAGCCTTTGCTTCCCGCCAAGCCTTTCTCGTGGGCGATGCGCACTTGCTCCAACAGCTTTTTCTCGAGAATCTCTCCGCGCGCAGGGTCTTCCACCTGGAAAACGTCGTGAATCTCGCGCGCGGGATGGTCTTGCGCCATGAACAGCGCGTCCATGTTCCAGAATTCCATTTCCACGAGCGGGCCGTGCGCTTCCACGAAGCCCATTCCGACGAGCTTTTGCTTTATTTCCAAAAGCAGTTGCTTGTAAGCGTGTTTCTTCCCCAGCGCAAGCGGCACGGAAAAAAGCGCCGGAACGTCGTAGGGAACGAATTTCTTTCCCTCCCACGCGCGCGCCTTCAGCATTTGCGGCGTAAGCTGCGTTATAACCTCGCCGCGCTCTTCCTTCAGCGCGTTCAACCCCGACGGCGTGGCTTGGACGAAAACTTTCTTCGAAACTATGCGCTTCGCCAGGGTTCTTTTCTCGAGTTCGGAAAGCGTTTTCTTTTCCGCCTCGGAAAGCTTCGGCTCCGAAGTGCCTTGCCCTATCTTTTCCAAAAGCAAGTCGTGCGAAGTGGGGGAAAGCGAAAGCAAAACAAGTTTTCCCGGTCTTATTTCCACGAGCCCCAAGGCTTTAGCCCACTGCAACGCAATTCCGAATTCTTCCGGCGAAAGCCCTCCTTCCACCAATGTTTTCGACGCAAGGCTTTCCTTCAGCTCTTGGATTGCAGCGGTTTGGGTTTTCTCCAAAGCCCGCGCCAGCCGCTGTTCCGGCAGCGTGCGCGCAAGCATTTCCATTCCTTCCTCGGTCAACGCATATTCCAGCGAAGCGTGCACTTCGCTAGCCGCAAAGCCTTTCTCGCGCAAGCTTTCCACCGCGCTCATTACCGAAGACAAAGGAACGCCGCATAGCTTTGCGAGCTCGTTCGCCTCGCGCTTTTCCTGCGCTTTCGACAACACGCTTTTTTCCAAGTCCTTAAGCATTTTTCTTTTCCGCCTTTTTGCTTAAAATATTCAACCGGTTTTCTTGAATACCGCGAATCCGACCAGGCGCCCGACGCGCACGCTCTGGTTGATCAAAAACGGTTCATCCCCTTCCACAATTACCCTCGTTTCGTCGAAACGCATGCAGTTGCATCCGCCCAACTGCACGATTATGCTTGCGCCGGTGCAGTCGGTTCCGAAGCAAACGTTGTCCCCGCCTTCGACTATTGCATACGCGGTAACGTTCAAATTGCGCAGCGCCAGGCCACGGGCTATTTCGGAAGACATTATCGCCACGTAGGAATTGTTCGAAGTGTTGCCCGCGAAAAGACGCTGTTCTATGCGCACGAACTTTTCCGGAATCCTTTTCTGGATGTCTCCCACCGGGTCTTTCGACTTCACCAAAAGCGAGTTTTCAATGAGGGTGTCTCCAGCCGCGTTCCTGCTTGAAAGGAAGAAGAAAACCGCCGCGGCTATGGCTATGAAAACTACTGCAAGCAAAACGATTTCTTTTCGTTCCATTCAACCACGCTTCTCCCTTTCGAGGGGGTAGAAAGCAAGAGGGCGTTCAAATAAATAATTCCATGCCTTCCTTGGCGAGGGTGCTTTCCCCGAAAACCGCCTTTGCGTCGCGCAAAACCACACTCCGGTCCTCGTAGCGGTTGCTGATGTGCGAAAGCAAAAGGCGTTTTGCCTTCGCCTTGAGCGCGGTTTCTGCCGCTTCGCGGGCGGTGGAATGGAATTTTTCCTTCGCCGCCGCGGCTTCGGAAGAAGCGAAGCACGAATCATGCACGAGCAAATCGGCGTTCTCGGAGTTTTTTTCTATTGAAGGGCATGGCGCCGAGTCGCCCGTGAAAACTATTTTCCTTCCAGGCGTTTCCTTCGCCACGCTTTCCAAGCGCACGGTTTTCCCTTCCACCACAACCTTCTTTTTCTCAAGCAGTTCCGAGAAAAGCTTTCCCTTGACGCCCACCGCCTTGGCCTTGCGCTCGTCGAAATTCCATTTGGGCGGCTCTTGCACCACAAATCCCACGGCAGGGCAGTTGTGCCTTACCGGAAACGCGCGCATGGAAAACAGCGGGGTTTTGAAGAAAACGCCCGAAGAAACGTCTTTGATTGCAAGGGGAAATGTAGGCCGCAAGTGCGGCATCGAGAATATTTTGGAGAGAAACTCTTTCGTCCCTTTGGGCCCGAAAATCTTCAATTCATCCTTCCGCCCCATGAGCCCCATGCTTTGCGTCAAGCCGAACAGGCCCAGGAAATGGTCTGCGTGCAAGTGGGAGAGGAAAATCGCGTTTATCCCGAACCCCACGCCGTACCTGAGCAGCTGCACTTGCGCCGCTTCGGGGCAGTCGAACAAAAACACTCCGCCGTACTTCAATGCAAAGCCCGCAGGCAGCGTGTCCCGCGTGGGCAGGGACCCGCCGCTCCCCAAAACGACCAAGCGCATCATTTTTTCCACAACCAGACAGTTTAATTAAACGCCATTAATTTAAAGTCTTGAAAGTTTAAATTACACTAGTCGGCAAGGCTTATTTTACGGTAGGTTGCTATGTCCAAGCTCAAAACTTCCATCAAAATCAAAGACACGTCCCAAATGAAAGTCCCCCAGAAAACCGTAGACCACGTCATCGGCCAAGAGCGGGCAGTGGCGATAATAAAGAAGGCTGCGAGGCAAAAGCGCAACGTCCTGCTCATAGGCACGCCAGGAACAGGCAAGAGCATGCTCGCGCAGGCGATGAGCGAGCTCGTACCTGCCGCGGATTTGAAAGACATAATGATTTACCCGGGCGAGGAAGACGCCAACGTGCCGAAAGTGCGCGTGGTGAAGGCGGGCGAAGGAAGGAAAATCATCGAGCAGGAACGGCTGAAAATGCCTTCCAACAACTTCAACCTCATCATAATCGCCGTCTTATTCCTATCCTCATTCTTCCTCCTCTCATTCGGAAGGCAGCAGTGGGGAGACGTCATTACTGCAGCCTTGCTCATCGGGTTGTTCATGGTAAGCGGAATTGTAGCCATCGGAATGCAGCTCGGGAGAAGCAGGATTTTCGGCGAAATGGCCGGCCCCAAGCTGTTGATAGACAATACCGGGAAAAAGAACGCGCCTTTTGTTGAAGCGACGGGCGCGCGGGCAGGCTCGCTGCTCGGCGACGTAAAGCACGACCCCCTGCAGAGCGGCGGGCTCGGCACTCCCGCCCACTTGCGGGTCGACGCGGGCTTCGTTCACAAGGCCAACGGAGGCGTTTTGTTCATAGACGAAGTTTCCGCACTATCCGCCCGCAGCCAGCAGGAATTGCTTACGGCAATGCAGGAAAAGAAATATTCAATCACCGGGCAAAGCGAGCTTTCATCCGGCGCGCAAGTCCGAACCGAACCCGTGCCCTGCGACTTCGTGCTTGTAGCCGCAGGGAATTACCGGGATTTGCAGCGCATGCATCCCGCAATCCGCTCGCGCATACGCGGTTACGGCTACGAAGTGTACATGGAGGAATCCATTGAGGACACTGCGGAAAACGAAAGCAAGCTCGTGCAATTCATAGCGCAGGAAGTGTTGAAAGACGGCAAAATCCCGCACTTCGACGCGTCGGCAATAGAGGAAATCATACAGGAAGCGCGCAAGCGCAGCGGAAGGAAAAACAAGCTTACGCTCAAGCTCAGGGAACTCGGCGGGTTGATCCGCGCTGCGGGGGACGTTGCGCTGGAAGAAAATGCGCCCTTCGCTTCCGCCAAGCACGTCTTGCAAGCCAAGGGCATCGCGCAAACGCTCGAACAGCAAATGGCGAAACAAGCTATTGAAATTCGCAAGGAATACCGCGTTTTCACCACCACAGGCGCGCAAGTGGGAAAAGTGAACGGCTTGGCAGTCATGGGCGACAGCGGGGTAGTACTGCCCATAGTTGCGGAAGTCGCGCCTGCCAGCTCGCGCGAAGAAGGAAAGACCATTGCAACCGGAAAACTGGGTGATATTGCGAAGGAAGCGGTGGAAAACGTTTCTGCGATAATCAAACGCCATACGGGCAAGGACACGTCGTCTTTCGACATCCACATTCAATTCCTCCAAACTTACGAAGGCGTGGAAGGCGACAGCGCAAGCGTGAGCGTGGCTACGGCCGTAATCTCCGCACTGGAAGAAGCGCCGGTAAGGCAAGACGTCGCTTTGACGGGCTCGCTGAGCGTGCGCGGCGAAGTGCTGCCCGTGGGAGGCGTGACTCAGAAAATCGAGGCCGCAATCGAAGCCGGCATTAAGAATGCGGTCGTGCCTTACGCCAACAAGGACGACATCATCCTCAGCGAAGCGCAGGCGAAGAAAATCACGATCATTCCCGCTAAAGACATTCACGACGTTTTGAGCGTGGCGTTGAAGGAAGGAAAGCGGAAGAACGCCCTGCTCTCGAAAATCAGGAAGGAAATCGCGTGAGAAAGCACATGGCTCAAACGAACCAGCAGCCTATTCCCACTAAAGAACTGGAGAAAACCTGCCTGGAGGCGGCGGAAGCAGGCGCGAAAAAAGCTTTGTCATACTTCAACAAGACATTCAAAATAAGGTACAAGGACAAAGTACAGCACGCCGGAACAATAGTAACGGAAGCCGACGTCGCGGCAGAAAAGGAAGTAATAAAAGCAATAAGAAAACGCTATCCCAACCACTCTATCGTCGGCGAAGAGTCCGGCGGCACTGAAGGAAAAGGGTATTGCTGGTTCATAGACCCTGTTGACGGGACTGGCAACTTCTCCCGTGGCCTGCCGATTTGGGGGACTATGGTCGGCGTAGCATTCAACTCAAAACCCGTCGCAGGCGCCATGGTCTTTCCCGTGCTTGGAAGAAAGTTTTACGCTTCCCAAGGAAACGGGGCTTTCGCCGACGGAAAGAAAATCCACACGTCAAGCAAGACGCTGGACCAAGGCATGATTTTATGCCAATCGCTCCACCGTTTGGAATACATCCAAAAAGGCCTGGCCTGTATCAGAGAATTTTGCGGAAGCGTCGGCGGGGTCAGAATACTGGGGTGCACGGGCTACGAAGGCGCGCTTCTTTCAGAGGGAAAGGCCGAACTTAAAATAAAGATCAGGACCACGCCGTGGGATTCGTGCGCCCCGGCGATAATCGCCAGGGAAGCAGGGGGCGTGTACCGCAACATGCAAGGCGGGCAGTGGACTACCGAAGATGCAACCGCACTGGCTGCATCCAGCGAAAAAACGTTCAGCCAAGCTTTCAAACGCCTGAAACCCCTTTTCCACGGTCGTGGAAAGGCACATCGACAATAAGCGAAATGCTTATAAAGGGTTTTCGAGTGTATAATTAATCTTTCCGAATTTTGCACAGAGTGGTTGCGAGAAGACCGAGCACGAATCTCG
>JAGVWL010000034.1 GCA_018304285.1 Microcaldota archaeon
TTGATTTTTCCTAGCGCATTTGCAGCTTCCAAGACTGCCGGCACGTTTTCTATTGGCGTAGCCCGAATCAAGTTCGTTATAACGTTGGTGCTTATCCCGTGCTCTGTTTGCAAGCTAATGATTTTCTTAAACGCTTCCAAGTGCCGTTCAACACTTTTTTTAGCCATTTCTTCTGCCCCACGCGCTAGTTCATCATCCAGCGGATTGCGAACCCGAGCAAACCATTCCGAAAATTTTTCGTCCAGCCTCTTCAGCAAGCTTTTATTGTGGTTAAGGTGTGACTCCACCGGTTCGTATGTACGGCGACTAGCCGTTCTCTCTAACTCTTCGCAGTTCTTTTTTTGTTCTTCAATAAGTTCTTCCCGAAGCCGAATGGCGTGTTTAAAGAGGAACGCTTTTCCGAGAGGCCATCTTTCAAACCTCTGTTTTTCTCTTACGTATTCCTTCAGGGTTGCATAACGTTCTTCTAAATCTTTTTGATATTCTTCCATCCGCGAAATTAGCTGCTTCCTGTCTTCCGACGTCGGCCACCAATTAAAGCCACGCCTTAAGCCGAGCGCCTCGTGATAGTTGCCGCTCGCATCAGGGTGGCTCATATTTTCGAACACTTCTTCAGGTTTCCAGCCAAGTGTTATGCTTTTGTACCACGCAGCCAGTTCTTCGGTAGAGGTTGGCTTGCCTGTCGAATGCGACCAAGCGTGTTCGGTTTCGTGTCCAGTTACTTGTTTTTCTCTCCTGCTGGTTCCCAGTGACAGGCTGTTTTCTATGTCTTCCAAAGACAATTCTTGCTTTTCCAGCAACTCTTTGACTTTCGGCGAAAATTTGTGTTTGGCGAATGCTGCTTTTGGGCTGACGCCTTCGAGTCCTTTCTGCGGTTCTGGAAACATTATGCCCCAGTCCGCCGATGGATTGTCTAATACGAAGTGAATTCCGTAAGGCTTCCAAACTACCTTTTTGATTTTGATTTCTTCTTCGAATCCTTTTCTGACTTCTTCGCCTAGAATTTCTTCGGGATTATCGGCAAACCCGTTCTTTAAGCTCATAACTGCCTTCCGCGTTCGGTCGAGTTTTAGGCAGATTTCAATTAATTTTCTAGCTTGGTTTTTGCTTGGCGCCATGCCTTCGGCAGCAAGACGCTCAAGTAATTTACTTAGCGTGCTGCTTGTAGAATAAGTAGGCTTGAATCCGTGCCTTTCTATTTCAGTCCTTACGAAATCGTCTGCATTTGCCTCTCTCCAAAGTTTGATTGGTTTGCCTGGCATCTTAATTCCTGTTTTCCGTCAAACCCTGTAGAACTGAAGGTGGGGGATTCCCTTGATTTTTTTTACGCTCGCTTTCTTTACTCCGAACGCCTTTTGGACCGCGCCTACGGATTTTTCCCCGACGATGTTCACGTTCTCGGCGTTGCGCAAAAGCTCTATCGCCTCGATTTCGCTTATAGCCCTGCCTTCGTAGAACGAGCGGTATGCCTTCAAGTCGAGAACCCTCTCGCCTTCGCTGAACGTTTTCCCTAAGAGTTCGGTGTCGCATAACGCAACAATGCTCCGCTGGAATCCCGAAACGATTCTAGTATGCACTTTCGCGGTTATGCCTTTTCCCAAAAAGCATCACTTCTTTCCGTATTTCTTGAAATAGTCGTCCAAAAGCTCTTTCACTTGGTCGATGGTCGCGAATTCCAGTGGGTTTATCGCGTCGAGCAAAGCCCGCAATTCCTTGATTTCCTGTTTCGTGGCGAACTTGCCTTCGTCCGCCTGCGTTCTGCTTGCGCTTGCTCCCGCGCTTCCCTCCCGCGTCGTTTTCTCCAGCTTTTCGTTGAGGGTGATGAGCGTCCTTCCCATTATCTCCTCGTTTTTCTCCATGTTCTTGAGCTTTTGCGCCATGAGGTTTATTTTCGAGTCCAGGGTCTGGAACTCGGAATTAAGAGCTTCGATAGAATCTTGCGGCCGCATTGGCCGTTGCGTTGGCATGTGTTTTTTTCCACCTTTTTTATTGTTTAAAGCGATTTTTCCTATTAAATACCCTTTGTTGCCCCATTCAAAAAGAAATAAAACGCCCGCGGGCGTTAAATACTTTGATTTAGCGAAATTAGGTGGGTTTGCTTTGAAAAACAAGGACCGGAACGGCACTCTAAAGGCGTTTTTGCTCGACGCCGAGCATGTGCTCGTGCAGGGCGAGAGCGCCATCCGCCTCATGCTCAAGCTTGAAAGCGGAACGACAATCCGCATGTACGATTCTTTCGAGCCTTACTTTCTCGTGCAGCCGCAAGCCCCGGACGAAAAGTCTTTGCAGGAATGCAAGAAAAGCCTGGAAGGAATGCGGGCTTTCGGAAAGGCTGGCGAAGTGAAGACAAAGCGCGTGGAGGAAACGACGCTTTCCTTCCGAAACAAGAAAATGCCTTTTTTGAAAGTATTCGCCTTCCTCGCGTCGGACGTCCCTTTGCTGCGCCACGCAGCCGAAAAGCACGGCGTGCCGTTCGAATTCGACATTCCCTATACCCGGCGCTATTTGCTGGACAAGCGCCTGCGTCCCAACGCCTTGCACGAGATAGAGCACGAGGGGCTGAGGGTCAAAAGCATCAAGGCGCTCGACTCGCAAGGCGAAACGCCCAAGTTCCGCATGCTTTCGCTGGACATAGAAACTTACAATCCGGACGCCATGCCCAACGCCGAGAAAGACCCGGTTTTGATGATAGGGTACGACGGCGAGGCGAAAGGCGTGTACTCGTACAAGAAAAAGTTTTCCAACGATTTCACGAAAACCTTCGCTTCGGAAAAGGAAATGCTCGAAGGCTTTTGCGCACTGTTGCGGGAAAAGAAAATCGATTTGCTGTGCACTTACAACGGCGACCAATTCGATTTGCCGTATTTGCAGAAGCGCGCCAAGCGCATCGGCGCGGACTTGCGTTTGGGCAGGGACAAGGGCGAAGTCAAGACAAAACGATTGGGCTTGCGCGAGGTTTCGAAGGTTTCCGGGCGAATCCATTACGACGTTTTTCCCGTTGCTTCTTTCCTCAACTTCATCGGCACAATCAAGGTCGAAAGGCTGACGCTGGAAGAAGTTTACTTTACTGTTTTGGGAGGAAAAAAGCTGGGAGTGAAAAAGCAGGACATCCACAAGATTTGGGACACGGGCTCGCAGAAGGAATTGGATTTCCTTGCCGAGTACTGCCTTACGGATGCGATAGCGTGCATCGACCTCACGAAAAACTTTCTTCATTTGCATTTGGAGCTGGGAAAGCTCGTGCAAATGCCTTTGGTGGAAGTCTCGCGCGCGACCGCCTCGCAGCTCGTAGAAACTTATTTACTTTCAAAAGCGTTCGTGCGCGGGGAATTGGCTCCGAACAAGCCTTCTTCCGCAGACATTTACTCGCGCCAGTCGCCGGTCGAAGGCGCGTTCGTGAAAACGCCCGACGCCGGGCTATACGAGAACATTGCGGTGCTCGACTTCCGCTCGCTGTACCCTTCCATCATAATTTCGCATAACATCGACGTTACCACGTTCGATTGCGACTGCTGCACCAAGGCAGAGGCTTTCATTTCACCGCAAGGGCACAAGTTTTGCAAAAAGCGCAAGGGAATAATCCCCGAAATGCTCGAGGAGATTCTTGCGGAACGGGCGAAGATAAAGAAGGAAATGAAGAAATTCGATTCTTCCTCCAGCGAGTACAAGGCTTTGGATGCGAGGCAGTGGGGGTTGAAAATCCTTGCGAACAGCACTTACGGCTATCTTTTGTACGCGCGCTCGCGGTGGTATTCGCGCGAGGGCGGAGAGGCGACCACGGCTTGGGGGAGGCATTACGTGCAGGACGTGCTGAAAAAGGCGGAGGAATTCGGCTTGAAGCCGCTTTATTCTGACACCGACAGTACGTTCTTGCTTTACGAAAGCAAGGAAAAGGTTTTGGAGTTCCAGAAGCAAATCAACGCTTCGCTTCCCGAGGCGATGCAATTGGAGCTGGAAGGGTTTTACCCGCGGGGGATTTTCGTTTCAAAGAAAGCGAAGGGCGAGGAAAAGGGCGCGAAGAAGAAATACGCTTTGATAGGCGAGGACGGCAAAATCAAGATCCGGGGCTTCGAACTAGTGCGGAGGGACTGGAGCAAGATTGCGAGGGAAACGCAGCGCAAGGTTTTGGAAATAATGCTTCGCGAGGGCAGCGTGGAAAAGGCCGTCACGCTCGTCAAGAAAGTCGTCGAAGACTTGAAGGAAGGGCGCGTGCCTATCGAGGAATGCGTGATTTACACGCAATTGCGCAAAAGCGCTTCCTCCTATGAAATTCAGTCGCCGGAGTTGGGCGCGGTGCAGCACGCGCGAAAGCAGGGGGTGCGCGTTCCGGAAAACGCAATCATCGGTTTCGTGATTACAAAGGAAGGAAAGGAATCGTCGAAAAGCAAGCAGAAAGTGTATCTGCAGTCGAGGCTTATCGAACTCGCGAAGGATTACGACCCGGATTATTACGTGAACCACCAGGTTTTGCCTGCGGTGCTGCGCATTCTCGGGTCCCTGGGTTTCGACGAGGATTCGCTGAAAAACAAGGGAAAGCAAACAGGGTTGGAAAGCTGGTAGGCGTTGTTGCACGGGCCGGGGCGAAAGGAAATAGCGCTTAAATACTCGGCAAGCGTTGTTTTTTCAAAGCATAGGAGTGCGTTTTTGATGGCGGCAGCGAAGAAAACGAAGAACAAGCCTTTTGTGGTCAACAGGACCCTTCTCTTGACTGTTGCACTCGCGTTCCTCGCATTGTCGCTCGTTTTTCTTTCGTGGGTATTGCAGCTTACGCCTGCGGGCACGCTGCCGGAAGCGGAATCGGCTGTCCCGCCCGTAGGCAGGGTTTCGGCCGAAATCTTGCCCACTCCAACGCCTGCCTACACTCCGCAGGCTTTGGAATACTGCACTTCCCTTCCTTCCGAACTCAGGCAAGATTGCTTGGCCAAAGCGCAAAACGCGAATGCCGAAATCCCTTCCTCGCCTGCCGACGAGTGCGCGCAATTGCCTTCCGAACTGCAGCAGGAGTGCTTGGCGCAGGCGCAAAAGCCTTGAGCTTGCGGTTTTTCTTCCGGATCCGGGCGATTTTGCAACAGTATGCTTTTAAAAAGCGGTTTTGAATTTCTTATTGTGGTGGTTTTCAAATGGAATTCGTGTTGAGCAACAAGCTTGTTTTGTACGTTGCAGCCGGCGCTTTGGTTTTGTCGCTTGTTTTCTTGGGTTGGGTGTTGACTTTGCCTTACTCTCCGCTGGCTCCGGTCAACAACCAGCCTCCGGCAACCGGAATAGTCGCGGCGCAAGTCGTGGCGTCCACCCCGTCGCCCTCGCCGACAATTGAAGCGACTCCTGAAAGCACTCCGTCGCCTTCTCCGTCAGCGGAAGCGAGCGCTTCGCCGTCGCAGTAAGCGCATTTTTATTTCCTTAGCTGCAAAAGATTTGTTTCCCTAAAGCGCTGCGGGCGTTTGCCGCGCAGGGCATATGGTGTAAAAAATGGTTTCTGAAGAAGAGCTTAAGAATTACTTGCAGGCTGCGCGCATTCACACCGCTGCAGAGGAAGTGGCGCTTGGCGTGGTGAAGGAAGGCGCGGGCGTTTTAAGCGCAGCGGACGCGATTGAAAAAGAGATTGTTGAAGCGGGAGGAAAAACCGCTTTTCCGGTCAACATTTCTTTCGACAGCGAAGCCGCCCACAACACTCCCGTGGCGAACGACCAGCGTGTTTTCGCGAAGGAAGTGGTAAAGGTTGATATAGGCGTGCACGTGGAAGGGTGCATAATCGACGCTGGATTCACGATTGACTTGAGCGGCGAGAACGGAAAGCTCGTGGAGGCTACCGAACAGGCGTTGAAAGACGCGTTGAGCGTAATGCGCGCAGGCGTCAAAGCGAGAGACGTGGGCGCGGTAATCGAGAAAACCATCCGCTCGAAGGGATTCAAGCCCGTCGAGAATTTGACGGGACATTTGCTCGAGCCGTACAATTTGCATGCGGGAATCGAAGTGCCGAACGTGGCGAAGGGCGGGGAGCACGTTTTTGAGGAAGGCGAGGTTTTTGCAGTCGAGCCTTTCGCTTCAACCGGCGCGGGTTTCGTGGCTGACGGTCCTGCGCCTGCGGAAATCTTTTCGATAATCGCCTTGAAGAACGTGCGGATGCAGCGCAGCCGCGAGTTTTTGCACGAGGTTTTCGAGGAACGCCAGCTTTTGCCTTTCGCGAAAAGGTGGTTTGCCGGCGAAAAGATGATTGACTTTACGCTGCGCGATTTGGCGAGGCAAGGCGTTTTGCACGACTATCCTATTCTCATCGACGAGTCGAAAGGGCTCGTATCGCAATCGGAATCCACCGTAATCATCGAAAAGGATTCGGTGAAAGTGCTCGTTTGAGCGCAAAAACCTTTGTTCAATAATTATTAACCGTTTGCGCCTATTGTAAAACATGGCTGTTCAAGAGGGAGTCACGCGTTTCGGCGACCGCGTTGAAGTCCCGCTAATGAAAGACTTGCGCGTGCGCATCGAACCCGACGGCGGAATTTTCGTAAGGCGCTTTTTCTACGAGAAAGGCGAGAGGCGCGAGACGTACGACAAGATTGAGGCTTTTTCCGAAAGCGTCCGCGCGCAAATCCACAAGCAAGAGTCCCTCGGCGCGGAGTTTCGCGAGAACGTTGAGATAATCAAGAAACTCAACGAGCTGCGCAACAAGATGAACGCCATTGAGGGGCAGCGGAGGCGCGAAGGCAGGGCGGGAAAGCTTTCGGCTGAAGCGCTGGAGCTTGAATTGCAGGATATTGAAGAGCGGAGTGAACGCTCGCAAGCCGTTCTCGCGGAATGCCAGTCCGCCTTAGGCTGGGTTGCAGAAAAGCTGCATCATGACACGCACCCTCTCAAGCTTCCTGTAAAAGCGCGTATGCGCACCACCAAAAAGAAGGAAATGGGTTTGGTGGTGCAAAAGCGCGGCGGGAAGACGGTCAGGGCTTACCCCGTTTCCAGGGGTGCGGTGGAACTGCTTTCGAAAGGCAATTGGCCTGCCGTCTTATGGAAACTGCAGGTCACTAAAGCCGTTTTGCAGATGATCGAGAGAAATCGGGTGATAATGCAAAGGATGATGCCGCGCTTGCGCTTGAAGGAAAACGCCCTTCGCGGGGAGCATAGGCGCGAGCTTGAAGCGTCGAGGCAAAGGATTGCCTTGTTCGAAAGCGCTTTGCAAAAGGTTTCCGGTGCAACTCCCGTGCAACTAGCGAAATTTCAAGCAAGCTTGCAAAACCTGCTTGCAAAACGCAATGAACTGTTATTCGCTCCTAGAACGCTCCATCCGCATTTGGAACGCGCGAGAGGGCATTGGCTTGCTTGCATGAAACTGGCGTCGCAGCCGGAAATAAACCGGCGCGAGCTCTTGCGCAACCTGCACGAAGCAGGAAGCGCAATTCAATTGCACCACCAATGGCTTCTCGTGAGCAAGGCCGGGTTGCTAGTGCCGAAACGATAGCCCGCAGTGCACATGACGCTTTTTCTATTTCGCTCCCAGGAGCGATGCGATTACCGCCATGCGCACTGGCACGCCGTTCGCGGCTTGCCTGAAGTACGCGGACCTAGGATCCAAATCGATGTCTTCCTCGATTTCTCCGACGCGCGGCAGGGGATGCATTACCGCCGATTTAGGCTTCATCTTCGACAAAAGAGTTTTGTCGACGTGGTAAAGCGATTTGAGCTTTTGGTAATCGTCTTCGGGCGAAAGCCTTTCTTTCTGCAGGCGCGTCACGTACAAAACGTCTAAATTGCCGATGACTTGGTTCACGTCCTCGCAAAACTCGACTTTCGAGCCTTTCGCTTCCGCTTTTTTCACGTATTCCCCGGGCATTTGCAGCGAGTGGGGCGCAATGCAGGTGAAGTTAGCGCCAAAACGCGACCCGCCCATTATGAGCGAATGGACCGTGCGCCCGTACTTCAAATCGCCGTAAAACCCTATGTGCACGTCCAAGCGCCCCAATTCTTTTTTTATCGTGTACAAATCCAAGAGCGTTTGCGTGGGGTGCTCTCCCTTTCCCTCTCCACCGCTTATAACCGGTTTGGAAGAATACTGCGCTGCGAGCGAAAGCGAGTTCGGCTGCGAGTGGCGCATTGCAATTATGTCGGCGTAGCTTTCGATGATGCGGATGGTGTCCTGCAGGGTTTCGCCTTTCGAGACCGACGTCCCGCTGATGTCTGAAAACCCTATCGCCCCCCCGCCCAAGCGCAGCATTGCCGTCTGGAAAGAGAATTGCGTTCGCGTGGAAGGCTCGAAGAAGAGCGTGGCGAGAACTTTGCCTTCGCACAGGTTGCTCGGCTTTCCTATGATTCCCTCCATTTCCACGGCTGTTTCCAACACGTTTTGGACTTCCGCGTCGGTAAAGTCGTTTATCGAAACCAGATCGCGTCCTTTCAAAGAACCCATTTTCCCACCTACCCCCACAGCAAATTGTTGGCTCAAGCTTTTATTTGAGTGCGTTTTTCTACTTTCATGCCTCCAGACGGAAAACAGGGGAAATCCAAGCCTGACGCCAAGCAGGCGCAGCCTGCAGTTCCAGCGCCGGTGCCCCAACCGCAGGCGCCCGCGCAAATGCAGGAGGTCCGCAGGGAAATCGTGATTCCCCTGCGCATTAAAGTGGGCAAGGAATTCAAGTCGAAACTCCCGTTCCTGCTGGGCTTGCTCGTGCTTTTCACCTTCGCGCTCATCATGTTCGACAAGAGCAACTTCAAAACCACCGACTTGAGCGACATGCAGCGGGTGCAGTACAACATGCCCAAGCTCTACAGCCTGTCGTTCATTCTCTTCATAATCCTCTTTTCGATTTCCCTCGCCCTCGGGATTTACTATGCGATAGGACTAGGCTGGATAAGCTCGCTGCTAGTGATTCCGGCAACGCTCGTTCCCTCGCTGATTTTGGGTTTGATTTTCTTCCCTTGGCTCATGTCCCCGTTCCTGGCTTTGTCGGCCACGATTTCCTTCACTGCAATCCTCGCCTCGTTCTGGCCCAAGTTTTCCATATCCCGAGCATGGACTGCGCTGAGCGTGGCAATGATTGTCTTCGCGCTCCTGGCTTTCTTCGTGGTTTTCTACAAGGTTGCTGAAAACAAGGACGTTCACGTGGATTTGTTCCTGAATTCGCTCGTAGCCCAATCGCAAGGCGGCGGTGCGGGAACCATTTCCATTCCCGCGCAAGTCATTTCCTCTTCGGTTTCGAAAGACGATTTCTCTTCTTTCATAACGCAAAACGACGTTCGAGAGATTCTGCTGGCAAGCTATCCCAACTTCGCTTCCTTGTCCGATTCGGAGAAAGAGCTTGCAATCCAGGCGTTCCACACTAAATTCATAGACCTGGGATATGCCGCGTTCCAAAAGAATTCCGGGCTCGTGGCGCAAGCCTTGAGCACGTCGCTTTCCGCGCGTTTCGCCAGCAGTTCGGAAGCGCTGAAACAGCAGATTTACGTTTTGCCCCAGTTCAAGCAGATTTACGACCGCTATGCGCTGTTCACTGCCGCCATAGCCGCCCTCGTCGCGTCTTTCATCGCGCTGTTCATCCAACTGCTTGCGCTGGGCTTCCTGTACGCGCTGCACAAGCTCGTGCCCCCGCAGCAGTAACCGCACGCAAGCTTCTTTTTATTAACGCCGCCGCCACAAATTCTTATCGAGTGGGCCTTTAGTATAGCCTGGATAGAATGGTGGCTTCCGAAGCCGCAGACAGGGGTTCGAAAGAAGGAGAAACCATTGGTTTCTCCTTTCTAATCCTCTTCCTTTTCGAAAAGAGTTTTCTTTGGCGCGGTGCCTCCGCACCTTTCTTTTCGCAAAAGAAAGGGGCAAGGCGCCGAACGTCCCCTAAGGCCCGCTATTTTTTAATTTTCGGTTTCCAGGATGCAAGCCCGCTGCTCTCATCGTATATAAATTCGCTTTTTTTGAAGAAGAATTTGTTAAGCGTGGCGTACCCGTAGCCAGGCATGGGCGTAAACCTTACTTTCAAGTGCCCCTCGCGTATGAGCTGCCCGTGAATTTCCCCTCCATGTTTGGCAATTTGCTTTTTCTGAGCAGTGAGAAACCTCCAGAGGTCAATTCCATGTTGTTTTGCCAATCGGCTGAATGCTCTGTTGAACGTATTTCTCAATAGATAAGTCACATAGCCTACGACTTTACCTTCCGAATTAATGCATGCAATATGATGCGTATTCATCTTGGGTAGATTTCCTCTCCAAACTGCTAGGTCTTCAAAACTAGCCTGAGCCGAAATAGTTGAAGTTCCGCCGGTAGGATGAGTGTGAAGGCTAACAGTTTCCCCTCTTTTCCTATGCATTTTAACTGATTCTGCGTCTCGCAACCCTTCGGTTGGCCTCCAGCCTCTACCGGGCTTTTTAAACCAGCCCATTTCTAGCCCGGCTATGCCCGGTTGTTTCTCAATTATCTGCCTTGCTGTTGAACGTTGTGGGCGTTTCATAATCTCTAAAATTTCACTCAAAGCTATAAACCTTTTTTTGGAGCTTGCTGTTTTTTTCTATCCCTTTTTATCCTACAACCGCCATTAATTATTCGTGGGCCCGTAGCTCAGCCTGGATAGAGCGACTGGCTTCGAATGCCATCTAAAGAATTAAACTCTTTAGAAAACGCTCGCAGAAGCAACCAGTAGGCCGCGTGTTCGAATCACGCCGGGCTCGCTTTTTTGCAAAAGAGTGGAACGCAATGTTTTTGGCGCTTTTGTTTCTCGCAAGTTCGCTGTACTCCGGCTTTCTCGCCGCCGGAAAACTTGAAATCCTCGACTCGCAACTGAAAAAACTCGCGTTCGGCTTCCTCGCTTCATTCGCCGTGCAAAGCGCTTTCATTCTTGCGTTGTCGTGGGTTTCGGGAGGCTTGCGCGAAGAATGGATTTTCCTTTCTTCGGTGCTGTTCGCCGCCGTCGCGTTCAAGCTCTTCGGCGCACGGAACAGCAAGGCGCGCGCTTCGCATATGCCCGCAACGAAAAGCGACGCGGTGGCAGTGGCTTTCGCATTCCTGTTCCTGGCTTTGAATTTGCTTGCAGTCCTCCACCTCACGCCTTCAGGCGTGGAAAGCGTGATAAGCGTGTGGGGAGACTACCCCCTGCACTTGGGGATAGCCAACTCTTTCGTTATGCGCGACAATTTCCCGCCTCAATACCCCGCGCTCGTGGGAGAGCCGCTGAAATACTCTTTCCTCATGGACTTCGGCTCTGCAATCCTCATGAAAGGCGGTTTTGACGCTCGCTCCGCATTCGTGATTCCAAACGCCCTCGTGTTTCTCGCGCTTGCGTTGGGAATCGTCCTGCTTGCAGGCTTTTTTGCTCAAGGCAAGCGCGCGCGTTTGGTGGTTTTCCTTGCCTTGCTCTTGTTTTTCTTCAACGGCAACTACGGTTTGGGGCAGGCGGTGGAAGACGCGCTTTCGCAAAATAGCCTTTCTCCCTTGCTCCAGCCAACCCGCAATTACTCTAACGTGGACGCGAAGAACGTTTTGCTGATGAACTGGGTTTACTCGGTGCTATTGCCCGCCCGCAGCGCCCTGCTCGGCCTCGCTTTGTCCGTTTTCGTCTATGCTTTCCTGTTTTCAAGCGTTTTGAACGGAGCGTGGAGGAAGAGCGAGCTTTTCGCTGCAGGGGTTTTGACCGGGCTGATGCCTTTGGTGCACGCCCACTCGCTAATCGCCATAGCCTTCGTTGCAGGCTTCCTGTTTTTGGTTTCGAAAATGCGGCGGGAGTGGATTTTCTTCATCGCCCCTGCTTTGCTGATTGGGCTGCCGCAAGTCGCGTGGCTTTCGTCCAAGCTTTTGTTGAAGCCTTACCCCGGCTGGATGGCTGCTGAAAAAACTTTGTTGGGCGTAGTGGAGTTTTGGCTGAAGAACGGTTGGGCCGTGCTGCTGGGCTTCATCGCGTGGGTTTTCTTCGCGTGGAAGAAAAACGAGCGGAAGCTTTTGCTTTTCGCCATTCCCTTTGTAGCCCTGTTTGTTTTCGCGAACCTCGTGGTGGTCCAGCCTTGGGAGTGGGACAACACGAAATTGTTCATCCACTTTTTCCTTTTCGCCAGCATCGCCAGCGCGCTGTTTCTCGACTCGCTTTTGCAGCGCAAGCACGTCGTGAATAAGGCAATAGCGTGTGCAATAGTTTTGCTGGCTATAGGTTCGGGCGTTTTGGCTGTAGAATGGACTGCGTGGGGGGACAACGCGCGTTACGAAACTTTTTCCAACGAAGATTTTGCTATGGCCCAGTGGATTGAGCGGAATACGCCTGAAAACGCGTTGTTTTTGAGTTCGGGATTCCACCAGAATCCCGTGCCTGCGTTGGCCGGAAGGCAAATTATTGCGGGATATGAGGGTTGGCTGTGGAGCCACGGGCTTGACTACAGGCAGAAAGTCGCGGATGAAAAGCTGATGTTCGAGAAAGGCGATTGCGCTTTGATTGAGGCGTACGGCGTGGACTTTGTTTTGGTGCGAACGCCGTGGGAAAAGACGCTGCCTTTCGAAAACCCTGCTGATTTCAAGAAGGTTTACGAAGACCGGCGGGGCAATATGCTGTTCCAGTCGAAGTGCAGTGCGTAATCACATATTCCCGTGAAGGCGTACGCCGTAAGCACGACGAGCGGAACCTGCAGGAATACTATGAACCTGTCCATGAACACGCGCACTCCCACCAAATCGTTTTTGATGAATGCAATGCCTACGAGCGCTAACGCGAGAAGCAAAAGCTCTTTCTCGCGCGGGTTGGTGATGCTGCGCGTTGCCAGCGCCACCAGCCCCAGGAGGCTTCCTATGGTGAGCACCATCCCGTTCTTCTCCAAAAACAAGTTGAACTCGACTATGTTGCCCTCGTGGTTTTTGAATTGGGCGATGTCGAAAACGTTTGCATTCCCCGTCGCAACGAAATGCCATCCTACGTAAACGAAGAGGGCGAGCGCCCAGCACAACAGCGCAGTCCACGCGGCACCCTGGGGCAAGGCCAGCTTTCTCGTCCGAGCAAAGTCGGAAAGCGCTTGCAGGAATGCGAATGCGAACGCGCCTGCAGCCAAGAACGCTATGGTCTCCTGGTGTATCAAAGCGATGGCAATAGTCAAAGCGAACGCAGCCTTGCGCTTGTCGGCTGCAATTGCATAAAAAGCGAAGGGAAGCAGTGCAAGCCCGAGGGCTTGCGGAAGCGGGCGGACGGTGTAAATCAGCAGTTCTGCCGGCAGAGAAGCAAAGAACGCTGCCGCGACGCCCGTAACGTCTCCGAACAGCTCGCGCGTGAACAAGAAGAATCCTACCGGCAAGAGCACTGCGAAAAGCATTACCAAAAGCCGTACTGCAAAGTCCATGTTTCCTGCAATGAGTGCGGTTCCCGCGAGCAAAAGCCTGTATCCCGGCACGTACAGCGTGGGAATGCCCCCGCCGTAGGAATAATCGTTTTGAATCGGGTATTCGCCGTGGGTGAGAATGTGCTGGGCGAAGGCAACGTGGAGATTGGTATTCCCGAAAGTCGGGTAGTAAAACTCTTTCCAGACCATCGAGTGCGAGTATACGCTTGCGGCTATTGCTATAATCAGCAAGGCGTAAATCCAGCGCTTATCCCCGTTCAAATCAATCATTTTTTCACTTCTTTACTTTGTAAATCCTGTGCCCGTTGTCGAAAACTTTTTCGAAATACGGCGAATTGTCGAAAATCGCGTAGTTCACTCCCTTCCATGCGAAGCCGGGGAACAGCGCCCTGTCCGGCACCCAAGCGTATTCGGCGTTGTACTTCAAGGCAATGCGCCAGGCTTGCTCGCTTGAATTGGCTTCGTAAAAATCGTATTGCATGTCGTGCATTCTCTGCACCACGTTGGGCACTATCGCCCAATCGCCTCCTTCAGTGCCTTCGCGCAGCACGCTCATCAAAAGCTCTCCGCCGAAAATGTCGCTCGCAAAGATGGTGCGTTCGGCAGTGTTGGCTTTAACCCAGCCGAGCGCGGCGACTTCGTTTTGCGAAACAACGGGATTCATCCAGGGCTTCGCCTGGTTTAACGCAGATTCCAAGTCTTGGTTGGCAAAGTAAGCGACGACTGCGAATATGGCCACCACTGAAGCAATGCGGGCTAGTTCGTCAAAACGCATGTTATTCCTTTCAACCACTAAAAATTTAAGTGCTTTCACTCGCTTGTATTGCCATGCAAAAGCCCGCCAGAGTGTACGATTTGATTGCCGACCGGTGGAACGAGAAGCACTACAAAACCCGCTCGTGGGTAAGGTTTTTCAGGCACTTCATCGCGAAAAAAGGCGTACTGCTTGACGCAGGCTGCGGAAATGCGATCAATTCCATTTACTTAGCGCCTATAGCCAAAAAAATTTACGCGGTGGACTTGTCTAAAAGAATGGTTTCGCTTGCGAAATCCAATGTAAAGAAGGAAAAGCTCTCAAAGAGGATAGCGGTGACGCATGCAGATGTGTTGAATCTGCCTTTCAAAAACTCTTTTTTCGATTATGCAGTTTACTTCGCGGTTTTGCACCATTTCCTGAATAAAAAAGATTGGGAAAGGGCGTTTGGCGAAATGAACCGTGTTTTGAAGAAAGGCGGCTTGGCTTTCATTACCGTAAAGAACATAGATTACTCCAACCGCGGCTCCAAAGGAAAAGTCGTAAGCTTGAATTTTTCAGACAATACCAGCCAGAACTCTGCAAGGGTTTACTATCTGATTGAAAAGAAACAGATTGTTTCGCTAGTGGAAAAATGCGGCTTCAAGGTAAAAAGTTTTTTTTACGAGAAACGGGGAGTTTTGACGAGCCGCAGGTCGGGCTTTAATTCCTGCCTGGT
>JAGVWL010000035.1 GCA_018304285.1 Microcaldota archaeon
ACTATCCGCGAGTTGCTCGCGTGGCAACGCGGGCAGCCCGCGCCGTTCGCAGGCACTTTCACGAACTTCACGTCGCCCTCGGTTTTCGGCTGTTGGGGCGTAGAGCTTGAAATCGCGTTCAATTGTTCGAAGATGGATGACGGCTGGGCGCTAGACTGGGCTGGCGCCTGCAATGGGGATGAAAACAAGCTTGACGGAACACCGGGGGCCGTTGCAACTGCAGGCTGCGCAGTTTGCCCAAAAGCCCTTTCCTGCACTCCTGCTTCAGCGGGCGGAGGCGAGAGTTTGAGGTTGTCGCTGACTTGCACGCGCGTCTTGCTCAACTGCAGTTGGTTGTAAACTTCCTGGACCATGGTTTCGAATTCTTCTTCCGGCGAAGCTTCGCGTTCCTTTCGTTTTTCTGTTTCCGTTTCCGCGCTTGCGGCCTGCTTTTCCATATACCTGCGGTGGGGGACGGGCGTCTCTTCGCCGGTTTTTTCCTCTCCGCTGATGTCGCTCGCTATTTGCTCGAGCTCGACTTCCTTGATTTTCTTGAGTTCGCTCTCCCTGACCGGAATGTCTTCCCTGACCAAAGGCGCGGTTGCGCCTTCCTTCTTTTGCTGTACCGGCGGCTTGACCGCCTCCCTGATGGGAATGTGCGCTTCCTGTCCTTCGTTTTTCTTCTGAACGCCCAGTGCAGTGCGGATTCCTTCGAAAAACTCTTTCGCTCCGCCAGCGCGCTTTTCCGGCGTTCTCGCGCGCGGCTCGAACTGCAAATCAATTTGCGACAGGGACTGGTCTTTCTGTTTTTGCATTGTTGGCGAAGGCGTTAGCTGCCCGCTAGCGCTAGGTGGCGATGGCGGGAGCAAACCGCTTTTGCTAGGTGGCGATGGCGGGAGCAAACCGCTTTCTCCAGTTGGCGCGAGCGGCGCGGAAGGAGGAATTGCGGGCGCGGCTGCTGCGGTTTTGGAAATTTCAATTTTGGCTTGCGGCAGTTGTTTTTCCTGCGCTTGCGGAAGTTTTGAAACAGGCGGCGTTAACGACGGTTGTTGCAAAACGGGTTTAGCAACGGATTGTGCAGCCTGTTTAGGTGCAGGCAGCATTATTTCCCGGAAAGACACATCGCGCATTTTCGGCCTTTCCTCGGGTTTCTGCACGGCTTGCGCTTTGGGCATTAAGGCGAGGCTCTTGTCGAAATCCATTTGCGCCGGCGGGGTTTTGACTGCAGGAATGCCCACCACTAAATACTGTGGTTTTGAAAGCGCGTTTATCATCTTGAAAAAGAAAACAACCAGCAAAACCGTGAAGAAAAGCGTGACCGGAAGAAAGCCAGCGGCCTCGAAAAACCTCGCTTCGCCCGAAATAAAGTAATCCACTGCAAATGCGATTGAAAAGAGCGCGAAGCCGTACAATGCGGAAGCGCCGAGCTTTTGCGTCGGCGGCATGAGGCGCGAGTCGGGGTTGGTCAAGCGCATTGTGAAATAGCCGAAGCCTATCCCCCCGACGAAGAGGAATGCGTAGTAAGCGATTGCGGCAAGCGAGACCATGAGAACCTTACTCAAGAGTATAAAAAAAGCGTTTGCTCTCCCGCCCTTTTGCCGGCGAAAGGTGTTTTTAAAAGCGCGAGGGCATTTATTGTAATCATGCAGGAGAAAAGCATCGCGCTCAAGACATTCTCCCTATTCACGATATTCGTTTTCGTGGCAGAGCTATTCTCCCCCTTCGCCTTCGCTGCTGACGCCACTCCCACTCCGACCCCTACTCCTGTGCCGCCGACTTCGACCATTCCTTATCCTGCTGAAATAAAGTCGGGCGAAAGTTGCATCGTGAGCGTGATTTCCGACGCGGAAAGGCAGACGCTTTGGGACAATACCGCGACCGCGCCAATCCAGCAGTTGACCGACGTTCCTCTCGAGGCGGCGTTGAACCAGCAGGGCGCGAAAGTGCTTGACCCCCTGTCGCCCAACGCTTCGCTCAACCCCGCCCCTGCCTTGACCGTTTTCGACCAGCAAATCACGCTTTCGTCGCTCCAAGTGTTCGGAATTCCCAAAGACAAGCTTTTGAAATACGTCCAGGGTTACGACGCAGAGAAAGACAATGCAGACGAAGTTTTGCAAAACACTGCGGTCACGCTAGCGCAAGCGCAGGAAATAATGCGCAGGGAAAACCGCGGCGGCACCGCGTCGCAAAGGCTGGACGATTACATCAATAAGCTTATTCCTGGCGCTAACACGCAAGCCACAACCCCGCAATTGCCGCAAGGCCCTACCCAGCCTTACTCCGACTTGAAAGTCATTCTTCCCGGGCCCGTGGGCAGCGACGGGAAACAAAGGGAAATAACTTACAACCAAATTGCTGCTGTCACGGCACTCAAGCCAGACTCTTGCCTGCTGCAAGGCACGATCAAAGGAAGGGTTTCTTACATGGGCATTCTGGGGTCGGACTTGACTTACGGAATTCCCGGCAACCAAACTCTCTCCGGGCAGTATATCTACCCTCCCAGCGGACAGCCTGACGAGGAGTTGATAGACCCGCGGAGCAACCAGTGGTTCGTCGGAAAATCGCTTATTTCTTTCCTTTCGCTCAACGGCGGAGCTAATATTTTGATTCCGTCGTTTTACGAAGATTGGACTGCGTTCACCGGAAAGTGGGCGAAAGTCGATTTGTACGTTTCGCTTGGCTTGGGGATTGCGGCTACGAGCGCAAAGCAAAACCTCGAGAAAATTCAGAAACTGAAATCAGAGCTGCGCGAGGGCGTTCTCCAGTCTCCAGGTGCGAGGGGAGACGCCCGAATGCAAAACTTCCTGCTCGACCGGCTTGAGGGAAGAATCGAGAAGCGCACCGTTCCCGGAGCCGGAGAAGGACTGCTGTTCAAAAATGCGAACAACGAAGAGCGCATAATCCGCGTGGAAAGCCGGACCACCGGCGGGGTAACGCAAGACAATGTGGTGATTTACGACACTGCCGGAGGTACGAGGTATGCTGAACCCATCGGCATGCCTGGACAAAGGGCTCCCGATGACGTAATTCAAGCGCAAGGTTTGGAAGCGGAAAGAACCCACCAAGGGTTGGAATTCGAAGTGCAGGAAACGGCGAAAAAAATGAGGGTTTGGGACCAAATCAAAAAATCCGCCGTTCCCCGCGTAAGCTACAATTTGATGATGGGCGCAGCGTGGATGGGGCCCGCACGCCTTGCTTACGACATTGCCGACCGAAACTTTTTTGCAGCGTCAGGCTTCAACCAAGACAAATATTTGAAGGTTTTCGCTGACCGGAACGTCGCAGAAAAATTCCGGGGCGCGACAAACCTGCTCGGCATCGGCGCCGTGCAAGAAATCCTTTCCGAATACACGGGCACCACGCCCACTAAAGCGTTCAAGGTCGGAAGGGTTTATTTGGCCAATTATCCCGCGGGCACCGACGACAGCAGGGAATCGACGACCACGATTTCCAGCGGTGACCAGTGGTCCTTGACGACGCGTTGGAAAGGAAGTTCTTTCAGCGTTAATTTCGAAGACGTCTTGCGCAAGCCAGACGAGAAGTACGCAAGCCTTCCGATGGTGACGAACCAAATTATTCCCGATGCAGTAATCAACCGCAAGACCGGCGGTTCGGCAGTCAGCTACCTGCTCACGCTTGCAACCCCGTTCCTAATTTTCAGGCGCTTGGTTCCTGAAGTGGGGCAGTCGCTTGGCATTGCAGGCGCTTTGCTCGCGGCTGAAGAAGTCTGGACTATAGACCCCAACAACGGCAAGGGCGCGGAGTGCGATGCGAAGGAATTGGAGCGGTTGAAAAACTGGTACCGCAGCTGGATTGCAGCCGATTACGCGCTTACGGCACTAACGGCCGCCGCAGTGCCTGGGCTAAGCGGCTTTACCAACTACTGGCGGCAATTTTCATTCGCCGGAAGGGTCGTTTCAGACATCCAAGCTTGGGCAAACCCGTTCTTGATTGCCCAATGGGTTTTGGGCAACGAAGTGCAAACGTACGTTGCGAACTGCAAAGACTCGCAATACAAGATTCTCGCTTACCAACGGCTTCCGGAAGCCACGCAGCGCACCAACCAAACCGCCAGCGAAAAAGCTACGAACGCAGTCCAAGACGTTACGCAAGGCTTTGCGAATACTTTCGGAGGCGGCGGGGACAAAGTGAAAAACGAGCTTGCCAAATACACCGAGATACTCAACCTCAAAACCCAGATGCAAGACCAGCAGGGCTTCGTCCAGCCTGACGAAATCGTGGCAGTGCACATAGAAAAGTCCGCATGGATGGTGCCCGGAGGCGTTTTCGACACGCTCAACGGCACGGGCTGCAACCTGGAAGAAACGCTTCCCACGTCTGACGGCGGCGCGCTTTCGATAACCAAAAACGGCTTGAAGAAATTCAACAAGGACGGCAGCGTTGCGTTCGACTTTAACGACTTCTACTGGAAATTGCGCGCGGCAAGCATACTCCGCTCGCAAGAGCTGGCGCGCATGATAGTCCCCAACAAAATCATCACCACCGTTTTGGATTGCGGTGACCAGCCGTTCATTTCAATAAGCGCGTCCGGAAGCTCGGCGCTCGTGGGAAGAAGCTGCGGCGCAGGCGGGTGCCTCGAAAAGCAATTGAAGACGCTCGTGGACTTCGACGGAAGCAATCTGGAGAAAGTTATCGGGCGCATAACGAGCGTGGACACTACGCTGGGAACGACGTCGTTCACGGGCGATTCCATAATGTTCACGCGGACTTCGTTCGGGGAAGCGGGCGTAGCGACCCGCGCGCCTTCGCTTGAGGAAGCGGCGCGATCCGTGGGGCTGGGTTCGGCTTCCGCAGGCGTAAGCCTTGACATTTTGGGCAACGGCGAAGTCACGATGTACTCGCCCCGCGATTTCGGAACTGAAAAAATCGGGACTCTCAAGACCATAATCGGCGAGAAAGGGAAAATCGAGTACGACCCGGTCGTGAAAAGGCTTTTCGTTTTCATCTACGTTTTGGGCGACGGCAAAGCCCAGACGATTTCCGACGTAGTGGCTAAAGCCTCAAGCGTGAATTCCAACGGAAAAATCATTCCCGTGATAAACCTCGACTTGCGAGGGAAAACCGGCTTCGAAGACGTGGTAAAGCAGTTGCGCGATGCGCTGGCGCAAATCCAGAAAGACTCGAAAGGCGGGGCGGGCGGAGTGCAGATTATTGAAACTCCCGACAAGATTTACAAATTCAATCCCGACGGAACTCTCACCATTACGGACAAGAAGACCGGCGCGACTGAAACGCTGAAGATAACCGGCGCCCCGACAACAGACGCGAACGGAAACGTCGTGTTTCCGACCGACAAGGGAAGCGTGGCGTTCGGCACTGGCTTGAACGCGCAAGGCCAGCCTATAATCAACATCAACGGCGGCGGCTTGAAAGAATCGGGCACGCTCGAGGCTGCTAAAGGGCCGGGCGGAATTTTCACTTTCAACCCCTCGACCGGCTCTATTACCGTTTATAACGGGCAGGATTTGCCCATGGACCCGAGATTCGCGACGCAGGGAATGAGCTTCGTGGGAACGCCCGAAGGAACGCGCGGAGTTCCGGCAGTAAACCCGTTCGCCCTCTCTCCGCAAGATGACAGTTCGTTCCAACGCCGCAAGCAAAGCTTGCTCCTCCCGTCTTGGCCCGCCGAAGCGCTGTGGTTCGCGGCAATGCTCGGGATAGTCATGCTCGGCGTTTTGTTCGTTCGCACAAGGCGCTTGGAAGAATAGCACTCGCCCAAGAGGGGCTTTTATTTTTTAGCAAACACTATCTTTAGTGGTGAATGCCTCAGTAGCTCAGCGGTAGAGCGCCTGTCTTGTAGCCAGGCTTTTCTTTTCACAAAAGAAAAGCCAGGCGTGTCAAAAGAAAACGCTTGTTTTTCTTTGGTGGCAGCGCAAGGCAGGGGAACAGGAGGTCGGGAGTTCAATTCTCCCCTGGGGCTTTCAAAACAAAAATTGGAATGTGCGAAAGATGACTTTTGAAGAAGGTTGTGCGACTTGCCCTAACGGCGGCATAGGATTGCGTCACCCTCTCTATGAAGACGATTTATTTTGGATTGTTGCGGATGCTCATCCCTTGATTGAAGGTCATATACTGATACTTCCGAAAGAGCATGCTTCTTGCTTTGGCGCTTTAGATGACGCAACTTTTTCCAAATTTACCGGGTTATATGCGCGCGTGTGCGATTTTATCACTAAAACCTACGGCGGCGCATGCGTTTTTGAACACGGGGTTACTGGGCAAACGGTGTTTCACGCCCACATGCATTTCCTCCCGTTCGACAAGCCTCTCGAAAAGATAATTCCAGAATCGGATTCCATCCGAAAAATCGCGAACTTGGCTGAATTGAAGCAAGAGTTTGCTGGTAGAGGAAAATATTTGTATTTGTCGTTAAACAAAGTCCACTACCTTGTCGATGTGAAACTCGGTTTTCCGGGCTTTTTCAGGAACCGCATCGCAAGCGCGCTAGGAAAGGAAGAACGTGCGAATTGGAAAGACGCTAAGGATAATCAAGACCTTATGCGTACTTTTGATTCCGAAGCAACTAAACTTGTAAGTGAATGGCGGCACGCCGTGCCGATGGGTGGTTATTTATGATTCCGGCTTTCGAGTGGAAAAAATTCAAGCGAGGCCCGCAAGTCGTGCTGCCCAAAGACGCGGGGCTTTTGCTCGGGTATGCAGGGTTGGGAGAAGGCGATAGGATTGCGGAAGCTGGCAGCGGAAGCGGGTGGCTCACCGTTTTTCTCGCGAACGTCGCGGGCGAAAAAGGAAAGGTGTATTCTTACGAGCGGCGCGAGGATTTCCTTGAATTGGCGAAAAAGAACATAGTCAAAGCGGGTTTCGAAAACCGCGTGGAATTCAAGCTGAAAGACGCGGCGCAAGGCTTTGACGAAAAGGATTTGGATTGCATCGTCCTCGACTGCGGCGATTCGCACTTGCTTCTCGCGAACGCCTTCGGTTCACTCCGCAAAAACGGCTTGTGCGCTGGCTTCATGCCGAACGCCGAGCAAGTGAACGCTTTCGTAACTGAAGGGGAAAAACAGGGTTTCGAACACTGGCTTTCGCTGGAAAGCATAGTTCGCGAGTGGCTCGCGCGAGAGAGGGGAACGCGCCCCAAGAACGTGGGCTTGACGCACACGTCGTTCTTGACTCTTTTGAAAAAACCTTGACGGCTGCAAGAAATTCAAAAGAAAGAAAAACCCCGCCCGCCTTCATGTCTTCATGCGCTTTGCTTTTCTCCTGGCGTTGTCGGCAATCGCATTTGCTTCCCTAGTTTTCGCAGCTTCCTTTCCTCCCGATGCAGTGGTAATACTAGTAGGAACGCAGGTTGACAAGCAGATTACCGGCGCGAGCGAAGGGCGGCCGTTGCCCGCACCATCCGCTGCACTAACACCCTCGGGGCAAACGACCGTGTCGCCTACGTCCGTGCAGCCTGCGCAGGTTTCGCAATTGGGCCGGGCGTTGTCTCAATTGTGCGCTCCAAACCTTGCAGAACGCATCGTGAAATACTCGAATGAAGCGGTTGCAAGCGCGAGAAAGAAAGGCAGTCCCGCGCCTTCGGCTGAAGAGCTTGCAATAATGTCGGCTGCGATGGTGATGACTGAACACCAAGCCAGGCGCGGGGAAGGCTTGGGAGTTTGCGGGGATTCTTCCACGCGCTTGAGCCCGACGAACGATTGCGGCGCGTTCCAGATTTCAATGAACGGCGGGAGCATTTACGGAGGAAAACGCCGGAGCGTTTACAACGCGAATTCCGACAGGAATTCCGCCGATTATGCATTGAGCTGCTTCAATCCCGACAACAACGTGCGGGAAGGGGTTTACGCGGTGCTGGGCGCATGGCAGGCTTACCGCCGGAATCCTTCTGCTTACTCCTCTCGCGCGGGCGGGCCTGCGGAATTGGGTAACGTGGGCTTGATTTACAACAAGGGCGCGGGCGGCGCGAAGGGCGGGGGAGACCCGAACAACTATTACGCGCGTTTCATTGCGAATTACAACCACGTCAAGAAACTCGCAGGCTAATTCTTGAAACACTAAGAAGTGTCTATGGAAAAACTATTTTTTGACTGGAGGCCAGAGTCGTTTGCTCGATATAACTTTTCTTTCAGAAGTCTGGGCTTTTTCGTAAACAGGAATACCTTTGATCGCTGCAGCGGCTATAATCAACCTTTTTGCATCAGAGTCAGTTAGCTCGTGCAAGATGATTGCTTTTATTTCGTGGGGAGGTATTCTTCGTTCGACTACCCTCGTTCCACTTTGGGACACGCCCAACCTCTTTGGAGTAATTATAAACCACGCAGAATCTGGTGTCGAATATACGTCACTTGGATAATATCGAGTAGTTCCTACGTTTACATATTTTTGTTCACTGTAAGAGTACCTAGCCAATTTTATGGGCTGGTTAATTCTTTTCGAAAAAGACTCGGAAATTAAACCTTGATTGATAATTCGGACAGTATTAGCTACATCCGTGTGATGCGTCCATTCTTCTTCCTTAAATTCTAAAAGTGATTTGGGTGAATCTTCAGGTTTTTCCCAAAAACGTTTCGGAGCGGGCATATAATCACTGCAAGTGCTTTGACGAAAATCTTCTCGTCAATTCTCTATTCGCGGCACGTTTTATTAATGCCATATTGGACACTCTGGTGTAACATGAGGGCTGAAAACTTCGGTATACCTTTAGACCAGGTCTAAGTGCAAGGGGGAGCGACTCTAGTTTCTTACTAGAGTCTGACATCAATATCGGCGTTTGAATAAAGAGCTAATGTTCTAATCTCGCTGCTCGGCTCGTTAATTCCAGCCAACCTTCGCGGATTCTTGGCTTTATCTTCACGGGATAGAAACTAAACAAGCCGCGAATCGGCCTTTTTCCAGTAATGCCGACGTGAAGCAGTCCAGGCGCTCGGTTATCGCTGTAGTAGCCTCGAATGATTGCATTGGCGTAAACGAGGTCCGTATGATGAAAGTCTGAGTTCTTTCCCCGCGGATGGTACGGTTCAGTCATCGCTTCAAAATCCAACATTCTGCCATGAGCCATG
>JAGVWL010000049.1 GCA_018304285.1 Microcaldota archaeon
CTTGATTTCAGCCCAGCGCTTTTCGTCTTCCTTTGAAACAAACGTTACCACTCGCCCCGAAGCGCTGAGCCTAGCAGTGCGCCCTATCCTGTGCAAGTAATAATCGTAATTTTGCGGTAATTCGTAATTCACTACCAAATCGAGTTCGGGAATGTGCAGTCCCCGCGCGGCGACGTCCGTCGCAATGAGAATGTTCGCTTTCCCGTCCTTGAATGCGGAAATCGCCGAATTCCGCCTCGTTTGGTCGAAGTCTCCGTGAATCATGCGAGTCTTGAATTTGCTTTTCGAAAGCCTGTCGTTCAATTCGCTCGTGGATTGCTTGGTCTTGCAGAAAACCAGGGTTTTCTTTCCCGCGCCCAAGAGTTTCTTGAGCTCGAAAAACTTCGAGCTTTCCTCGACTTTGAGCACATCGTGCTTCAGATTTTCGGAAAGCTTGTCGCCGAAAGAAAAAGTCTTGATTTTCTCGAACTCGCCCATGTACTTCCCGACGTCTTCCTCCAAGTGGGAGGGCAAGTGCACGCAGAAGAAAAGCTTTTGCGCTTTCTCGGGAACGCTCTTGAGGATTTTCCTGGTTTTCAGCGCCAGCGCGTACTCCAAAAGCAAGTCCGCCTCGTCGAGGACAACGAATTTGACTTGCTCGAGTTTTGCGTGGCCTGAAGCAATCAAGTCCAAAACCCTGTCGGGCGTTCCGACGATTACGTTCGCGCCCTTGTCGAGCAACTCCTTCTGCCTGTTGTCGGGAGTTCCACCGTACGCCACGACGACCCTGAAAGGCATTTCCGCACCTATTTTCCTGAAGTCGTTTCCCACTTGAATCGCAAGTTCACGCGTGGGCTCGAGCACCAGCGCCTGCAGTTTTTCCTTTTCGTTCAGCTTTTGGAGGATGGGAATGGCGAAAGCGGCCGTTTTTCCCGTTCCAGTCTTGGATTGCGCGAGAAGGTTCTTTCCCTGCATTATGACCGGGATGGCCTTTTCCTGGATGGGCAAGAGTTTTTCAAAACCCATTTTGGCGATCGCGCGTTGTATGCGCAGGTTGAGTTCCATGACTGTATTTGGTTTCCCGGGGTAAAATGGCTTGTGCTGCTGGCGCAAAACCGTGTTGCCTAATAGCGCTTTCCTCTTTTGCAACTCTTCACGTTTCAACAAGCTTTTTGAGCGGAGAAAACAAGTCGTATTTGAATTCCTGCGTGACGATGAGAATTTCATAGTCCTTGATTATTCCGCCGAATTTCTTCTTCATGTCCAAGATTATTTCGTGGAATTGCTTGGGATCTCTTACCTCCAAATCCACGTCCACGTCCGAAACGCCGATGCCCTCCACCCAATAGAGTACGTTCGGATGGTGTGCGCAGTAGGCGCGAAAACGTTTTTTCTTCTCTTCAGTAAGATTCTGGAATTTCAACATCATTTTGAAGTATTGGTAGTTGAAAGAAGGATAATTCAGCTCGACCGAAAACTTTTCTATTGCGCCGTTCTCGACGAGTGAACGGATGCGCTTGCGCACTGCCTCCGGCGATATTTTCACTCTGCGGCCCAAATCCCCTAGCGACGCCCGCGAGTCAAGCGACAACAGCGCCAGGCATGCGGCATCCCGCGAGTCAAGCGCCGGAATGCGATTCTGTTGGCGCTGGGGGCGAATGCTTCTCTCTGCGCCCGTCAGGTACGCGCGGTCGAAGCGCAGAATCCGCGTCACCGTGGTCACGTCCATAGTCTGGATTACACTTCCAAAACGCTCGCGCAGGGACGCAGTGAGAACTTCAAATTTTCCCACCGAGTTTGCAACAACATTGACGACTAGGTCATATTTCCCGTCGCAAGCAACGACCCAGCTCACCAGAGCTTGCTTGCAAAGAAAGTCGACTATCTGCTTTTCCTTCTCGGCTCCTGCGAAGTTGAGGCGGATATACATTTTGAAGTAGCTGAACCCCATCTGGGATACGTCTGAAAAAATTGAGAACCGTCCAATCAAGCCTCGGCGCGTCAAGCCGTCAATCCGGCGAGCGACGGTTTCCTTGCTCGCGCCAACCCGCCTGGCGATTGCTGCGAAAGGTTGCCTCGAATTCCGGTCAAGCTCGTACAAAATGGTGCGATCCAAACCATCCATAGACTCTAGTTGAAATAACTGCATTTTTTTCTTCATTAATACACTTTATCGATAAAGTTTTTAAATTTAGTTGAAAAAGATGCAGAAAACGAGCGGCAGGATGAAAAACCGCGGGAGCCGCTATTTGTAGATGGATAACGAGCGGCTGCAAGCCAAGCGCATAAAACGCATAGCATTCGTTTCGCCGCAAAAGCTGTACTACGTAGAAGGCGGCTTGAAAGTAGGTGCGACCGCAAGGCCGAATGTTTCAGTTCCGGCTCTGTTAGTGTTGGGGATGCTAAAGCAAGAAGGCTACGAACGTTTTTTCGTTGATGCGGTGGCTGAAGCTCCCGGCAATCTGGAGGAAGTTGCTCCTGGCGTGTTTAAGGCGGGCCTGTCAAATATGCAAATTGCAGACAAGCTGGAAGAATTTGCGCCTGACGTTGTGCTTACAACCGCAATGTTTTCGTTTGAGTACTTTCTCACAAACGAACTAGTGGCGGAATTGAAAAACAGGATGCCGCGCGTACCGATAATCGTGGGTGGCATTGCTGCGACTGCGCACCCGCATTGGTTCATGGAAAGCGGTGCAGTAGATGTGACTGTGCTTGGAGAAGCGGAAGCAACATTGCTGCCGTTGTTGCGTGAACTCGAAAAACCAGATCCCGACTTGCGTTCGATACCCAATCTGGTGTTTTTGCGGGACGGAAAAGTCGAGAACACGCGGTGGATACGCCAGCTCGGCGGAACTTTTCCTCAATTCGACTACGATTCGGTGCTTTTGCTGCCTGACGGCGGCTATCGGTATGATGACCGTTTGACTTCGCGCACTGAGACCTACAGATTCGGAATACCTCAAGGCGAGACGCGGAGCTGCGTGTTCTTCGGCTCGCGAGGCTGTCCCATGGCCTGCGACTATTGTGCAACCAGCTGGCGCGACGGACGCATGGTAAGGCACATGGGCGCCGAAAGGCTGTTCGGTGAATTGAAGGTTCTGCACGAAAAGTTCGGCGTAACCATTTTCTACAACCAGGCGGACACGCTGGGATTCCATCCTGAAGACAAGAAGTTTTTAGCGCTCGTTGCAGAGTACAGGCGTACACATCCAGAAATAGTGCTGAACAACCCCAACGCGTTCTTCGTCAGGATTTTCTTCAAGCCCGACGGATCTCTCGACGAAGAATTCGTTGACCTCTTGGCTCAAGCGGGCTTCAACGTGGTGACGCTTGCCGTCGAGACTTTCATCCAGCGGTTCAACAAGAAAATAGATTTCAAGAGAATCACGTTCGAGAAAATAGCGGCTTTGTGCGATGCTATAGGCCGGAAGGGGATGAAAACCGACATTTATGCAATCTACTGCTTTCCAGGCCAGACTGAAGAAGAAATGCTGTATGACCTGCGCATGTTTCGCGAGCTTCGCGGTCACGTAAGCGATTTTTCACTCTACAACTTGGGGTACCTTCCGGGCACGACGTACTATGAGCAAGCTCTCCGCGAAGGGTGGTTCACCGAAGAGCAGTACAAACTGCAATTGCACAAGGGCTACAGCTTCCACCACTTGATTGACTTCTTCAACTTGAGCAAAATTGAAACGAACCGGCTCAAGGGACTTGCCGCCGAATTCAAGGCGTTTGTGCCGGTGGCCGAAAAGTGAATGCCTTTTTTTTTTGCAGTTTAAACAAATGCAAGTTTAAATACCGCCTTGCCGTAAAACACTAAAAAAGCTGTGTGGGTGGTTTTGAAATGCATAAGACTTGCAAGATGTTGTCCGGATTACTAGTGTTGCTGGCTGGCTTGACTTTGCTTGCCTTCGGCTATAACCTGCTTGCCGTAATGGCTGCCCATCAGATTGCTGGCATTTTGCTTGCGCTCTACGGGATTGCCAAGCTGGCGCACGCTATCGGCGCATGCCCGATGTGCAAGGAGTGTTGCGGCCAGTGCTACACTGAAATGCCTAAGAAGTCAGGACGAAGGTAAACGCCGCTCGTTCTTTTTTTATTTTTTTCTTTTCTCTCACGGGTGTATTGTTCTTGAAAGGAAAATATTGCGTTATTCTCTCTGGCATTGCCCTCGCAATCCTAGTTTATCTAGCAGGGACTTTTCTTATTCCCGCAAAGCAGAGCACGGTGTTTTTCGTCAGTTCCTTCGGCTTTCTTGCGCTTCTCACGCTTATCCTCGTCATAAGCTCGCCTTTGCTTGTGAGGCTCAAGAACAATTCGTTGACGCGCTTTCTTCTGGTGCAGCAGCGTTGGATTGGGCTCTTCGCGTTTTTCTTCGCTGCCACGCACGTTTCCCTGGTTTACAACTTTTTCTTCGGCTGGGACTTCCTGAAGCCGCTGAGCCTTCCAAACAGCACTTTTCTCATTCTTGGCGCTGTTGCGTTTCTCTTTCTCGCGCTCATGGCCGCGACGTCAAACGACTTCGCCATACGCGTTTTGGGCAGGAATTGGAAGAGGCTGCAGTACGTGATTTACGCGGCGCTCGCGCTGGTTTTCGTGCACGCTTACAACGTCGGGCTGTTCTACTTTCCAAACCGGCTGGTGCCGTGGGTTTTGGCTGCGCTGGTAGTGATAGTGCTGGCTTTGAAGTGGAATATAGTGAAAATTCCTGGCTCGCGGGAAAAAGCGTGAGAACAAAAGATTTCAAGCGGTTTTTCCGTTTGTCGGGTGGATTTCCGATTCGTTGATGTGCCTGTAAGCGCTGTACACTGCCAAAACGCCTTCGGCTACGCCTGTGATAGCTTGCTTGAAGCGCGCGTCGGCAACGTCGCCCGCAGCGAACACTCCCGGCACGTTCGTTTCCGCATCCCTAGTTATGATTATCTCGCCGTGCTCGTTTGTCTTGACCCCGATGCTTTTGGCTAACTCGCTTAATGGAATGTGCCCTATCTCGAGGAAAAGCGCGTCGCAAGGAAATTCCTTCTTGCCTTCGAACGGCTTGTCTAGAACTAGAGCGCTGACTTTTTTCCCGTCGCCCTTGATTTCGGTAATGCGCGTGCTTGCAGCGACCGTGATTTTAGGGTTTTTCTTGACGCGCTCGCCGTTGATCGGCTCCGGTTTCAATGCTTCTCCGCGTACGAATATCACCACGCGCGAAGCGAATTGCGTCAACAGCAAGGCTTCCTTTGCCGCGCTGTCCCCTCCTCCGACGACCGCGACGGTCTTTCCTTCGTAAATCGGCCCGTCGCACAAGGCGCAGCTGTGCACTCCCTTGTTCCAATATTCTTTCTCGCCCGGCGCGCCGAGTTTCTTGATTTCCGTGCCGGTGGCAATCAAAACGGTTTTCGTTTTGTATTTCTTTCCGTCGGCATGCACGAGCCAGCCTTTTCCGCTAGCCTCTATTTTCTCTGCTTTCTCGTCGATAATCTCCACGTATTTCGCATAGTCTAGCGCGTGCTCTTCCATCCTCTGCGCCAGTTCGAGGCCAGTAAGCCTTTTGAAGCCAGGGTAGTTTTCAACCACGTCGGTCAGCGCAATAGTGCCGTAGCGTGTGCCCGCGAGCACTAGCGTTTTCATGTTGAGGCGGCCGGAGTACATGGCGCTTGCCAGCCCCGCAATCCCTCCGCCTATGATTATCAAGTCGTAAAGTTTTTCGGCCATGGTGCCCTTACCCCTGAAAATGTCTTTCGCCGCGCGCGGTTTTCTTTCTTTCGTTTAATGCGGCAGCATTAAAATACCGTTTTATTTAATGCGTTCCATGTTCAGCAAAGCGCATTTCATTCCGGCTGTTGTCATGGCGTTGCTGTTCGTTTTTTACGCTTACTTCGCTTTCTCAATTCCGATGCTCAACAAGATGCTTGCGCTGGGCGCGGTGGTTTTGATAGGCTTTTCCTTCGCGCTCGGACCGTTGACGCGCTTTTTCCCGAAAACCTTCGGGTTTTACTTGGCTTGGAGGAAGGCAATCGGGTTGTGGGGTTTTGCCTTTGCCGTAGCGCATGCATTGATTTCCCTGCACGTTTACTACGGGTGGGATTTTTTTGCCATGCTCGCTTTCCCTTCGCTAAAGCAATTCGCGCTTCTTACGGGCGCAATTGCAATAGCGTTGTTCGCGGTCATGGCTTTCATTTCCAACAAGGCTTGGGTGGCCAGGCTGGGGTATGAAAAGTGGAGGAGCGTGCTGCGCGTCGGCTATTTCGCCCTTTTGCTTGCAATAGTGCATTTTTACTTGATTGAAATCAAGGACGGCGTTTTTACGGTGCGCCCGGCAGGATGGCTGGTGTTGCTTTTCGCGATTGCAGTAATCCTCCTGCGCTTTGCAGTGTTGTTCAAGGGAATGCCGGAAAAACAGTCTTTCGAAGCGCACGTCACTCCCCCGCAAGAGCTCTCCCGCCCTTAAACTGCGAAAGCTAAAAATATTCCCGCAGCCTTTAGCCTTGGCTGTGGAAAAACCCGATTTGCTCGCGAAACGCGTTCTGGAATTGAAAAACTCGCCTGTAGGCGCGCTTGTGCGGCGCAGGATGCGCGAGCTCGAGCGCAATCCCGACTGGTTTTCCGAATTGTGCTTTTGCATTTCCACCGCCAACGCCTCGTCGCAAGCCGGCCTGCGCTTCCAAGGCAAGTCGAAGGGCAAGCTGCATTCTGCGGCCGAAGCGCAGCTGCGCAAGTGGCTGGGGGAAAGCGGCTGCCGTTTTTACAGGAACAAGGCGGGGTTTATCGTGCTGGCGCGGGGCAAGTTCGACAGTGCTTCTCTGAAAAAACGCGTTTGCTCTTTTCCCAGCGAGCGCGACGCGCGGGGGTGGCTTGTGGAAAACGTGAAGGGCTTGGGCTGGAAGGAAGCCAGCCATTTCCTGCGCAACGTGGGTTTCAAGAACGTGGCGATAATCGACAGGCACGTTTTGAATTTGCTCAACGAATACGGCTTGGTACGCGGCTTCAAACTCACCAAGAAAAAGTATTTGCTGGCTGAGGAAAAACTGGAATTGCTGTGCAGGAAAACCCGTTTAACGCAGGGCGAGCTAGACTTTTATTTGTGGTTTTTGAAAACCGGGAAAGTGCACAAGTGATTTTACTTAAGTGCAGCAAAACCCAAGCAGTTTTCAACCCAGAATATTTTTTCGAAGCCGGCTTCGCCCAAGCGTAGCTTTACTCCTTTGGGAATGTTTTTCCCCCGGGCAGCTCCGGGCGTTCCCGTATAGTGGAAAAGCCTGCCGCCCTTCTTCAGCACCCGGTAAAGCCCTTTGTAAAACTCGAGGGAGTAAAGCTCGCCGGCATGCGACAAGCGGGGCGGGTCGTGGAGGATGCAGTCGAAAAAACCGTCGGGGAACCCGCGCAGCGCTTCAACCGCGTCCTTGTTTATTATTTCGATTTTGGGGTTGGAGAAAAGCTCTTTCGAAAAAGGATTTTGCTTTGCTATTTCCAGCACGCTTGCGTCCTTTTCTATGGTGCAAACCCTTCCTGCGCCTGCTTTCGCGCAGGCGATTGCGCTATACCCCAAGCCGGTGCAAACGTCAAGCACCACCGCGCCTTTCGCCACGCGCAATAATGCCGCCCTGTCGCGGGTTTCGCCGTTTGGAAGCCCGACGAGCTTGTAAAAATGCCGTTTGAAAAACGAATTCATTGCACCTACCGCCGAAACTATTTAACCTGCACTGCATTCTTTTGTTTAAACGTTTTTACGGCGGGGATAGTTTTTGCATAAGAAAAGCCAGGCTGCTTTTGAGTATATGGTTTTGGTTGCTGGTGTTTTGCTTATTGTGGTTATTGCGACGGTTGCGTTCAGGATCGTGTTTCAGTCGCCTGTTGAGAGTGTGCAGGCTTCGAATTGTTGGTTGAAGTTGGCGAAGGATTCGAATTGTTATGTGGGCAGTCAGTGGAATGCGTGTGGGCAGGTTGATCGGGCGAGGTATGAGGTGGCTGCGAACGTTTTTTGTGCTCCGATGGAGCGGCCTGGCGGTTGCACTGGAGATTTGCCTTCGGACAAGCTGTGGTGCGGGCAGGAGGGTGGTGGGATTAACTTCCCGTCTGGTTCGCCTACGCCTTCGGCTTCGCCCA
>JAGVWL010000050.1 GCA_018304285.1 Microcaldota archaeon
CGCGATTGCACGTACGAACCGCTCAAGACAAAACTTTTCACCAAAACAGGGTTTTCCCTGCTGGTTATGTCGTAAACTTTCACGAAAGACGCTTGCTGGTAGTACGGGTAAGGATAAGCCATCATCTTGTCCAGCTGCTCACGGTCAATTGAAGGCGCGCTTCCAGAACCTGGTTCAACGGGAGCGGCTTTCAGTTCGGGGCATGGAGTGAATTCGCATGAAGGCGATACTCTGCCGACATAACTTCCATCAGGGCACAATTTTGCGTCTGCAGTGCATGCCACGGGCGTGGCGTTAGCAGTCGGCTCGGGGCATGCTATGGGCAGGGCGCAGTTTACAACGGCCTTGCCGTTCATCTTTTCACAAACGCATACGGTGCACCCGTCGCCCCAGCTATCTCCAATCGAATATTCATTGCCGTCATCGAGGCATTTGCCGGCAGGGCCGGTCGTGGGCGTTGCGGTAGGCACGATTGTTGGCTCAGGCAGCGGCCTGGGCTCCCAAAACGCCTGTTCCGAACCGAAGACGACGAGCTTGCCGCCGTAAACGAAAATCTGGCTGGGGACAGCAGTTTGCCTGCCGTTCGCATTAGCGTTCGAATCAAAGCTTATTTCGGAAACGATTTTCATTTCGCTTGCAGGATACGCCTTCAGAATCTTGACTTTGTTTTCGGCAATCACGTACAAAAACTCGCCGTCGTTCTTCATTACGTCGGCTTCGTCAACGCCCTCCACTTGCACGTTGGTGGTGGAATAATCCGTTGCTCCGCCGGCAGAATCCGCTTTCGCCATCATAGGTACAGGCGCGCCCATTTCGCGGGTGGCGTAAACGCCCTGTCCGTACGAACCCCGCGCTTGCGAAGCTTGCAGGAAATCGTTAACATCGTTCCATGAAGAGAACGAAAGCAATTGAGTGTCCTGCTGCGAGAGCTGGGGCGAGGGGGTTGGGTAAGCGGCGGGGTTTGAAACGCACCCTGCCAGAATCAGGGATAAGGAAGATACGAGAACGAATACTGCCGCCAAACTTTTTGAAACCGCTGCCACCGAAAACCACCTTTACTCTTCAAATGCGTTTTTTGCTGTATGGAATCTTTTAGCCGGATGGCGTTTAAATAGCCTGCAAGATAGTCAGGAAAAGAGTTGAAGCGGGGCTTGCCGCTCTGCACGGGCGGTATGCCTCGCTCAAAAAGCGCGGTTAATCCTTGTGGCTGTAAGTGAAGTATCCGGCCATGAGGAAGATTATTCCAAGCACGAAATCCAGCAAAACCGACTGGAGCAAGGCGTTAGTCGTTCCGGACAAGAGTTGCTTCGTCGACTCCAACTGCGCCGCGTCCATTCCCGCAGCTTCCGCGCCTAAGGTGCCGAGCTGGTTCAACTGCGCGAGCGACGGGCCCAACGCTGCCGAAACCTGCATGTACTGATTAGCCTGGTATACGGCGAGCGTGAACATCAGCGCGCCCATTATCACCAAAAACTGGCTAAAGATTTTTTTCATTCTTCTTCACCCTCCAACAGAAATTCGCTTCCTCTTTTCTTTCCATTCACAAGCTTGTTCTTGTGCTTTCTCGCTTCGGCCAAAAGCTCGTCGAACAAGTCTTTCAAAACGAAATTCAGCTTGCGGCCCGTGGCCTTGGCGCGGAAAGAAGCGTTGCGTGCGGAAAGCAAGCCGAACAGCTCGAATTTTTCCGTCTTTCCAAGCCCCGAGATTTTAGCGTGAATCGTAACGTTGTCAACCTCGTCCAAAACCTTGGACGCCTTGCCTGCGAAAGCCTCTGCTTTCTCTTGAATGCTTTCCTGGAATAATTTCGCGTCGTGCTTGAGCCCCGAAACCACGATTTTCGGAGTGCGCGCGCGCTTGAATAAACCCAAAATCCTGTTCCAAACCATGATTGCCACCTTTCCAGCGCTATAAACGATTCAAGAAGCTTCACGCAACGCGCGCTTAAATAACTTTAACTTCTGCAAAAACGATTTTCGAGACAGAATCCACTCGTCGCCTCCCTGCAAGTCGGCGATTGCCAACAGCATCTGCTCCCGCGCAAAACCTTTCGACTTGCGCCCTATTTCTCTAGCGAAATTTGGCGATCTGAAGGCGATCAGATGGTTGCGCACCAGCATTACCGCATTCGCATGCCGCTTTTGCGCCAAACCCAAGTCCAAGCGGGATATTATTTCAGCGCCCGCCTCGTCATGCCCGGGACACGAGGTCACGCCGTTTTTCTTCACGAGCGTCTGCGGCTTGCCGATGTCGTGCAACAGCGCCACAAGGTGCATGAACCTGTCGCGGGTGAGCAAACGCATTTTCCTCAAGACTTTCAGCGAATGCACGTAAACGTTCTGCCGCTTGTGCCCCAGGCTGTTTTCAGCGAATTTCTTGAGCAAAAGCATTTCGGGAAGCTGTTTCGCGCGTTCTATCGTAATCATGCAGCCACGCCCTCTTCGGGAAAGTTTCAAGTGAACCAGGGCAGGGCGTTTATGAGCAAAAGCCCCACCGTAATCAAGCCCAGCGCAAAAGCGATTTTCGTCCCCTGCTCCCGCCCGAACGCATCCTGCAGTTCGACAAGGAAAATCCTCTGGCCGTCCGTCAAAAACAGCGGGAGCAAATTGACGGTCGCGAGAATGAAGTTCAAAGTGAAAGTGAAGACTACCACGAGCAGAATGAATGAAAACAAGCCGTACAAAAACGCGTTGCGCGCGTCGTTCTGGAATTCGACCATCTCCCTCACGGCGAGGGTGACGCCCAGTTTTCCGTTCCCGTCCAGCCGCACGTTCTTCACTCCTTTTTGCGTGGTGATGAAAATCGTGTCTCCCGCCTTGTTTGAGGAAACCGCCTGGCGCAAGTCTGCGAGGGAGTAAACCGCCTTTCCTGCGGCGGAGTAAATCTTCTCCCCTTCCGCCAAATCCGCGTTGGCTGAACTGATCACTTCAAGTTCCGAAACCCGAATGGTTTTCACGCCTTCGCTCGTCTTCAGATTCAAGACGCCCTTCTGCGTGGGCTGCACTAGGTCTTGCACGCTGCGTATTGCAGTGCCGTCCGCCTCGAATATTTTTTCCCCGGGCGCGAGCAGCGCGAAGGCGGTGGAGTTTTCGAAAACGCTTTTCACCGAAACGCCTTGCACGAAAAACGGCGTCAATTGCGAAAGGCCCAAACCCAAAATCAGGAACAAGACGAAAAACAAGGCGTTGCTCGTGCTGCCTGCGCCGAGAATGCGCAATTGCAGGATTTTCTTCAATCCAGCCATTTTCTTTTCATCCGGCTCGACGAACGCGCCGACTGGCAGGATGCCGAACAACAAAAGGCCGGAAGACTTGACTTTCAATTTTTCTATCAAGCAAAGCACGCCGTGCGCAAGCTCGTGCACCACCACCACTATTATCAAAGAGAAAACCACTTCCCACGGCACCGTAACGCCCGGCACTATGGGAATGACGCCCGGCGGGGTTGCGGGGACGGTGAGAATGGCGTAAGCGTGCTGTGCGAGAAAGTAAAACCCGATTCCGAACAAACCAGTTGCAAACCCGATTGCAACCAGGAAGCTCGAGTCGAACAGCGTGGGCTGCAGCAGAAACAACAGGTAAAACAAAACTATTCCGATTGCGTGGATTGCAAGCTTTTTGCTCAGCCCGAACAGCCGCCATCCGTAGAAAACGCCGAAGCTCAGCGTCAGCCCGAAGTCTGCGAGCCCCTTGCTCAATCCGGCGTAGTGTTTCGCGATAAAGCGCATTTGGCTGAAACCAGAAACGCCCCGCACTATTATGAAGCCGTAGTGGTGCTCTTGCCCGCTGAGCTTTCCTAGAATCGAGCCTGAAAAACCCAGTATGACTACAGACACGCCCAGTTTTATCCAGTCGTTGAACGTGGAAAAGGCGACTGCAAAAAACATTACTGTCGCGGCTATCGAAACTGCAGTAATCCAAAATTTCTTGTTTTTCTGGAAATCCAAAAGAGACACCTTAATCGGCTTGCTCTAGCAAGCTTATTCCTAAAGCAAACTCAAGTTTTTTAACCATCGCCTCGCCGGGCTTGAACTTCTGCTGTTCGAAACCCTCCACTTCCTTCTCCTGCACCAAAAGCTTTTTCGCAAAGTCCTTGCGGGAAAGCCCCTGCTTTCCGCGCGCCTGCATTATCTTCTGCCCGTAATCCTCGACCAACCGCAGTTCACCCTGCGGCTTGCGCGCCACCGCGGGCCCTGCTGCTTGCAGGGGGGAGTATTTCGGCTTGGGGGGAACGTAAGTTTTGAACACCTGGAAGCCGCGTGAATACTCCGAACAAACTTCGCACAAAGCCACGCGAGCGCCTTCGACAAAACCTTCGCCTACAGCCGGCTTCCCGCAAACCTGGCAATCCAAACCCGCCATTTCCACACCTGCAAAAACGCTCAAAACAATGTTTTTAGCCTTCACGCGGATTTAATATCTTGGGTTTATGCAGTTTTTAAGAAAACGGCGTGGGTGTCGGTTGAATGGGAGTAGAGCTGAAAGACCTTGTAGTAAAGCACGAAAGGTCGTTTGAAGAGCTGGAAGGGCGCATCGCTGTAGATGCATACAACACGCTATACCAGTTTTTGAGCATAATCCGCCAGCAAGACGGCACGCCGCTCATGGACTCCAAAGGCCGCATTACATCGCACTTGAGCGGTTTGTTCTACCGCACTTGCAATTTGCTCGAAAAAAACATCCTCCCAATCTACGTTTTCGACGGGGTTCCAAGCGAATTGAAGAAAAGGACGATTGCCCAGCGCGCAGCTGTGAAGCTCGAAGCCGAAGAACAAAGGAAGAAGGCGTTGGAGCAAGGCGACATCGCGCGGGCGGGAGTGCTCGCACAGCGGACTTCCAAGCTCACCAGGGAAATGGTGGGCGAGGCGAAAGAGCTTTTGACGCTCATGGGATTGCCTTGGGTGCAGGCGAAAAGCGAAGGCGAGGCGCAATGCTCGTTCATGGCTAGCGAGGGCGTGGTGCGCGCGGCCGCATCGCAAGATTACGACTCGCTCTTGTTCGGCGCACCCATACTAGTGCGCAATTTAACAATCTCCGGCCGCAAGAAGCTTCCGCGCCGCGACCAGTACGTGGAAGTCATTCCCGAAGAAATCATTCTGGAGGAAAGCTTGAAGGCGCTGGGCATAACGCGCGAAAAAATGGTTTGGATTGGAATCTTGAGCGGAACGGACTTCAACGAAGGGATTTACGGAATCGGACCAAAAAAAGCGCTTAAGCTCGTGAAGGAAAACGGTTCGATGGAATCAATATTACAAAAGATTGGGAAGGAAATGGACTGGAAGCCCGTGGAAGAATTGTTTTTGAACCCGCAGACGGAAAAAGTTTCCAAGGAACAATTGCGCGCGGGGAAGCCCGACAGGCAGAAGATTGCGGAATTCATGCTCGACCGAGATTTCTCGCAAGAGCGCGTAGACAATTCGCTCGCCCGCGCGTTCAAACAACCCGTTGATTCTAAGCAAGGGCAGCTGGAAAAATGGTTTTAGGGTGAAGTTCATATGCGCGTTGGAAAATGGAAAATGCTTTCGGAAGAAACGCGTTTTGCAAACCCGTGGTGGAAAGTTGTTGAACAAAAGTTCCTGACGCCGAACGGCAAGAAAATCAAGTGGTTCATAGTCAAAAAGCCAAACGCCGTATGCGTGTTTTGCCTCACGAAAAAAGGCAAGGTCGTTGCAATACGCCACTACCGCCCCGGCGCTGATAAAATCGTGTGGGACTTGCCTACGGGCTACATCAATAAAGGCGAAACCCCGCTGCAGGCGGCAAAACGCGAGTTGCGCGAAGAAACCGGGTTCAAGGCCGGAAGGTTCGCAAAACTGGGCTGTTACGCGGGCAACGCCGCAGGCGACACGGTAATGCTGCACTCGTTCCTGGCTTTCGAAGGGGAAAAGGCTTACGCGCAGGATTTGGACGAAAGCGAGGAAATCGAAGTGCACGAGCTTGCAATCGCGCAGCTGATGGGAAAAATAAAATCAAAAGCATTCATCGACTCTACGCGCGTGGGCGTGACGTTCCTTGCGCTGCAGAAGCTGGGAAAAATGAAATTAAAGTTCTAAAGCCCGGTCCAACCGAACAACGCCTGGCCGAACCACAGTACAGCAATGGTCTTTATCGCGCGGCCGATTATTATGACTGCGAGAAACTTGCGCCAGTCCATGCTGAGCGTTCCTGCAACCAAAGGCATCAAATCGCCTATGAACGGAATCCACGGGCTGGCGAGAAGAATCGGCCAACCCCACTTTTCAAACAGCTTTTCCGCCTTGCGCTCGCCCTTGGGGTCGCGCTTGACCAAAAACGTGTGAATTCCCTTCAGCCCGACGGCGTAGTTAATCAAAGCCGCCAGCGTGGAAGCGACGAGCGTGATTATGAAAATCGTTTCCGCGCTCCAAATCTTCAAGCCCAAAACCAAAATCGGTTCGGACGGGAAGGGCAAAAGCGAAGCCGAAAAGAACAACACGAGAAAAAGGCCGAACAAGCCGTACTGCTGCAAGAGCGTGACCGAGAGGGCAAGCAAGTCGATGGGCATGAGCACAATCACTGCAACGCGTTTTATTTACTTAATTCCGCCACGATTTTCGCCGCCTTGTGCGCCTGGGCTGCGGCTACGGCGGCGATTTCGGCTCCCGAAGGCGCGAACCGCTTGATTCCCGCAGCGTGGTTGGAAACGACCGCAATCGCCGCGTATTCCAAACCCAATTCGCGCGCGAGAGTGGCTTCTGGCGAAGTCGTCATTCCCACGAGGTTCGCGCCGAGCTTTGCGAAAGCCTTGATTTCCGCGGGCGTTTCAAGCCTCGGCCCGGCGGTTACGGCAACAACGCCGCCTTTCTTCAAGCCGACTTTTGCTTTTCCCGCCGCGGCAAACGCCTTGTTTTGCAGGGTTTTGGAAAACGGCGGTGCCATCCAAGCGTGCTGGTTTATCGACTCCAGCTTGTCGAAGAAAGTTTGCGGCGCGCGAAAGTCGACGAAGTCTTCAAGCAAAACCAAATCGCCGATAGAGTATTTGGAAATCGCGCCGCAAGCGCTGAAACCCAAAACCCCGCTTACGCCCAGTTTCTTGAATGCGGCGAAGTGGGCTTTGTTGTTGATTTTGTGCGGGGGAACGCCATGCGCAAATCCGTGGCGGGAAATAAAGGCGATTTTGTCGCCTTTGGTGAGAATCGCGTGGACTGGGCCGTATTCGGTTTTGATGGGCGCTTCGATGCCCTTGAAGAAATTTTCCAAGCCAGTTCCAGCAATGACTCCAAGCATGAGACCAGTAGAATTTTACAGTTAAAATAGCTTCTTCAGCTCTTCAACCTTGTCGGTCTTCTCCCAAGTAAAGTCTGGATCATTACGTCCAAAATGACCGTAAGCCGCAGTCTTCTTGTAAATCGGCCGGAGCAAATCCAAATGCTTGATGATGTCCGCAGGCTTTAGCGGGAATGTTTTCTCGATCGCTTCCGCCAGTTTCTCGTCGCTCACCTTGCCCGTGCCGAAAG
>JAGVWL010000036.1 GCA_018304285.1 Microcaldota archaeon
CATTCAGAAGAAGCTTTTCCTCAAAGCCAAGCTTTTCCTCGAGTCGCACACTACGCTAGTCAAAAACATGAACGAGTTCAAGGCTGCATTGGACGAAACCAAGGGTTTTGTCGTAGCCGGGTGGTGCGGGGACGCGCGGTGCGAAGAGGCAATCAAGGAAGAAACGACCGCGAGCATAAGGCTGGTTCCTTTCGACGCTGCTGCGAAAGGCGAGTGCGTGTACTGCTCGAAGCCCGCGAAAACCACGGCGCATTTTGCGAAAGCCTACTGATTTTTGAATCGTGTATATAGCCCCGGGCGGAGTCGAACCGCCGTTCGTGGGTTTCTTCAAGCGCAGGAGTTGCTCGCCCCTAAAGGCTCGCTTATCCGCACCTGCCAAAGCCCACTGTACTGGGCCGCTATACGACGGGGCTACAGGAGATTATTTGAGTTCAACGCATATTTTAACTTACTTCAGCCGATACTTTGAGGTGATGTAATGACGCGCGGTGGAAAAGGAAAAAAGAGAGGAAAAGCTCTACGAAACATTTTCGGGAGAATTGTGACCTATTCCAAAGCCAAAACGCACGGAATTAAAAGCATCATAACCGGCAAGGTTAAGAAGCGCATAACGAGGAAACCAACGCGCCTCAAACCTTGGTGAGTTTAAACCAATATTTTATATTATTGCACTGCGTTTTTCTGTCAGGGGAGGCTTGGAACCTATGAAGAAACGCAATTTCGGCAGAGGGTTTTTCGACGACGATTTCTTCGCCGAGTTCGAGCGCATAGAAGAAATGATGCGCGACATGCTCGACGAACACATGGAACACCTCGACGATTCGGACTTGAAGCAAATGGAAGGCTCGCGCCCCAAGATTTACGGTTTCACCCTCGAGTTCGGGCCCGAAGGCAAGGGAAAACTCACTGAATTCGGCAACACCCATTCGATGCAGAGGCAAGAGCAAAAGCAGAAGAAAGGCGAGCCGTTCGTCGACGTCATAAACCACCCTGAAAACGTTACGGTCATAGCCGAATTGCCGGGCGTGGACGAAAAGCACTTGGACGTCAAGGCTTTCGCCAAGCAATTGAGCTTGCGCGTGACCGACCCGCAAAGGCTTTTCTCGAAAACCGTGGTTTTGCCCGCGGAAGTCGACCCCAAAACGCTAAAACGTTCTTTGAAAAACGGCATTCTCGAACTCGTTTTGAAGAAAGCGTAGCGAAATGGACAGGCAGCAGCTGCAAACGCTAGTTTCCTCGACAGGAGCTTCTATTCCTATTGCCAACGCTTTCGCGAAAACCGACCGGGCAGAGTTCGTTCCGGAAGAGCTGGAAAGCGTGGCGTACGAAGACAAGCCCGTTCCCCTGCCTGAAGGCCAGACTACGTCACAACCCTCCCTTATTGCGCTAATTCTCGACCACCTCGCCTTAGGCAAAGGCGCGCGCGTTTTGGAAGTGGGAACAGGATTCGGTTTTCAAACCGCTTTATTGAGCGAGTTGGTGGGTGCAAAAGGCTTGGTAGTCTCCATTGAATATTTCCGGTCGCTGCACGAGCAGGCGAAAAAGCGTTTGGCGGGAAGGAAAAACGTCTTGCTTTTGCACGCAGACGGCAAGAAAGGTTTTGCGGAGAAAGCGCCTTTCGACGCGATAGTGGTGAGCGCAGCTTGCGCAGAGCTTCCGCCTAAGCTGTTTGCGCAGTTGAAGAAAGGCGGGCGCTTGGCGTACCCGCAGGAAACGGGCTTCGGGCAAGACCTGGTGCTAGTGGAAAAGACGGCGGAAGGAAAAAAGAAAACCACGCCCCTTCTGCCAGTAGCGTTCGTGCAGTTGCGTTGAAAAACCCTTAAATACCAAGAAAACGGAATGTTGATTATGGTTAGAATTCTTCCATTGCCTGAAGGCGTTTCGGAAATACGCTATGCAGCGGCTATGCGACCTTTTAAGCCTGGTTTGCAGAGGCTGGCAGCCAGAAAAATAATATTGAAATACGGTTCGGTTGTTGTCAATGCCTTGAAAGAAGAAGGCGTTCATGCTTTGAACGCATTCTCCGAGCATGGACAAAAGGCGGTTGATTCGTTTAAAGGCCACGGCCTTTCCGCTTTAGACGATTACCGAACGAGCGGTTCGGTTGTGTTCGCAGTTTTACCTCATTTGAAACAGGCGCATATCGATGGAGTAAAACGCATTTTGGGGGAACAGTTTCTTGCTGCCGGAGATTACCGAACTCTAAAGATAATGCTTGACGAGCACTATGCGGCTGGTTTAGCAAGACTGATAACTTCCGAACCAAAAAACTTCAAAAAGATATTCGAAGATACTAGCGCCAAACGCCGCAAAGGCTGATTTTTTTTCCAGTGGTCTTTCTATTCTTAGAGGGAAAAGCACCGGAAGCACTGGAAAGCCACTCTCTCTGCAGCTTTAAAAACAAAAGTCTAGTGGTTAGTCTCCGCGTTTTTTGGCGGGGTGATTTCGCATGATGTGCTTGAATTGCGGCAGGAAGTTCGACTCGTGCTGCGGCGACGAGCAAGAGTTTTGCCCGTCATGCTCATTCGGCCGATGCGCGGTTGGAATTTGAATGCAAACGGAGGGGAGTGGGGAGATGCTGTGCTTGAACTGCGGGAGGAAATTCCAGCTGTGGAGTGAAGGAGAGCCGGACATCTGCCTGGTTTGCGGCTCGACCGAGTACGCTTGAACAGGAGAGTTTCTAGAGGAAAAAGAGAGGTGGTTTGAAATGAAGATAGACGTTTCGCAATTGCCGTACGAGGCAGTAATGAACGCCGTTGCAAAAAGCAGGTGGGTGGTGAAAAACTTCGTCTGCGACAACGGAAGGGTCGTGTTGGACTGCGCACCCGCGTAGAATCCGGTGGGATTTGGGAAAGGGGCTCGCGGCGTTCCACAACCCCCAAGGGGACGCCGTGGCTTTTTCCCTATAGGCTTAAAAAAACTTTTACCCTTCTTTTTCCATAGTTTTCCGAGGAGAAACCCGCCGTGTTCGTAAGCAAAATCCAGTTTCAAAACTTCAAGAGCTTCAAGAAGGGAGACATAGCCTTACAGCCGGGCTTCAACACTATCGTCGGTCCCAACGGCAGCGGAAAGTGCGTTAAAGGAGATTCCAAGGTAATCCTTCCGGACGGCAGGGTTTGCGAGATAAAAAGCTTGGTTGAAGACGCTTTACTTTCGGATTCCAACGCTATCGACGACGGTTTCGTTTCTCTTAAACCCGGGATTAGCGTTTTTTCCCTGAATCCCAAAACACTGAAAGTCGAGGAAAAGCCAGTAACCGCTTTTGTTAAAAGAAAAAGCCCGCAGGAGTTGTTCGAGCTTTCAACAAGAACTGGCAGGAGAATTACTTCAACGGGCTATCACCCGCTTTTGGTGCTTAAAGATGGCATTTTGCAAAACCTTCCTGCAGACCAGCTGGAAAAAGGAATGGTGGTCGTCATCCCGCGCAGTTTGAATTTTCGCGAGCAGCAATTCAATCCGCTTGTGGCGTTGGCGAAGTTAGATTCGTCTTTATACTGCACCTCGAGCGAACTCCGCTCGTTGCTTAAGAACAAGAAAAAAGCTTTATGCGTTTATTGGAAGCAAATCGCGGCAGAGTCTCAAGTTTCCTTGACCGCATTGGAAAGCTTTTTGGAAGGCCAGGCAATCAAACTCAATGATGCTTTCAAATTGTGCGTCTGGCTGGGTTTGGGTGAGTTTGAGGCTGGCAATTACCTGAAATTCGTAAAGGGAAGGAGTTTCAACAAACCCATTCGAATTCCGGAAGTTTTCAGCGAAGATTTGGCTAAATTTTTAGGCTACGTCATTTCGGAAGGGCGTGTTGCAAACAACGAGGTTTTTTTCTACAACTCTTCTCCAGAAGTCTTGGCGGATTTCGAAGGGTTATGCGAAAGGCTGTTCTCTAAAAAACCAGTGATGTGTTTTAATGGCAATCAAAAGTTTCTTTTGCTGGTTGGAAAGCCGGTAGTTGCCCTGCTTGATTACGTTTTCAAAGTCAGGGAGTACGGGCATTCCTCGACGAAACAAGTTCCGCCCCAACTGTTCCACTCGAGCTTGGATGTTTGCGGAGCCTTCCTCAGCGCTTACTTGGACGGAGACGGCAGCGTTTCAGCAGAAACAAAGGGCTTGGAGGCAACCTCCGCAAGCAAGAACCTCGCTTGGGGCTTGCAATTGCTGCTTTCAAAATTCGGGGTAGTGTCGACATTGCACGAGTGCGTTAAATACGCTTCTAACACCACTTTGAAGACGAGGCGGTCTTACTGGAGGATTGCAGTCCAAGGCCTCGATAACCTTTCCAGGATGAAGGGCTTTCTCAAGTTCTCCATACTGCAAAAGCGGATTGCTTTTGAAGCGCTTTTCGAAGCGGACTATTCGCGTTCAAACGCATTGTTTGATTCGATTCCTGGCGCTGAAAAACTCGCTAAAACCGTGTTAAAGCAAACAGGTTATGGAAGTAAGAGGCTGAGGCGGGTAAAGCCAAGCCTGCTTCGGGCTTATGCCGAAAAGCGTTGCTCTCCTTCTGTGAAAGGCCTGCGGGCTTTAGTTTCGTTTGCACGTGAAAAGGGAGTTGTTACTCAAGAACTCGAGTGGCTTGAGACGCTCAGCGAAAGCGGCGTTTATTGGGATGCGCTTGTTGAAATCAGGAAAGTAAGCGGCGAAGAATGGGTTTATGACCTGTGCGTTGACGGCAATCACAATTTCCTTGCGGAAGGGATTTTCGTTCACAATAGCAACGTTTGCGACGGGCTGCTGTTTTCTTTCGGCGAATCCCGCTTGAAAACTATGCGCGTCAAGAAAATCCGCGACTTGATTTTCGAAGGGGCATCGGTGGCCGAGGCGACGGTAGTCTTGTCCGACGGCGCTCGCGAGCGCGTGATAAAACGCGCGGTGCGCAAGGACGGCAAGATAAAATACTCTCTCGACGGAAAGCGCGTGAAGAAATACGTTTTGGAAGAATTCCTGGCGCAAAACAGCATTGCCCTGCACAATTTCATCAAGCAAGGCGAAGTCCAGCGCATCGTGGAAATGAATTCGAAAGACCGCAGGCTCATGATTGACTTTATCGCAGGCGTTTCCGAGTACGAAGAGAAGAAGAGGGAGGCGTTTGGTGAATTAGATAAAGTCCAGTCGAAAGTCTCGGAGGAAAGGGCGGTCATTTCGGAGAAGGAAGGGTATTTGCAGGAGCTTGCCGAGGAAAAGAAGAGCGCCGAAAAGTTCGTGGGGCTGGATTCCGAACTCAAGAAGACGAAGGCGACGGTGCTGCGCCTAGAGCTGGACGTTCTCGAGAAAGAGTTCGAGACGCTCATCAACTCGGGCTTGGATTTGGACAACAAAATCCGCGCTTTGGGCGACGAGATAAAAAGCCTGGAAGACCGCATTGCGGAAACGAACAAGCGAAAGGACGACGTGAACAAGCAAATCATCGAAAAAAGCGAGGGCAAGGAAGGCGAAATACAGCGGCAAGTTGATTTGCTGCAGAACGAAATCGACAATTCCAAGAAACTCATCGAGCAGAACAAGGAAGAGCTTAAGGCGAGGGACAAGACGCTTGCAGAATCTTCTGTTGAAAAGCGCAAGGCCGAAGACTCGCTTTCCTACGCCAAGAAAGAAGCGATGGAGCTCGAGGAAGAGCTTTCCTCGACCCAAAAAATCCTTGGTGAAAAACAGGCCGAATACGACGCAATCGTTTCCAAAAGCGAAGCCTTCTCGCAGCAGTTCCACCACGCCCGCGCGCAAATGTCTTCGCTCGAACAGGAACTGCTGCAGGTGAAAGACAGGCTCAACCAGCTGCAGGGCGAAGTTTCCACGAGCGAAACGATTTTGCGTTTGAAGCAGGACGAGCTAGAACGGCTGCAGTCGGGGCGCGGGGAAGACCATTCGGACGAGAAAGGCGTTTTGTCGAAGCACGTTGAAAACCTTACTGCAGAGTTGCGCAAGCTCGACGCGCAAGTCAAGGACTTGGCTGTTGACGAGCAAAAGTTTACGAACGCGCTGGAAAACCTCGACGGGGAAATTTTGAAGTGCAAGGAACGCATTTCCGTCGCCGACGCGCGATTGCGCGCAGCCGGAAGCAGCAAGGCAGTCGAAATCGTGGAAAAGCTGCGCGGGGAAATGAAGGGAGTCTACGGCACGGTCCAGCAGCTTATCGATTACGAGCAGGCATATGCCTTGCCCGTTTCCATAGCGTTGGGAAACAGGATGCATTACGCGGTCGTCGATTCCGTGAAAACGGCCGGCAAGGCCATTGATGTGCTGAAGAAAAACAATTGGGGGCGGGTTTCGTTCATTCCTTTGGATAAGATAAAACCCGCGCCCATCAACGCCGACGAAGCAAAGCTCAAGGGCGAGAAGGGCGCGGTGGATTTCCTCATCAATCTATTGAAGTTCGAAAGCGACTTCGAGAAGGCAATAAAATACGTTTGTTCGAACACGCTGGTAATGCAGGATTTCGCTTCGGCGGAAAAGCTCGTCGGGAAAACGCGAATGGTTACCCTCGACGGGGAGCTTTTGGAGCAAAGCGGGCTTGTGACCGGCGGAAAGTCGAGGGAGGAAATCAATCCTTTTGCCGAAGCCAAGGAACTCAAGAAATGGGAGGACCGGCTGGACGGGATAAAAGGCGAAAAGGAAGGGTACGCGCAAAGGCTTTCGCAAGCGCGCGGGGATTTGGGCGACATGCGCAAGCGCAAGGCGGAATTGGAAGTAGAGAAAACCAAGGCGGAATTGGAATTGCGCAACATTCTCGAGCAGGAGAAGGCGTGGGAAGAGAAGAACAAGAACGTCGTGCGGGCGGCAGCGCAGTTGAAGCAGGACGTCAGCGACTTGAAGCGCGGCATCGACGACAAGTCTCAAGAGCGCAACGGTTTGGTGCGCAGGATTTCAGACTTGAACTCGAAATACTTGCAAGCGAAGGAAATGGTCGACTCGGAAAAGGAAGCGCAGTTCGGAACCCTAGTGCGCGAGAAGGAAAAAAGGCTTTCCGACTTGAAAATCCAAGTCGCGGATTACTCCAGCCAGATTTCCGGCAAAAAGGCGGCAGTCTCGTCGCTGGAAAAACAGTTTGAAGTGCACGAAAAGCGCGAGAGGGAGTTGGAAGGGGAAGCGAGGCGCTTGCGCGAGGAGAACGACGCGGCGGACGAACGCATCCAAAGGAGCAATTTGGAATTGCGCGTGAAGATCGAAGAGCAAAAGCGCATTTCATCCGCAATACGCAATCTGCTGGAAGCGAGGGAAGAGCATGAAAAGCAGGTTTCGGCTTTCGGCGAAATGAAGGGCAAGGTGCAGGCGGATTTGGAACTTCGCATCAAGCCCAAGCGCGAGGAGCTCGGCTACAAGCGAGCTGGAACCGAGGCAAGGCTCACGGAATTGAAAGCGCAATACTCTGCTTTCGAGGGCGTCGAGCTGGTGGATGGCGAGAAAGGGGTTTTGCTCGTGCGGACTAAAGAGCTGGAGCAGGAGATTGTTGCGTTGGGCGCAATCAACATGCGCGCCATCGACGCTTTCGAAGAGAAGACCCGCGAGTTTGCGCAGCACAAAGAGCGCTTGCAGCAGCTGGAAAACGAACGCCTCGCGGTGCTGGCGCTGATTACCGAAATCGAGGGAAGGAAGAAGGAAACGTTCATGGCTGCGTTTGAACGGGTGAATGAAAACTTCCAAAAGCTGTTCAAGCACATTTTCACGGGCGACGGCTCGCTGCTTTTGGAAAACTCCGAGAACCCGTTCGACGGCGGTTTGACCATGCAAGTGAAGCTGCAGGACAAGGAAGTGAAATACCTGGAGCTGATGAGCGGCGGGGAGAAATCGCTTTTGGCGCTTTTGTTCATTTTCGCAATGCAGGGCATTAACGCGTCCAGCGTGTACGTCCTCGACGAGGCGGACGCTGCGCTGGACGAAGAAAACTCGACGAAACTAGCGCTTTTGCTGAAGGCGTTATCGGATAGGACGCAGTTCATCGTGGTTACGCACAACGAGGCTGTTTACAGGAATGCCGATTGCCTCGTGGGCGTTGCGATGGCAGGCCGCGAGGGCAGCAAGCTCGTGGAAGTTAAATTGTCGCAAGCTGCGAAAGTTTGAGGTTTTGGGGGATTGCCGTAATCACAGCCTTATAGTGTTCGTTAATTCTTGAGCGCTTCGAAAAGCTTTTCGAAACCCATTTTTTCCCACGCGCTCACGCTTATCACTCCCGACGGGAAGGAAAACCTGGCTTTCGCCAACTCGATCTTGTTCTCGACTGGAATGACTTTCGTTTCGATTTTTTCCTCCAAAACCCTCGCGAGCGCCTGCACGTCTTCGTGCGTGGAGCTGCCCGCTTCGAAAACCAACAAAATGAAATCGCATTTGGCGAGCGGGCTTTCGCCTTGGGAGAAAAAGAACGAGTCGAACGGCGCCGTGAAATCCAAGAGCACGAAATTAAGGCCTTCGGCCCGTGCGGCTTTGAAAACGTCTTGCTTGCGTTGTTTCTTGTTGCGCGCGTCCCAAAAAGGCGCGTATTTCAGGGCTTTCGAGCTTTCGCCCATGTTGGCTACCCCGACGCGCGCGCCTTTCTTTTCCAGAAACTTGGAGAAGGAAAATGCGAGCGTGCTTTTTCCCGCCTGCGGCGGTCCGATTAACGCTATTACCTTCAAAATGCTCCACCTTGCAAAATCATTTCAATTTCCGGGCTTTAAAACAATACTTTTAAAAGCTTTTTCAACTAAATCGTATTCGGCAATCCACTGTACAGCGCGGAATAGCGCGCGCGATAACGCCTTTTTTTCTTTGTGGCATCGGGTGCAAGTGGGACGCATTTTCGGTATTTAGGGATTAAACTTATTGTATGGTGGTTTGAAATGCAAGCGCAACAAGATTGGGAACAACAGAAGCTGAAAGGCACTACTACCGTCGGGATAACGTTCAAGGAGGGAGTCGTTCTCGCGGCCGACAAGCGCGCGACTTACGGCACTTTCATCGCAGCCAAAGACGTCGACAAGATTCACGTGGTAGGCGACAACATCGCCATGACCATCGCCGGGGGAGTGGGCGACGCCCAGACTCTCGTGCGCGTCACGAAAGCCGAGCTTGAGTTATACAAATACTCGAAGGGCGACAGCATGACCATCCAAGGGGCTGCGACTCTTCTCGCCAACATACTTCAGGGAAACAAGTACTTTCCTTATTTAGTCCAGCTCATTGTCGGCGGGTACGATTCTTCGCCGAGGCTTTTCGACCTCGACCCGTTCGGGGGTTTGATTCCCGAAAAATACACTTCGACCGGCTCGGGAAGCGTAGTCGCATACGGCTTGCTTGACGAGCACTTCAAGGAAGGGATGGCAAGGGACGATGCCATACGCTTGGCTGTAAAGGCCGTAGGCGCAGCACTGAAGCGCGACAGCGCCACGGGCGAAGGAATTGACGTGGTTTGCATTACCAAGAACGACATAAGGCGTTATTCCAAGGAGGAAGTGCGCCAGTTTACGGCTTGAACAAACACGGTTTTCTTCAAAAATACCCCAAGTAACGCGAAAAAACCCAAATTGTCAAAGTGGTCTTTTTTGTACGCACAGCGCAAAACCAGTTTCGCAAGTGAGTACCCCCATATTTTTTTTTGAAGCTTTTTAAGCGCAAGAACGGAGATTTGAAAGCAAATGCAGGAAAACGTATTGAATAACCATAAGGAAAACGGCGTGAAAGGAAACAACATAAAGGAATTGCAGGAAGCAGTTTCGTCGCTATTGCCGCACGATTGCGAGCTGACCAAGATAGAATTCGAAGGCCCCCAGCTCGTGCTTTACTTGAAAAACATCCGCTCGTTCTACAACGACGACAACCTGATTACCAAAATCGCGGCGAGAATCCGCAAGAAAATCCTGTTGCGGTGCGATTCCACCCAGCTGATTCCCGAAGAGCAGGCGCTCGAACTCGTGAAAAAACTGGTTCCGGCAGATGCGGGAGTGAAGGAAGTGCGTTTCGACCCGAACTTCAACGAAGTTTGGATCGAGGCGTTAAAGCCCGGGCTGGTTATCGGGAAGGAAGGAAGCGTTTTGAAAAACATTCTCATCAACACAGGCTGGAGCCCACGCGTTTTGCGTTCTCCGACGAGCCCCAGCGAAATCGAGAAGGGCATCCGCAACGCGCTCTTGTCAAATTCAGACTACCGCAAGAAGTTTCTTGTGGGGCTGGGAAAGAAGATGCTAGAGCCGTCGACCGGCACCGACTGGATTAAGATAACGGCGTTGGGCGCGTTCAGGGAAGTGGGGCGAAGCTGCATTCTCTTGCAAACCCCCAAAAGCAACATTCTCCTCGACTGCGGCATCAACCCCGACACGTTCGACCCCACGCGCGCGTATCCTTACTTGAATGCCATGAATCTCGCGCTGGAACAGCTGGATGCCGTCATACTTTCGCACGCTCACATGGACCACTGCGCCTTCATTCCCTACTTGTTCGCGTACGGCTACAACGGGCCGGTGTACTGCACTCCGCCCACTCGCGATTTAATGGTTTTGCTCCAGCAGGACGGCTTGAACGTCATGCAATCCAACGGCATGACGCCTCCTTACGGCGAGAAGGACATCAAGAAACAGCTGAACCACGTGATTACGCGCGATTACGGGGAAGTCACGGACGTGACGCCGGACGTGCGCTTTACTTTCTACAATGCGGGCCACATTCTCGGCTCCGCCCAAGTGCACTTGCACATAGGCGAGGGATTGCACAATCTCGTTTACAGCGCCGACATCAAGTTCGGCCGCACTAATTTGTTCGACCCGGCAGACACGCGCTTTCCCCGCGCCGAGACGCTCATTCTCGAAAGCACTTACGGAGGCAGGGACAACCTGCTGCCGCGCATGGAAGACGGCGAAGCCAGGCTCGTGCAAGTGATTAGGGAAACAATCGCAAAGCGCGGAAAGGTCTTGATTCCCGTTTTCGCGGTGGGAAGGGCGCAGGAAATAATGCTTGTGTTGGAAAGCCGCATGCAGCCCGACGAGTGCGTAGTGTATTTCGACGGCATGAGCAAGGAAGCTTCTGCGATTCACACGGTTTACCCGGAGTATTTGAAGAAGAACGTGCAACGGCGCATTCTGCAGAACAACTCGCCTTTCGACTCGCCGATGTTCAAGCACGTGATTTCCAAAGAGCGCAAGGCAATCATCGAGAGCGACGAGCCTTGCGTGATTCTCGCGCCCAGCGGAATGCTTACGGGCGGGACTTCACTCGAGTTTTTGAGGAATTTGGCCCACGACGAGCGCAACACGCTTATTTTCGTCGGATACCAGAGTGCACTGTCGCTTGGAAGGAAAATCCAGAACGGAATCAAGGAATTGCCCGTCCCAAGCAGCGCTTCGGGAAAAACCGACGTCGTGAAAATCAACTTGCGCGTGGAAACGGTGGACGGGTTCAGCGGCCACAGCGACCGCTCGCAGCTGCTGGCGTATGCGCGAAGCATCCGCCCGAAACCTTCGAGGATTTTCACCAACCACGGCGACGAAGCGCGGACCGAGGATTTAGCGCGCACGCTCAACCGCATGCTGCACGTTGAAACGCGCGCGCCCATGGATTTGGACACCATCCGCTTGCACTAGCGAGAGAAGGTTTTGCTACACATGCGCCTTTTGATTACCGGCGTTCCCGGCTGCGGAAAAACCGTTTTGGCGGAAAAAATTTCGAAAGCCCTCAAGGCAAAGCACGTCGGCGTGAACGAAATCGTCGCGAAGAGCAGGATTTATTCGGTCAGCAAGCGCAAGGAAAAGCTCGTCGACGTGGAAAAGCTCGAAAGGATTTTGCGCGCGGTTTTGGGAAAGGAAAAAAACTCCGTGGTGGAATCGCACTTGCTGTGCGAAATGAGCCTGCCGTGCGACCGCATAATCGTTTTGCGCTGCAACCCGCTTGTCTTGAAAAAACGCCTGGAAAAGCGCGGGTATCCCGCTTGGAAGCTGAGGGAAAACGTGCTGGCTGAAATGCTCGACTACTGCGCAATCAGGGCCGGCGAAAACTATGCGAAAGACAAGATTGTGGAAATCGACTTCACCAAGCCTTTGCCGGCGAAAGCTGTGCTGAAAAAGAAGAAAAGCGACAGCGTGGATTGGATGCGGGAGTTCGGGGTTTTGGAAAGGGAAATAAAAGGTTTCTTGGAATAGATTAGCGCTGACTTTCCTTGCAGTCTCCGGTAAAAAAAGGTTTAAAAATGCTTGTGGGTTATCTAATGCAGTTGCGTTTTTCCAACCCGCGTTTGAGGTGAACAGTTAAAATGCAGTTTTTGAAAGCACAGGAAGAAGATTGGGACGAAGAAGAAGAATGGGACGAGGACGAGTGGGAAGAAGAAGAGGAGGACGAGGAGGAATAATTTCCCCTCTGAGCATTTTCGTTTGAACAGCGTTTTTGCTTTTTTTTTCTCTACCGCGGGCGACGGGCCCGCTTTTCACCTTTTTTGATTGTCTTCAGCCGAAGCCAGCTGCAGCGTTATGGTGTCGGTGGAAACCGCTTCCTTCTTGTCGAAGCCGAGTTTTTTCAGGAGAATTTCGAGGGTTTTTTCCTGCGCTTCCCGCGCGCGGTCGATTTTGGTTTCGGCGAGGGCGAATTCGATGAATTCGCCGAAGCCTTTGATGTCGGAAACCTTGATGCGCACCGCGCCGAAAGTGAAGTTCCATTCTTGAAGCTCGCGTGCGGCTGCTTCGCTATACCCTAGTTTGTCGAGCTCTTCGATCATGGAATAGCTGCTTTGCACTTCGAAGCCCAGCCGGTCTTCCTCCTGCAGCATGTATCCGTCGAACAAGAGCGTTTCCTTCTGCGTGAGCTTTTCCGTCCGCACAATGAAATATGCGAAAACGCCTTCGCCGTATTGCTTCGCGTGGATTACGTCGAAATACTGCCCGCCGCTTGCGAAGACGGCCTTGTTTTTCTTGAGGTCGAAAACCGCTTTCTCCGCGTCTTTCACGGGAAAAACCATGCGCACTTCGGGCAATTTCCATTTTAGCTCGTGCATCTTCTGTTTTTTGGGGAACAAGAAATCCAGGAAGCCCATTCTGCTCTTTTTTCTCCGAAGCCCGCGCTTTGCGCCTTCAAACGTCTTCGGACGTTTGTTGCGCGTCGCGCTTGTTTCTTAAGAAGAAAAAAGCCAGGGCTATTAAGACTAACGCTCCCGCGACCCCCAAAACCAGTGCGTTGTTTTCCTCGCTCGCCCGCCTTTCCCCTGCAGTGCCCAACGCAGAGTTGAGTTTTTTGGCTATGGCCCACGCGGTAAATGCGTTTCCCCTGGCGTCGTAGTCTTTCGCCTGCGCGAGCGCGTCGAGAGTTTCCTGCGTGCCGAACTGCCTTTGCTTCAGTTCGGCGAGGGCGATTTCCTCGCCCGCGTTTTGCTTTTGCTCTTGCGCGGTTTGCGCAATCGCCTCGGCTTTAGCTTCAATGCGCTGGTTGAGCGCTGCGAGTTCCGCAGCCGTTTTCGCTTTTCCCCCGTTGCTCAGCAGTTTTTCCAACTCGGCCTTCGCTTTCTTTCCTTGTTGGTAAAGCAGGCTTTTGCTTTCCTGCCCTTTGCTTTCCTCGAAAACTGCGAATGCGGAGTCGAACAAGCCTATTGCCTGAAGCGCATTTTCTTGGGCCTCGCGAAAGCTTTCTTGCGCTGTTTCAAACGCTTGCTTTTCCTCCGCCTGCTTTTCTCGCTTTTGCAACGCAAGCATTCTCCCTTTTTCCAACTCCGCGTTGGCTTGCGCGAGGTTGCCGAGCAAAAGCTGTTTTTCCGCTTCTATCGCGCACTCGCCGCATTCTTGCCGCAGTTTTTCAAGCTCTCCGCTCAGGATTGCGGCAAGCGCGTAATCGAATTGCTTTTCTTGCGGCGGGATTTGGCCTTCTGCTGAAGGGGCGGTAGCAACGCAGTCCAAGCTTACGGCTGCCGTCCTTGTTTCCAGGCGCTTCAAATTGTTTTCGTCAACGTGCAGCAGTAACAGCCCGTTTTTGTTTTCAGCTTTCGCGTTCAAGCTGCCGCGCACTCCAGTGGCTTTGCCTTCGCAGCTTTCCTCGGCAATTTCCCCTTCGAACCGCTGCAAGTCGAGAAACTTGCTTTGCAGCCGGAACTCGAATTCCGATGAATTCGGGCGGGCGGTGAATGTTTTCAGCAATTCCACGGGCTGTGGTATGAGCATGGAAACCTGAATTATGTTCAAACCTTTGTGCGCTTGCACGAGCATCCGCACTTGCGACGAGCTGGCGTTGGAGTAAAACTCGGTTTGAAGCGCGCCCTGCGCTTGCGCAGATTCGAGCGGGAAAGGCTCGTCCAAAATCACTATGGCTTGCGTTTCTTCCGTGGCTTGCAATTCTACTGTTTCCTCCGCCACCGCCTGCACGAAATCCGCGCGCGGGGCTTTCAACCTTCTTTGCGTAATGCGCGCGATTTCCTCGCTCGCTTCAAACTCCATGGAATACTCGCCGCCTTCCTCCACGCTGTTGAGGAAAACGCTTTTCGCGATTTCAACTTCCGGGCTTTTGAAACGCACCGAAGCGTTTTCGGGAACCTCGAAATCCAGTTGGATTCGCGTGCTTGTACTCAAAGGCAAAAGGTTTTTCAGCAAAATCCTGGTTTTCACTTGCGCCGGCAAACCTGCAACCGGAATCCCGATTTGCCTTTCCACGCTCGCCTGCTCTTGCAAGTGTTTCTTGAGCAAAGCCGGGGCTTTGGCTTTAGCTTGGGAACGCAAATAGTCCAAAACGCCTTGGATTTTCGAAAGCCGGCCTGCGCCTTCCTGCAAGTCGATTGCGCCAAATGAAAAGAATTGCTCGACTTCCGCAAACCGCGCGTTCGCAGCCTCGCCCAAAAACGGGGCAACGCGCTCGGCTTGGGCGTATGAATCATCCAGCCCTGCATAACGCTCGTACAGCTTCGCGAGGGCGCTTTCGCGGATGCTGTCGAGCTGGGCGTTGAAAAAAACGCTTTCTTCGGGCGTGGCGCTTTCAACCGAAAGCAGGATTTCGCCGAGCTTTCTTTCTTCGAATTCTAGGGGGGCGTCTTTCGAAGCGCGGGCAAGAAATTCCTTGAGCAATTCCGCCTTGCGTTTTACGGAATCGCGCAAGGCTTGCGCTGAAGCGGTTTCCTGCAGGATGCCTTGGATTTGCCTGAGCTCGGCGATTTTGCCTGCGTAGAATGAAATGCGTTCGCCGCGGGTGGAAAGCCTGGATGGTTCGAGCGCCTTCGCAAGCAAAACCCGCGCTTTGGCTGCGGCGAAGGCGTTGGCGTGCAGAAGCATTTCTTGCGCTGCGCTTTTTTCCGCCAAGACTTTCTGCCTCAGGCTTTTCTCCAGCGTTTCGCTCCGTTCGTCGAGGCTTTCGAAAATTTGCCGTTCTTCCTTCAGTGCGGCATTCGCCTGCGCGAGCTTTTCTATCGCCCTGCTTGCATACCCCGCTTCCTTGGCTTCCCAATCGCGCTTCGCTTCCTCCGCTTTTTCTGCCGCGGTCTTGTCGCGCTCAACCGCTTTGCGAAAGTCTTTCTCGAACGAGCCCAATTCCTGCTCCGAGGCGATGCCTTCGGCCCCGCCGACGAGGTAAAAAGCGTTTTCTCCCACCCCGCTTATCTTCTCGCTTTCAAGAAAGTCGCGCAAGAGTTTGGCGCGCGTTTTCAGAAGCGAGTTTTCCTCGCCCGCCTTTTGGAATTCCCTTTCCAGCAGGAATATCGCCTGCAAAACCTTGTCGTCCAAAGCGATTTCCTTTTCGTAAAGCCCTCCTTCGCCGGCCAACGCCCTTACCCCTGCCGCTATTCCGTGCGAGGATTGCGTTTGGTTTGCCGAAGGGATTGTTTTCGAGAAAACGCTTCCGAACCCGCTTCCCAGCACGTCGCGCCTTTCGATTGCTTTCTTCGCTTCCCCCAGTTCCTGCACGACCCCGCCTGCAAAGCCTTGGAATCCGGGGCCGATCATTCGCTCGAGCTTTTGCGAATGCGCGTCGATTATTTCAAGCCCTTCTCGCGCCGCTTCGCTCGCCCCGCGCAGCGCCTTCAACCCGTAGGAAAAGCAGTTTATCGAATGCGTGCGGTATGCCGCAAGCGTCGCGAGGGTAAGGAATTTCGGCTGCAGCAGCGCATACGTTCTTGCCTTGCCCAGGTCTCGGAGGCTTTGCATTGCTTTCTCGAAAGCAAAGTCGCTCCGCGCGTTTTTCGCCAACGCCGCGCTCGAACCGATGAAGCCCGCGCAGGATTTCGGGTAGAGCGCGTAGTAGGAAAAAACGGGGTTTTTGGATTCGAGGAGAAACCCGTATTCTGCGAGTGCGTTAGCCTGGAGGCTGAACGCAATCAAAAGGAAAATAGCCGTTGCAGCCGTTCCGCGCACTATCCTATGCAGGGAGCCGGGGGTTAAATTCGGTGGGTTTATTTTTTTTAAACCGCTGGTTTATTTTTGGCAGGCGCCGTTGAGGCAGCCTTTCTCGCATTGCATCACCTGGTTGGCCAGGTTGCCGTTCTTGTTGCAGTAGTACTCGCGCAGGAACTTGCCCGAGCAGTAGTCTCCCCCCGTTTTCTTGCCTTGCGTGATGAGCCCTTTTTCGAAAGGCGTCACGCCGCCGTCGGAGTCGGCGCAGTCGGTTTGCGGGCCGCTTTCAAACTCTATCGCAACTTTTGCGATGTTGTTGTCCTCTTCGCTTTCCTTGACTTTGTTGAAGAAATCGGCTTTAAGCAAAAACTTTTTGGTTCCCGGCTTTTTGCAGCTGACGCCGAACGTCAACTGCACGCTCTGCCCTGGCTGAAGAACTCGGTTCGTAAAGTAGCCTTGGCGCTTGGTGATCGTGCAATCGCCATTCCACACGCTTTCTTCCTTTGGCGCGAAGAACTGAGGCAATGCGTATAGGTAAGCAAAGAAGGGCGCGGCGTCCGCGCTGCCCGCGTTCTTGATTCCGGCCGTTATGAAAACTTCGTTGCCTGCAACGGCCTTGGCCGGCGTCTTGATGGTTTCGAAAAACAAGTCCGGCAGCGCCTTTTCCGCTTCTTGCACTGCCGTTTGGTTATCTTCGGCAAAAACGGCTTGGGATAAAGACAATAGCAAGGCGATTGCAACCAATGCTTTCAAACGCATTCCGCACCACTCTCCCTTTTTGAAACCCTACAGGCTAATACTGTTTTTCGTTTAATATCCCTTACTGTTTTAAATCAGCGTGCGCTTTTGTTACTCGCGCAAGGTGGGTTTGATGCGTGTTTTCAAGCACGGCGATGCACTGGCAATAGTATTTCCTCAAAGCATAGCCGGCGCGAGCGGCATCAAGGAAGGGGAAGAGCTCGAATTCGTGGAAATAGAGAAAGGGCTTTTCGTGCTCGCGCGGAAGGAAAAGCTTGCCGAAGCGCTGAAGCCACGCGTCGAACAGGCTTTCGCTTCTTCGGCTGCGGCGCAGCCGCGGCAGCCGGAACAATCTGGCTTGGCTGCGTTCTTCAAGCGCGAGCTCGACTCTAAAGGTTTTGTCGTTGTGTTTGCGGAGAAGGGCGCGCAGGAAGTCTCGGTCGCGCTGGAGAAAGAGTTCAAGAGCGGCGCCATCCGCGGGACCAGGGGCTTCGACAGCAAGTTTTACCTTGCGAAGAGAACGTTCGTGGAGGAAAGCTCGCCGAAACTCTTGAAGCAGCTGCAATCGCCTTCTTCAGTCGAACAGCTGGCTGAAAAAACGCGTTTGCCCGAAGACGCCGTGAAAGCGCTGCTGTGCATTTTGATGGAAGAGGGCGAAGTGATAGAAAAGAAGAAGGGGCTTTTCACTTGCGCTTGAAATCAGCGCATGGCTATCTTCAAAATTATTTCCAGCAGCACCAAGCCTATCGCAATGCCCAAAACCACTTTGGCGTCAAGCTGGATTTTGGACGCGGAAACGTCGTAAAAGCGCATTATTCCCGCCGAAGAAGTCGGCGTTTGAATCTTGTCGTCGGCCATTTTCAAATCCCTTTTTTATCGCCCGCGCAATCGCGGAGAAACCAACTAATTTAAACCAACCGCAATTTAAATTATCGTATGGCCCGATTTGCAGCGCAGGAAACGCCAGTGGAGCAGTTGGAAAAACTGATTCCGAATTTGATTATCCTCGTTATCCTCCTCCTGGCTTTGCTTACGGTTTTGACGAAATTCGGGTGGGTGCACTGCACTCAAGTGCCCGTGTTCAACTGGTGCGACGTGTACTGCCCTTACGTCGAGGGCGGAAAATCGCGTGTTGCCGTGCTGTACGGCACGGACGGCATGGGCGACCCGCAGGCTTTGCGCGCTTTGCTGGGAAGGCAGAGGGGTTTCACGCTCGTTGAACCGCTTGAGGGTACGGAACTGTCGGCGGGGATTTTGAAGAAATACGATTTGGTGGTCGTGGAGCACTTCAAAACGGCTTCGACCAGGCAAGTGGATGCGATCATAGGCTATTTGGATGCAGGGGGGACTGTTGTTTGGATAGGCGATGCATTCTCCAGCCAGTACGTAGACGAATTCGACTTGCTCAAGGCAGGGCAATTGAACGATAGCTTTTACTCGAACCTCGTTTCCGCTAACGTAACTCCGGGAAGCAAAGAGTGGAACGACGCTTGGAATGCAGCGAAGAAACAGACTTGGTACAAATACTTGTACAACAAAACTTCGCTCAGGGGATTCGACGTGCTGGAAGATTATTTGCGCGCTCGGTACAACGGCACCATAAAATCCGCCAAGACCGAGCTTAAGATCGTGGACCCGGCCCACCCGCTCGTGAAAGGCTTGTTCAAGCAATTCCCAATCTCTTCAGAGGAATTCGTGAGGGTGTACCCCGACGCGAGCGGAATAAACCTTGTTGCTCAAGTGGTTGCGCCGGGTGGCGTTTATCCGGGGATTCTGGAAACGCGTTATGCCGGAAAAATAATTTACGTCGCCTTCCCCCTCGAGGAAGTGGACTCCCCAACGCTTTTGGTCAACCTTTTGGACTACTTGGCCTCCTGTTAAGTGCGGATTAGTCTAAACTCCGTCGGGGTGAAAAAAACCTTTATAAACTCCCCTTGACAGAAGGTTGTTAAGGTGATGTTTTAAATGAATCGCAAACGTGGGCAGCAGTCTTACGCTGAAAGCGTCATTCCTATTATCTTAATCATAATCCTCGCTTTGTTCATCGCTGCAAAACTAGGTTATATTGACTTGAGTTCAATGCCTCTCGTCGGAGGCTTGTTCCCGCAGTCGTACATCCGCATTGCCATAGTCGGCTCTCCTTCGCCCCAGTTGAATGACTTTTTGCGGAGCGAGCAATACCGCCTTGCGGGCGTTTCTTACGCAGTTCCCATCCGCCAGGAAGCGATTTACCCCGGCGTTTTGAAGAACTTTGACATTATCTTACTGCAGAACAGCCGCGTGTGCGACCGGACTGCGAGAAAGGAAATCACCAACGCCGTCAAGAGCGGAAAGAAGCTCATCGTGATTGGCGACGCTTGCACTGCAGTGACTGACGACCCGACTGCCGCAGGCTGGGATGTTGGATTGGGATTGCTCGGGGACGTAATGCCCGTAACTTGGGGCGGAAACTTGTTCCACGAGCGCGGTCAGACTATCGTGAACGTCAGGCAGGGCAAATTCCAGATTATCGAGCAGGACCACCCGATTTTCAACGGGATTTTGAACCACGGCGTGTTCGAAGACACTTACACGAACGTGTATCCCAAGGCGAATTCGGGAGTGCTTGCGTTGGTCGAGGAGTTCGGCGGAAGGCCGACGAGCGCCGTAACCTACGCGATCATCGAGAGCAAGGGATTGCTGCAGAGCGGAAAGACGATTTACTTTTCCTTTGATCCAGCAACCGCAAACCCGACCGGGCAATACCACCTGCTCTTGAACACTCTGCTCTACTTGAAGGGCGCAAAGGGCTAATTTTTCAAAAGCCCTTTTTTCTCTTTCTTTTTTATTTTCGTCCTCCCTTAGCGTAAGCAAGGTGGGCTTTTGATTGCAGGCGTGGACTTTGGAACGTGGCGAGCTTTCGCAGTGCTGGATTACGACGGGGGCGTCGTTGCAATAGAAAGCCGCAAGAACTGGACTCCAGACGCGTTCATCCAATCGCTCTCCGCCTTTTCCCCTTCCATAATCGCCTGCGACAAGATTCCCGTCCCCAAAAGCGTGAAGCTCTTGAAAAGCGTTTTTTCCGCGCGTTTGTTCAAGCCGCACAAGAGCATGACTGGCCTGCAGAAAGCATCGTTGACGCGCGACTTCAACGTGCATAACGAGCACGAGCGCGACGCGCTTGCTGCTGCGCTCAAGGCATTCCGTTCGCTCAAAAACAAGTTCGAGCTCGTGGAAAAGAAGGCTGGGGCAGCGGGGGTTGCGAAGGCGCGGTTGGGGGTGTTGAAGCGCCTGGTTTTGAGGGGAGAGACTGTGGACGGGGCTTTAAAGGCCGTTAAACTGATGGCTTAAAAACAAGTTTTTACTTTCTTCTTAAAGTCGGCAAGCCCGTTTTTTCGAGGCTTTCAAACGCAATACCAGGACGTCAGAGGTGGGGTTTAGCATGGAAGAATCAGGACAACAACCGGAAATGCTGCCTTCAAGCGAGAGGCGGAGCGACGACACGATTTACATCGGCAAGAAAGACGTCATGAGCTACGTTCTCGCCGTAGTAACGCAGTTCAACCAAGGCGCCAACCACGTGAAGCTCAAGGCGCGCGGCAACATGATTTCGCGCGCGGTGGACGTGAGCCAAATAGTGAAAAACCGCTTCATCCAGGGCCTTCGCATTACGAATTTCGATGCGACGACTGAAGAGCTGCAGAGCGAGGACGGGTCGATGCGCAAGGTTTCTTCCCTTACGCTGACGCTGGAAAAGTAAAAAGCGGGCGTTTCCGCTTTCTTTTTATTTTCACGCCAACCTAGTTTTATTGTTTCTTTTTGGGAAGTGAAGGTTTTCTTTGATGAAGCTTTCTTTTTCCTAAAAGAAAGCTTCTGGGCTCGTAGTCGAATGGTAAGACGATCGCTTGACGTGCGATAGATTCGGGGTTCGATTCCCTGCGGGCCCACTCGATTTTATCATCTCATTTGTTAGTCCCGTAATACTTGACCTGCCCCAATAGCAACGCGGTTGTGAAGAGCAGGTACGTCAATAAAAACGCGGCATCCGTAAGCATGAACCCCAAGTCAACAAGGTTCTTTTCTTCCGAAACCCGCAAGCCGAAACCGGCGAAAAACAACTGCAAGATGAACGACAGGCTGGCGAGAATTAATCTGCCGTTTTTCACTCCGAGCCCAGCCATGAACTTGTGGACAATCAAAATGAAAATTCCCGATATGCCGATTCCGGCTACGAGAAATTGCAATGCCGCAGTTAAACTCATATGTGAATTTTGCCGAGCGGACTTTTAATTCCGTTGCGAAATATTTCAAAAAATTTAGAAATATTTTCGTCCATTACTGCTTTTGGCGGCATTCATTCTTCTTCCGCGAATTTCTTGATTTCATCGAAGTTTTCCACGATCAGCTTCGCCTTCTTCTTGCCGAAGCTGAACGGAAACCTTCCGTCCTGCTCCCCGTCCCCCTTCAAGACGATGAGCTTGTTTCCCTTGTATTCCCCGAATTCCACAGCCATTTTTCAGCACCTCTAGTTTTCAAAGTTTCTTTTGTTTTCCAACAATCTTTTGTGCGAGCGAATCTAAATCCTTTTGCCCCGGCTCTTTCCGCATTTCCGTTTCCCTCACGCCCACGTTCTTGAACAACTGGTCCCAGCTTTTCCGCGGCAAAAGGTGAAAGTGCACGTGTTCTTTTGCTAACCGCGTCTCGGGAACGAAAGGCCTGTAGTGCTGGCGCAAGTCCACTCCCCCGCAAGGCAGGTTTTTCAGCAAAAGCCGTTCCGTGTCGACGATGAGGTCGAAAACCGAGTGCAGCTCTTCTTTGTTGAAATCCCACAGCGCCTTGTGGTGGGTTTTGGGAATGACGAGCGTGTGGCCTTCCATGATTGGGAAAGCGTCTAGAATGGCGATGGCGTTTTTGTTTTCGCCGAGCTTTGCGCTGTGCGCCTTGCCTTCGGCAATGCTGCAGAAAACGCACTCCATTCTTCTCCCCACCGTTTTCTCTCCGCAAACTTTTCTTTACTTAATTTTTCTTTTTGCGAAAAAGAAAAATTAGTGGACTCGGCGGGATTTGAACCCGCAGCCTCATGCATTACGGTTGGAACCTTTCTTTACTGAATTTTTCTTTTGCAAAGAAAAATTCCTTGCCATGCATGCGATCTGCCGTTGATCTACGAGCCCGTTCGGTAAATAGTTCTGTGGCTAGTCTTTTAAATCGCTTTTCGAGAAGCGGGCGTTCAGCTTGACGCGGGGGAAATGAAGACTACCGTGTCGCCGCGGAGCAGGACCGTGCCCAGTTTGCGTTTGAGCTCGCCGTTCTTGAGTTCTTCGGCGTTATCCAAAACGATGTTCATGTGAATGTCGAAGCTCGCTAAAACCCCGCGCACTTCAACTTCGCCCTTGAGCTTCACGAGAACATTGTTGTTCAAAGCGTTGTTTAACACGTCAAAAGGACGCTTTTCAGCCAAAAAACCCACCTCTGTTTAAAAAAAACTATTAATGCAATGCGCATTTGTTTTTAACCGTTTTGCTGAATGCGTTGGGCGCGCGCCGGGAATGCAAAATTATTTTTTTCCGAAAAGGTTTTTGAAAAACCCGACGATCCCCGCGAGAAAGCCCCGCTTTTCCGTCGGCGCTTGCATTTGCTCGCCGGTTATTTGCGTTGCCAGGCTCCTGAGCGCGCGCGCGAAATTGCTCGAAGGCGCGGAGAGCACGACCGGCTTTTGCAGTGCTGAAGCCCTGCGCACTTCCAAATCTTCCGGCAGCACGCCGAGGTTTTTGAGCTTGAGTATGGTTTCAAGCTCGCGCGGCTTTATTTCGTTCTTTTCGCCCAAAACCATGTTGAGCACGAAGCCGTTGATTTTCACGTTGTTTTTCTCGGCGAGAATCTGCACTTTCAAGGCGTCGGCGAGGGAAATGGGCTCGGGAGTGATGACTAAAACCATTTCTTTTGCGGACGTGATTGCCGCGAGGGCGTCGGGCCCCAAGCCCGGCGGGCAGTCTATCAAAACGTAATCGTAAATTTCTTCCAGGCGCTTGACCGCCTTCTTGAGCACGGAATAATTCAGGTTGTCGCTTTCGGCCGAAATGCTCGCGGGCACGTACTTCATTCCCGCAGGCCCTTCGTAAACCGCTTCGGTAATCACGTTTTCCTCGCGCAGGACGTTGTTGAGCGAAATGGGCGTCTTGTCCACGCCAATCATCAGCCCGATGTTCGCCATTTGCACGTCGGCGTCGACGATTACGACTTTCTTTCCCGCTTGCGCCAAGAGCAAGCTCAAGTTTAGGGTGATGGTGCTTTTGCCCACTCCCCCTTTTCCCGATGCGAATACCAAGCTCGTCATTGTGCCTCGAGTCCTCCCATTCCGTATTTCTTGAGCAAGTCTTCCCTGCTTTCGCTTTTTTCTTTCGGCTGTTGCGAGACAACCTCTTGTTCGAATATCGGCGAGAATTCTTTTATGCTGACTCCTTCCATTTGTTTCTGGTCGGGCACGTAAATCATTTTTTCATTGACCGCCAAAACCAGCTCAACTTGTTCGGGCGTCAGTTCCACGACGTCCATCGTTCCTATTGCCGCGGCAGCTGCGTTCAAAACGCGCTGGAACGCCTGCGCGCCCTGCATTTCCTTCGCGTGCTTGAAATATTCGTAAGCGCAGCCCACGATTTTACCGGAATCAAGCAGAACCGTGCCTTCCTCGAAGCCGCCGGCGCCTTTGACGCACAACGCGACATACCCGCTGAAGTTTTTTTTCTGGAGCTGCACCAGCGCCTTAAGAAAATCGATGCTTCCCGCATCCACGTTCTTGCTCAGCATTTTTCCGGCAGGAAGGCTTACCATTCTCATTCCCTCAAGTCGATTACTACGTCCGCAGTATTGCGCAACGCTGTTGAAAAGTCGGGCTCAAGGCCCACGACAATCGTTTCTTTCCCGTGCTCCTTTGCTTTGGCAAGCAAAGGCTTGAAGTCGCTGTCGCGCGATACGACCGCAATCACGTCTATCGTGTCGTTAAAAATCGCTTCGCTCGCTTCTACTGCAAGGGCAACGTCCACGTCGCTCGGGACTATGGTGACGTCGAAACCCTGGTTTGTCACGGCTTCGATGAGCTTGTCCGACGCGTATTGGTCCAAAAGCACGCGCGCAATCTTGATTTGCCCGTACTTCGACAGTTTTTTCTTGACTTTGTCTAAATCCACGCCCAGTTCCTTGCGCAGGATGTTAGGCCCGTCGACGAAGCACGCGATGTTTTTCTTGTGCTCCTTGTTCAGCGCTTCCTTCATCTTGTCGAAAAAACTAGCCATGAGCAAACACCTTCACTCAAGCCTTCCCGGCTTTAGTGATTTTCTTGAAGTTTTCGTATATCGTTAGCTCCACTTCCTTTAAAGGCATTTTCCTTAATTCAGCCAGCCGCCCGTACGAAACCAAGACGTTGGAAGGCTCGTTCCTGTCCGGAGTGTTCAGGCCATACGGCGAGTCTGTTTCCAAAAGCATCCTGTCCAGCGGAGTGTTCCTGAAAATTTTCTTTTGCTCCTTGCTTTTGATTGTGGGAATGCTCACGTACATCCCGCAATCTAACGCTTTGGTCAAAAGCTTGGGCTCGAGCCAGAAATGCAAAATGCGGGGCATGGTGTACGAACAAACGATGTCGATTACTTGCGCTTCGGCGTCGCGCGTGTGCATTACCACCGGCTTGCCGAGCTTTTGCGCTAGCTCGAGTTGCGCGACGAACGCCTTTTCCTGCGCTTTGTGCTGCGCAGGGTCTTTGAAGTGGTGGAAGTCCATTCCTATCTCGCCGATGGCGATTGCTTGGCGTGCATTTTGTTCGATGAAAGCCAGTTCTTTTTCTATATCCGCGTTAGGCACGTCGTGGGGGCTCAAGCCTATTGCGGCGCGCAACGATTTGCCATGCAACGCCGTTTGCTCCAACGCTTTGGCGTTTCCCTCGATGTTGAAGCCCGTGTTTACCGCAAGCACGTTTTTTTCGAGCATCCGCTCGACTATCCTGATTATGCCTTTCGCGAAAGCGGGATGGTTCAAATGGCAGTGGAAATCGATGAACATGCCTTTTTCACTCGTTTTAAAAACTTGTCGAACTAAATACTTCAGTCTGTTTATATTTGCTTTTTGGGAGAAGGGTGGTTCACAACATGGCTGGAGAAGTTATTTACGGTCAAATGGGCGACTTGAAAATCGGAAGGTTCGTCATCGTCGAAGGCGAACCCTGTAAAATCGTGAGCATGGACAAGAGCAAGCCCGGAAAGCACGGCGCCGCCAAAGTAAACGTCGTCGCAATGTCCCTGCTGTCGGGAAACAAGAAGACTCTCATGAAATCCAGCGACGCCGACGTAGAAATTCCCGTCGTAACGCGCAAGAGAGCCCAAATCGTAAGCGCTGCCGGAACCAGCGCGCAGTTGATGGATTCCGAAACTTTTGAAGTGTTCGAAGTTCCCATTCCAGAGGAAATGCAGAGCGACGTGGAAGTCGGAAAGGAAATCCAGTACATGGACGTCATGGGCAGACGGCTTTTGCTGAAAGTCAGCGGGGAAAGCTGAACCCTTTTCTCACGCCAACCGCCTGTCCCCCGTGCTCGTTTCACCCCATTCGAGGCATGCGATGCCTTTTGCACTTGCAAAAAGCGCTGGGGGGTCTTTGTTCCCGAAAACTCTTTTAAACCCCCGGAGGCATTAGAGTAGATGCCCTTGGCGTTAAGGGCGGGTCGTTTTCATTGCTGCGAAAAGCCTTTAGGCTCGTCGCGGTGTGTATAAGGTGCATCTAGGGTGGAAGAGGAAATACAGCAGTTCCAGGATTACTTTTCAACTTCCCTAAAGCAACAGCTTTACGACCTCGTCGGCTCGTACCCGCAGAAAAGGAGTTTGGACGTCGACTTGACCGTATTTTCACGCTCTAACCTCGATTTGGCCCAGGCGATTGCGGAAAAGCCCGACCACTATTCGAAAGCGGCGGAAGAAGCGCTGCGCAAGAGCGTGGAAAGCTTCGGGCTGATGCCCGAAGGCTTCAAGCCCCGCGTGCGTTTTTACAATTTGCCCGAGAAAGAGGTTTTAGTCCAGTATTTGGGCGCCGAGCATTTGAACAAGCTCGTGCAAGTGCAGGGCGTGGTCAACCTCATTACCGACATCCGCCCGAAAATCCAGGTGGCGTTGTGGGAGTGCGCGTATTGCGAGCGCACGACGAAAAACTATCCCGACAACGCGGGGCTCAAGCCCCCGACGCTGTGCGGGCACTGCGGAAAGAAAGAATTCACACTTCTCGAGGCGACGAGCGATTTCGTCAACACGCAGTATGCGCAACTGCAGGATTTGCTCGAGCGCGTGCAAGGGTCTTCCACTCCCGCGCACGTCGACTTGTGGTTTGAAGACGATTTGACGAACGTAGTCCTTCCCGGAGAGACGATTACTGTGACGGGCGTGCTTAGGCTCATGCCGAGGATGGAGAAAGGGAAGGGGAAAAGCTCGATTTACGGAAAGGCTTTCGACGTAGTGTACGTGAAGAAAGAGGAAAAGGAATTCGAGGAAATCGAGATTTCCAAGGAAGAAGAGCAGAAGATAATCGAATTCTCGCGAAACCCGCGTGTGCGCGAGTTGATTCGCGACAGCATCGCGCCCAGCATTTACGGGCATTTCGAAGTCAAGCAGTCGATTGCAATGCAGTTGTTCGGCGGCACGCCGGACAAAGTGCTGCCTGACGGGAACAAAGTGCGCAGCGACATTCACGTTTTGCTTATCGGAGACCCGGGTGTCGCCAAATCGCAGTTGCTCAAGTTTACGGAAAACCTCGCGCCCAAGTGCATTTACGTCGACCGCTTCCGCGGAAAAAGACAAGGCGGGCGAAGGATGGGTTTTGAAGGCCGGGGCGCTCGTGCTTGCAAGCGGAGGGCTTGTTGCTATAGACGAATTCGACAAGATGCAGGAGGAAGACCGCGCGAATATTCACGAGGCGCTGGAACAGCAGCAAATCAGCATTGCGAAAGCCGGAATCGTCACAAGGTTTAAAGCGAAAACTTCGGTTCTTGCAGCAGCGAACCCCAAGTTCGGGCGTTTCGACCCCAACACTCCAATAGCAGAACAATTTGAAATTCCCGTGACTTTGCTGTCGCGTTTCGACTTGATTTTCACCATCCGCGATATCATCGACGAGGGGCAGGACCGGCGCATGGCCACGCACATTCTCAGCGGGCTGAAATTCGCGGGAGAACGGAAAGCGGGAGTGAAGGTGGAGGAAGCGCAAACGCCTTCCAACTTGATTTCAACCGACTTGCTGCGAAAGTATATTGCATTCGCCCGCCGCAGCGTTTTCCCCCAGCTGACTCCAGACGCGACCGAGAGAATAAAAGATTTTTACGTGCAATTGCGCGCGTTGGGCGCCAAGACGCAGACTTTCCCCGTAACGCCCAGGGATTTGGAGGGGTTGGTGCGCTTGGCTGAAGCGTCGGCGAAAATGCGGTTGAGCACGCAAGTGGAATTGCAGGACGCCGAGTATGCGATTGCCTTGAAAGACTTCGTATTGAATTTGGTTTTCGTGGACAAGGCGACGGGAAAAATCGATGCCGACGTGATTTTGACCGGAACGTCGAAAGCCAAGCGCGACAAGATTTTCACGATACTCAACATCGTGCGCGAGCTGCAGCGGGAGTTCGACATGGTCGAGACGCACGAAGTGCTCAAGCGTGCGACGGAACACGGGGTGGACGAGCAGGATGCGGTGAAGATAATCGACGAGTTGAAGACGAAGGGCGAATTGTATTCCCCGAAAGCCGGGTTCGTGAAAACCCCGTCAAAGGAATATGGCTAAGTGGGAATTAGCTCGTTTTTTAAACTTCGTTCACTTAAAACTTTTTCAGGTGGTTGTTTTGAAGAGACTGTTGTTTTTTATTCTGTTGGCTTTCGCAGTTGTAGTTGCAGGGTGCGTGACCGAGTCTCCCGCGCCTACGGCAACCCCGCAGGCCAGCGCTACCGCCGCAGTTTCACCCTTGCCTTCGATTGAAGCTACGGCAACACCTTCCCCTACCGTAACCGTTGAAATTCCCACTCCCTCGCCCGAAGCAAGCAATTACTCTAAGGACGAGCTCGTTTCTGCGTACTTGAAGGCTGTGGACTCGCGCAATTTCGAAAAGGCTTACGGCTTGATTTCCCGCGACTTCAAGAATGAAGATCCGGATGCATTGACGCTCGAAAAATACGCGGCGCGGATGGAGAAAGACTATCCTTACGGCTTGAACTATACCGGCGCGGCCGTGGCAGTGGAAAACCCGCGCGAGGTTTTGGTTAAAATCACCAAGGGCGGTTCGATAGTCCAGCAAAAACACAGTTTCATCGTAGTTTTCGAAAGCGGTTACTGGAAACTGCGCATTCCCTACCCGACTCCAGGCTTGTTTTACAACTCGAATGTTTCGTTCCAAATGCGTTCGAGCGAAGTGAGCAGGCTGCTGGAACTTGCGTTGAACGACTACTTTTCGCGCCTTGACGGGAAGTTCAAGGCAACTCCCATCGAACTCACTTTGTTCGATGACGAGAATTTCGTCTACTACGCTTTCGGTTCGGCGCGGCTCAACCGCAGCGACGGGCTGTCGCGCGAATCGAAGTTTGAAGTTAAGTTCGGCCCGAGCTTTATCGTTGGCGGGCTTTCAAACCGGGCGGATTTGCTTTCCGACAGGCCGATGTTCTTTGAATACCAGGACGGAATCAAGGCGCAAGGCGGCACCGGCGGGTTTTTCTGCTACTACAGCACTTCCAGCCTCATCCTGAAAATAAAGCTCGACTGGAGTTTTGCAGACGCGTTTTCGTACGAAGACAACATTTTCGAGCCCGTGGTTTCGGGGCTGAATAAAATATGCCCGCCTTGAAGGCTTGAGAGTGTCGCGCCGAAATGGAATTCAAGAAAGTGCATTTGCTTCTCCTTGCGTGTTTTTTCCTCGCCCTAGCCGGAGGGCTGTACGTGGGGGCGCACTTCATAGCGCAAAAGCTTTCGGTCCCGTTGCCCGTGGAAGATCCATCAAGCGTCGCAAATGTGGGCTTTTTCTTCCTCTACATCTTGTTCGCGACTGCGCTGATGCTCGTTTTGCTGCGTTATTACCGCGGGCGCAAGCTGTTTCTCATAGCCGAGCTTTTGCTTGAATTTTCCGCAATACAAATCCTGCTTTCGCTTTTCCTTTCCGACATTTACTCGGGGGCAATCGCACTTGCGGCGGTTTTGGCAAGGGTTTTCGAGACGCGGCTGAAGCAGCCCCTGCTTTTGATTGCGACCGTAATAGTGGGCGCGCTGCTGGGAAGTTCTTTCGACCTGGTTCCCGCGCTTGCTTTGAGCTTTCTTCTCGCCGCTTACGATTACTACGCAGTATTCAAGTCAAAGCACATGGTCACGCTTGCGAAGGAATTGCAAAAGCGCGAGGCAGCTTTTGCAATTGAGCTTTCCGTTCCAAGCGCGCCTGGCAAAACCAGTTCTTCAGCGGGGAAAAGCAAAACCGTTGAAAAGCCGGCCGGGCGCGGCGAGAGCATCTTGCTCGGGACCGGGGATTTCGTCATTCCAATAATGCTTTGCGTTTCCATCCTCAAGCTCAGCGTTTTTGCTGCCCTGGTGACGGCGTTGGGCGCTTTCGTCGGGTTGAGCGCACTGCTTTTCGCAATGCAGAAAACGCGCGGCTATTATCCAGCCTTGCCTCCCATAGTTTTGTTTTCCACGCTGTTCTATGCCGTCACGCTGTTATTTTGATTTTCCCGCGGATTCTATATTAATATAAACTTCGCCAGGCAAAATAGTATTTCGGAAAAAAGCGGTTTTTTAGAATGGAATCTTACGAAGTCTTGCTAGAGCGCGTGAAGGAAAAGCACTCCGTCAAAACGTCCTCCGGCGAGCGTTTCGAAACGCCCGTTTTCGTCATAAGCCTAGTGGGAAACAAGACTTACATCAAGAATTTCGAGGACGTGGCCGAGAAACTGCGGAGAAGCAAGGAAGTGCTGGCGAAATTCCTGTTCAAAGAGCTTGCGACTCCCGGCGTGATTACGGGGCAGGAGCTCATACTCCAGGCGAAAGTGCAATTCCGCCTTTTGCAGGAAAAGCTCCAGAGTTTCATTGAAAGAATGGTCTTGTGCAAGGAGTGCGGAAAGCCCGACACTCACTTGGAACACCACGGGCGCAACGTGGATTTCGTGGTTTGCGAAGCTTGCGGCGCGAAAAGGCCGGTTTTGTACTAAAAATCGTTTGAATTATGTTGTGGGGTTGTTGTTTTGCCGTTTTTCAAGGATCACACTAGGCGTGCGCGTTCGTCGGCACAGCCGAATTTCGAAGAGCGCCTGCGAATGCCACGCAAGGGCGAGATTTTCGGGATAGTGCTGGCGCTGCAAGGCGGGGCGAGAATGATCGTGCAGTGCGAGGACGCGAAGGAAAGGATGTGCCGCGTGCCCGGAAGCATAAAACGCCAAGTGTGGGTGAAGGAAGGCGACATTGTTTTGATCGAGCCGTGGAGCGTGCAGGGAGACGAAAAGGCTGACATCACCTACCGCTATACACGGCTGCAGGTGGAAAAGCTGCGCCAGCGCGGAATCCTCAAAATGCAGATTTGAAACTTATTGGATTCTTTCAATCGTTTTTATGGCGTCAAAATCAGAATCGAACGATGCTATTTTTCTTATTCCCTTGCCGTGCATCACCGCGATGCTTAACGCGTCGCAAAAACTGAATTTTTCGTATTTCAAAACCAGGTTCAGCGCCTGCTCTACCTCCTCGCGGGAGGGGAGTAGCATTTCCACCCTCTGCTTGCTAAAAATCTTGGTCCCCGCTTCGAAAGCCTTTTGAGAGCCGTACCTGGATTTTATCAGCGTTACGACTTCCCCCAAAACGTGGTCTGTCAAAACGAGGGTTTCGCCTGTTTTAGCTATTCCTACAAGAACTTCCATGCTCTTCGCATGGTTTTCCTCAACCTCGCAGTAAACCGAAATTAAAAATGACGAGTCTAGGAAAATCACGTTTTTCAGACTCCGTAAACGGTCTTGTCAATTTCTTTCTCGGCATTAAAGCGCTTTCCGCCTTTTATGATTCCGGCCAGATCAAGGATGCTTCCCGTTTTTTTTCCCTCGCCTATGACTTCGTTTTCATGCGCCTCAGCAAAATTAACTATTTTTTTTACAACCTCGTTGTCGGAAACGTGCGCTTGGCTTTCAAGCATCATTTTGGCTTTTAACTTCCTGAGCTTCCTCAATACCGGCTTCTCTATCTTCAAAGTAGAATATTCATACACTTTTACCACCTTTACTACTTTTACCACTTTTCACATTTAATGGTTTGGTTTCAGCGTTTTTAACTGCCGGTTGCATTATTATTGCATGGCTTTAAGGATGGGGAAGCGGAAGCAACCCACGCGGGAAGAAAAACAAATCAAATACGCGCTCAAGATTACCGACCGGGTTTTGGACGACCAGACCACGCACACGCTAGCCATGCTCATGAACGCCAAGGAATTCCGAAACATCGATTACGCGGTTTCGCAAGGCAAGGAAGCGGTCGTGTTTCGCGCGACTTGCCACGACGGCTCTTTTCGCGCGGTGAAAGTCTTCAAGTTCGAGACGACTGCGTTCCGCAAGATGGTTCCCTACATAGAGGGAGACCCGCGATTTCACGTGGATGCCGTAAAACATTCGAAGCGCGGTTTGGTGAAAGTTTGGACGCGCAAGGAATACGCGAATTTGAGTGCGTGCGCGCAAGCGGAAGTAAGCGTTCCCCAGCCGTTCGCCATGAAGGAAAACGTCATAGTCATGGAATTCATCGGCGTGGAAGGAAAGCCTTGCGCCTTGCTGCAAGAGGTCGTAGTGCAAAATCCCGAGGTCGTGTTCAAGCAACTGCTCGGGGAAATGAGGAAAATGCATTCGGCGGGCATAGTGCACGGAGACTTGAGCCCTTACAACGTCATGCTCTTGCAAAAGGAAAACGAGGACGGCTCTTTCGAGGAAAAGGCTTTCGTGATTGATTTGGCGCAAGGCGTTTCGCTCAAGCATCCCAAGGCGAAGGAGTTTCTCGAGCGGGACGTTGCGAACGTAGTGCATTTCTTTTCGAAACTCGGAGTGGAAAACGAGTTGTGCGACGGGAAAAAAGCGCTGGAATTCATTTTGGGCGAGGGAAAAAAGGCGAAGGTTCGGTTTTAAATTCGCTTGGCTACTGATTTGCTGTAACGGGTGGTATCATGCCTTCGGGAATAGTGGACAAGAGCATTGACTTGGACGAGCTGCTGAAGAAAGAATCGCTGGGAAGCGGGGGCGACGCGCCCTTGCGGCAAAAAAAGCTTGCCGACGCTTACGCCTTGCTTTTCAACGCGCTGCAGGAATTGCGGGAGCTGAAGGCGAAAGGCGATTTCGGCGGACTGCGGCAGGCGAAAAAAGAAGTTTACGATTCCGCGATGAAATGCAAGATTGCCGCCGACGAGCTGAAAGAGTTTCTCGATTTCCTGGGCGAGCAAGGCGGAAGCGAAAAGCAGGCGCCGGACGGGGAAAAGCGAAGGCGCTACCAACGATAGAACGGTGTTTTCTTGATTGTTTTGAACCTCAAGGCTTACGCGGAATCTTCGGGAGAAAACGGTTTGAAGCTAATCAAAACCGCCCATTCGATTTCAAAAAAAACGAAAAAGAAAATAATCGTGTGCCCCCCGCCGACGCACTTGCACTACGCACGAAAAAATTCCACTCCCAACTTTTGGTTTTTCGCGCAGCATGTGGATGCTAACGAGCAAGGCGCTTTCACCGGCAGCCTTACGCTCGAAGCGGTTTTTGAAGAAGGGTGCAAGGGAACGCTAATCAACCATTCCGAAAAGAAAGTTTCTTTCGAACACGCCCGCTTGGTTGTAGAGAATGCCCGAAAGCTGGGTGTGAAAACAATAATTTGCGCCGACAGCGTAGAGAAAGGAATTCTTTTCGCGCAATTGAAGCCTTGGGCTATTGCAATAGAGCCTCCGGAACTCATCGGGACAGGCGTAAGCGTTTCGAAAGCGAGGCCCGAAGTCGTTGCAAATGCCGTGCACAAGCTTAAAGCAATGGACAAAAGCATAATCGTGCTTGTGGGTGCGGGCGTTTCAAACGCCGAAGACTACCGAAAATGTTTGGAGCTGGGGGCCGAAGGGGTTTTGCTTGCGAGTGCTTTCGTCAAGGCGAAAAACCCGCGCGAGTGGCTGCAGTCGCTGGCCGACGTCAAAGTTTGAGCGTTTTTGCACAAAGTTTTTAACTTTTCGCCAGCCGGTTATTTAACTTTCCTCGTTCTCCTTACGCTTGGCGTTAGTTTTTTTTCGCTTTAGCCTCTCCTATCGGATTCGGAAACCCGCCAGTTGCTGGAAAAACGTGGACTTAGTGCAGGCACTCTTGGGACTCGCGGTTTTCTATTTTCTCGTTTTTGCGGGCGGAAGCCTGGTGGAAAACGAAACACTCCTGCTCCTCGCTCTGGCGATAGGCGTTTACTACTGGGTTTCCATCCAGTCTTGACCGACGGTTTTTGCCGGCGCGCTCGGTCACTTTTTCCTGACGTTTGAAGCAAGCGCCGGCGCGGAGATTGCCAGGGTTGCGGCAACTACTATGAGAACGATGCTTACCGCGTCGAGGTTTGGAATGCCATTCAAAAACGAAACCAACGCAAAGCCCGCAATGTTTCCGGCCATCAGCCCAGCCCATATTTTCTCCCTTTTGACGCCGCAAATAACGCCCAACGCACTCATGTGCCACTGCGAGCCGGCCAAGTTCCCCAAGCCAAGCGAAACCAGCGGGTGTTTTTTGATTGACGGCGAAAGGAGTTTTTTGAAAAAGCCCAGCCTCTTTTCGATTCCGTGGGAAATGGAGCGTTTCAAGCCTTTTTCGACGACCCAATGCACGCCCACCACGCTCGCCAGTGACGCAGCGGTGAAAATCGCGAAAACACCCCAAAAACCGAAGACCGGATTTCCCAGATTGATTGCAACGAGCGTCGCCACGAGTCCGCTCCTGCCTACGGGCAGCGCGAACAAAACCGCAATGAGAAGCCCGACTAGCAAAGGCGAGCTTGACGAGGTTATTCCGAGCATGCCGGGCCATTCTTCCGGATGCAGGATGCACGGCGTTTGGGGAGCGCAAACGGCGGCGGTTATTTGCGTCCTGCCGAAAAACCAGGCTGCAGCCAGCAAGAGAAAGAAAGCCGCGGGAATGTAATCACGCCATTCCTCCTTGAGTTTCGTGAACACAGTTTCGCTTCCGGGCTATAACGCCCTATTCCTAGGTCTCAGCCTTTCAAAACGAAATTGAAATAGCCGTAATGTCATCGTACTGCTTGAATCTCGGATATTTCCAGCATTTCGGGTCTTCCTTCTCCAGATTTCTGACGTAATCCTTTACGTCCTTCAATCCCCCTTGCAAAAAAAGTTTTACAAACGCATTCCAATCGTCTTCCACCGCGGGATCTTTTTTGGGAAGAAAAATGCCGTCGGTAAAAAGGAGGATGTGCTTCACGTTTTCAAGCCTTTCAACGCCCGATTTGATGAAATTCCCTGCGTTTTCCCCGCCATTCAAAACGCCGTAGGCTATATTCATCTTGTTTCGTGCTTCCGTGTGATGGGCTTCGATTAATTCCCTTATATTTTCCTTCCTTTCAATTGCTAGTTTTTTCCATATTTTCAGGAGTTCTTTGTCATGGTCGTAGCCGTCAACAAGCATTTTGAAAGAATCGTCTTTGTATATTGCGAGAATGAGGGAATCACCAATCTGCATCCATTCGAAAAAGCCGTCTTGAATCCTAACTACTGCAAAGGCCGTTCCCCAGACGTTCCTTTTTTCGCGAGTGTCGATATTGCATTCGGACATTTTCTCTTTGATTTTTTGGTTCGCTTCCATTGCCGAGTCTTTCAGGCTCTTGCCGTTTTTGGAGAATGTCTCTTTTGCGATTGTCGCTGCGATTAAGCCTCCTGTTTTGCCGTCTTTGCCGACATATTTATTCAAGCCGTCGAAACCGTCGAAAACGCCGAAGATGTTTTCTCCTATAATGTGGGCGTCTTCCTTGCTGGAGCCTTCGTCGACCACGAAATCAGTTTTCATAAATTAACCCGCCTTTCATGTTCGAGACCCACCGCGCTCACATTTTTTTCGGCACGGTGATGCCCAAGAGCGAAAGCCCGCTTTCAATCGCGTTTAGAGTCGCCGCGACGATTGCAAGGCGCTTTTGCCTTTCTGCGCCTTCGCTTTGCACGACCGGGCATTTCTCGTAGAATTCGCTGAACGCAGCCGAAAGCTTGAGCAAATAGTCGCAAAGCGCGTGCGGCTCGAAGTTTTCCGACACTCGCCTCGCAACGTCCGGATAAAGCGAAAGCATGAAAGAAACTTTCCTTTCCGCGTCGTTGAATTGCGTGTTTTTTGGAACCGAAGCTTTCGTATTCCCCCCTGCCTTGCGCAAAATGTTTTTCGCCCGAACCGCATTGTACTGCACGTACGCCCCCGTGTCCCCCTCGAAGCTCACGGCTTTCTCCGGATTGAACGTGATGTTTTTCGCGTTGCTCACGCGCAGGAAGCCGAATTTAATGCTTCCCACGCCTATCGTTTGCGCTATCCCCTTAATTTCCTTTTTGCCCATCGTTTCCCTGCCGCGGATTTGCGCGCTTGCACTTTCAATGGCGTCGTCAAGCAAATCCTCGAGAAAGAAGACGTTTCCCTTGCGCGAGGAAAGCTTTCCTCCCTCGAGATAAATCAAGCCGAATCCCACGTGCTTGAAGCGGTTCGTGTAATCGCGGCCCATGAGCTCCAGCATTTTGTAGACTTGCTTGAAGTGCATCAATTGGTCGCTTCCTGTCACGATTACGGATATTGCGGGGTTGTAAATCCTGAAGCGGCTGTCGGCGAGCGAAAGGTCGCGGGTTGAATAAAGCGTGGTGCCATTCGAGCGCAGGATTACGAGGTTGGGAATGCCGTACTCCTCCAAAAATGCGACGAGCTCGCCGTCCTTTTCGATTCGCGCTATGCCTTTCTCCTTCGCTTCCAACGCGAGCTTTTTTCCTTCGTTTACGAAGTCGCTGTCGAAAATCTCTTCTTCAAAACGCACTCCAAGCTTGGCGTAGTTTTCCTTGAACGGCTTGAGCGTGATTTTCCTGATTGTCTTGAGCTGCTTGAGCGTCGCCGCGTCCCCGTCCTCCATTTTTTCCAGGATTGCGTGCACTTGCTTTTCAAGCTTTTCGTCTTTATCGATTTCGGCGTTTATCTTGATATAATAGTCAAGAAGCTGCTTTTCGTCTTTGATTGCGCCAACCTTGTATTTCTTGAGGCCGAGCAAAAGCTTTGCGACTTGCGTTCCTGCCTCGCACAAGTAGTTAGACCTTATTACTTTGTAGCCGCGCTTTCGCAGACCCAGCGCTATCGCGTCGCCCAGTATTGTCGAGCGGATGTGCCCGACGTGCATGGGTTTTCCCATGTTCGGCGAAGAGAATTCGACGACCGCTTTTTTTCCCTTGCCTTCTTCGCCGCCTCCGAAGTCCTTGTCCAATGCTTCTTCTACAGACTGGGCGTGGTATCCGTCGTTGAGGAAAAAGTTGACGTAGCCGCCAACCGCCTCAACTTTTTCTGCGTATTGTTTACCACCTAAGCCATAGAACGCGTTTAGGTATTGGGTTATTTTTTCAGCAATTTCGTTAGGGTTTTTCTTTGCCTGCGAAGCTAGGGGAAAGCACGGGAATGACAAGTCGCCGAACTGCTTCGACACTTCCACTTTTGCGGGGAGGCTTGCTATGCCGTAAAGCTTTTTCACTGCGCTCGCGAGTTGCTTTTCGCATTCTTCGATGGCTTGGGCGAGCGCGAAACCTTTTTTCATGGTTGAAATTATTCCCTCCCACAACTTAAATTGATAACCCCGCAGCCTCTCGGAGAAAGTGGGCGGTGAATAGCTTATTTAAAGCAAGGGAAACAAAAGGGTATTCGATATTCGCATGGACGGCAATAAAAGCTCGGGGGAAGGCAAGACTTTCTTCGAAAGCGTTGAATCGTCTTACTATTCATTCTGCGATTCGCTGCAGGAAAAGGGAATAAAAATCTACGATTGGTTCGTAAACCCCTTGGAAGACCGCGGCATCCCCTCGTTTCCCGCCTTCGCCATAATCCTGCTGCTTTTGCTTCTTGGAGCGGGTTGGCTTGCTTTCGGCGGGGTTGCGACGCAAGCACAGGATTCTTACGAGTTGAGCGTGAGCGTTTCCAACGAGAAAGGCGGCGTTGACGGCGCAATGGTGTCGCTGTTCAAAGGCGGCTCTCTTGTTTCCAAAGAAAAAACCAAGGGTGGAATCGCGTTGTTCGAAAGCCTGGAGCAAGGCGAGTATTCGCTTGAAGTGCAAAAGGAAGGGTTCCAGAACGCCACGCAGAACGTCCTGGTGCCGGACCAAAAGTATTTGGAAATAACGTTGAAAAGCGGCGCTTCGCCGCGCGTGCAGCCGAACGGCAAAACCACGCCGGAATCAGTCACCTTCGCTAATATCGACTTTCCTTCAAGCGGAAACCTGGTGCTGCACGTTTTCGTCAACGGCCCCAACGGCGAGAGCCTGGACGCAGTGGCCACTATGTATGATGCCCGCAACAACGTAAAACTAGGAACGATCCAAGTGAAAAACGGCTGGGCTACGTTCGAGGGCGTGGAAGAGGGAATGAGCGTTTATGCCGACGCGAGTGCGGAAGGTTTCGCCCCGTATTCCGGCTCGGCAAACGCCATTACGATTTCCAAAGACGGTATTAATTCCATCACAATAACGCTTTCGCGCTTGACCGGCGATTTTACCGAAACGCCCGTGAAAATAACCGACTTGCAGGACAATCCCCTTTCCGGAGTTTCAGTCCAGGTTTTCCCTGCCGGGTCCGCAACCCCGCTCACGCTTTACAATTCCCTTACGGACTCGAAGGGGGTGTTAGTATTGCTTTTGGATTCGAAAAACGGTTCGCGTTACAAGCTTCTTGCCTCGAAAGCGGGCTTTGACGAGATGGAGAGCGATTTCTTCAAGGCCGGCGATCCTGTTGCACTGCGCTTGCACAAGCCGGGCGAATATACCGATGATGAGAAGGAGCGTTCGAGCACGGTCAATGCGCTGGTCACGCAAGACGGCGCGGCAGTAAAGAATGCGATTGTGGCGCTTTCGGGCGCCGGGCTCGTGACGCGCACGCGCAATACTGACGCGCAAGGCAAGGCCAGCTTTTTCCTGTTCGGAAAGCGCGGGCAGGAAATTCTCGCTTCCGCTTCCAAAGGAAACCGTTTTGCGTCGCAAACGCTTTCGCTCGGGTCCGCCGAAGTTTCGGTCGAACTCAAGCTTGAAGCGCAGAAGGCAAGCGTTATCGTGAATGCGATTCGCTATTCCAGCCAGGAGCCTCTCGATGCTTCGTTCGAGGCGAGCGTCAACAACCAGCCTGTTTCATCTTGCGCCACCAACCTTGCGAACACCGAGTGCGAATTGGAAATTCCGATGGGCGTTACCGCGCAAATAACCGCGTCTGCGCAAGGCTTTGTTTCCGAAACGCACGACCTGGTAATCAACGCGCCGCAGTTGGCGAAAACTTTCTCGCTTGTTTCAGAATCAGAAGTCCAGTCTTCGCAAATAAAGGACTTTCGCGTTACGCTTGAGGCGAGCAACGAGCCCGTCGAGATAATGTATCCAGGCAAGCGTTATGAAGCGAAATTCACTTTGCTGGGCAAAACCGAGGCCGCAAGCGATTCTTTCGGATTTTACTTCTCGGTCGACCCTGCAAGGGCGGTAATAAAGAAATTCACTCCCCCTTCCGCGCCCCCGAAAACATTGGGTTCGCCTTCCTCTGCCTGCTCCCCAACGCAAGTGAATTACGCTAACGCAAACGCCGTGTGGGTGGACGTCACGTATGCCGGCTCTGCAAATCCTGTGAGCAAGAACGTGCGGATAGTTTTCGAAGTGAAGCCTTTGCGCGAAGGGGTTTTGGAAGAGCAAACGCTTTTGAAATACCGCAGCTTTCTGGTGCAGCAAGGAAAGTATTACCGCAACCCCTTGAATTCGAACGACGCGCCTGAAACGCGTTTCGAGCCGAAAACGCCTTTGGCGTCGGGATGCAATTCCCCGACAATCGACCGCGCTTATTCCGTGAATTCCATTGGCGTAACGTGTAGCGGCTTTGCGTGCATTCAAGTCGCGTTCACGCAGCAGGGCGCGCAAAGCGCGAAAGACAATTTCGTCGCCAACAAGGCCGGCGCCAATCCCGCTCCGGTAATAATGGCTTTCGAAATAACCATGCGCAAGGCGCAGTTGGAAGGCGAATTGGGAATGTCGTTCAGCGCGCCGGGCGGGTTTCTGGGCTTGCTTTCAGCCAAATATCCCGGAGAGCCGGACGCGCAAGGCACTCCTCCAGAATCCCCTGAAACGATATCATTCAACGGAACGCAGTCGGAATTTTCGGTTTCCCTGAGCCACTTGCGCTCGTACGCGAATTTCGACGTGGGCTTCGCTTTCGCAGGGCAAATCGCCCTCTCGCCTTTGGCTAAGACTGCGGAAGCAAGGCTGTTCCTGCAAATCGCTGACGCGCAGTCAGGCGTGAGGCATTACTCTTCTTATTCGGTTTCTCCCAACGAGTCTATCGGCGGCGGAGGGGGTGGAGTTTCGTTTGAGCATATTTCCCTATTGCCTCCTTCAAACGATTCTTGCGGTTCTGCGCCCGTAGTGGCTTACGATCCAGCCGAGCGAAACCAAATTTTGGTTAAAGCCAGGGCTGATGTGCAGGCGCAGTGCGGGACAATTGAAATGCGTTCTTCGCCCGTGTTTCCTGCAGACGCGATAAAAGTAAACGTGAATTCCGAGGAACGGCTTTTGGTCAACATTACCGAAGACGACGGTTCGAGCTGGTGCTTCGAATCGTGCCCGCTTGACGGGGAAGGGAAAGTCAACGAGGGAGCGTGCACGCGCGATTTCACCGCTTTCACGCGGACCGGAACGAGCGTTTTGCGCTATAATCCGGAGAAATACTCGCAATGCACCGCATTCCAAACTTTCGCCAACACCGTGAAGCCCGCGAAAGTAAAATTGCAGTTGGGCAGGGCAGGCAGCGAGTCGGCATCGCAAATAACAATAGACGTTTCGACGCTCGCCGCGTTCGACGCGCCTTCGCTTTTCATCGGCCCGATTTTCGCGCCCATAGAAGGAGGGGAAAGCACTGCACTCGCATACCCCCAGTTGTGGGCTGTGACGAATTTGAAGCAAATAGGCTCTCGGAGCATTGAATTGTATTTGGCCGAACCTTCGAACGTGCAGCAGCCCATACAACGGCTTCCGCAAGTTTCTTTCGACGCGCCCGGGACAAAGACAATCGCGTTGAACCCCAAGCCGAAAAGCCTTGTGCTAGTAGCAAAGGAAAACGGGGAATTCGTTTTCGTGCAAGGCGATGCGGCGAAAAGCAAAATCTCCGGTTTGACCGAATACGCGCAGGAATTCACTTCCAAAACCGCTCTTGCCGGTTCTGCGACCGGCGATTTGCGCAGCTTGCTTTTGTCAAACACTGGTTTCAATCCGGATGTTGTAAAGGGAATTCTCGACAAGGCTGTTGCGAAAGCAAAGCAAAGCGCGTTCTGGAGGAGCGACGGGTCGGCTTGGTGCAAGCAAACGCCCGCGTGCTTGAACAACAAGTTCAAGCCGTTCGACGAATGCTGCCGTGCCACTCGCGAGGACTGGCTGAATGCGACCGTTTCCTTCGAGGAAACGACCGAGCAATGCGCGTTCGCGGACGAAACGCCTGCGAAATTCTGCAACAACCTCGGCTTCCCGCAGGAAAGCGGGAATTGGAATTCACAAACCGAATCCTGCTCTGCCCCCATAGATTTCGGCTCGCAATCCGCGCCGTACTGCACTCAGGCAGGCGAATTCAACCCTGCCACGCAAGAGTATTGCGACTCGCGTTGCGCGCCTAGGGAAACTGTGGTGGGCTACGATTCCGATGGAGCGCCGATCACGCAAATAACCGCCGGCGCGGAAATCGCTTACGGCGATTCTTACAGGGAATCGTTTGAAGCGACGGCGAACTCTTGCTCGGCAGCCGCTGCCGCAAACCAAGCTTCAATGTCCGACTCTGGCTTCCAGGCGTGCAAGGCAAAAGGCTTTTTGTGCCCCGTTTTCACTAAAATCAAGAGTTCGGTGGACACGCCGTTGTGCGTGCCTTCAAACGCCGTCGATTCGAGCGG
>JAGVWL010000037.1 GCA_018304285.1 Microcaldota archaeon
AGCGATTGCCATCGCACGGCGCGATTGCCTTTCAGTCAAGAAAGAAAACGAGTCTTCCTTCCTCTCGAAAAAATCCACATGCGAATCCTTGACGTGCGCGAAATAAAGGGCCGCGAAAACGCCTATGCAAAACACGAGAAGATTCAAGGCGTTCGAAACCGGCGAGTAAAGAGCGCCTGCAACGGTCGCGCCGATTGCCGCGACCATGAAAACAGGGTGCACTTGCGACCAATACACGGTGAAAGGGCTTGCCATTGAAATCAGTTTACGGATTACTGCATCAAGAATTAAAGACAACGGTTAAATAACCTCAAGAAGGACATATTATCGGATATCCGATAACAATCGAGGTGTAAAATATGGGTAGTGTAGAGCTTGCCGGCAGCGGGTCGGTGGAAAAAACGATTGCAGCTTTAAAGCAAAACGGCATTGACGCTTTTTTGGTCGAAAACGCGGCAGAAGCGAAACAAAAAATCATTGAACTTATTCCGCAGGGGGCTGAAGTAATGACCATGACCTCGGCGACTTTGGACGCCACGGGCATTGCCGGGGAAATCAACGAGTCCGGCAGGTTCGAGTCTGTAAGGAAAAAGCTCGGTGCTATGGACGGTAAAACGCAGGGGCTGGAAATGCAGAAGCTCGGCGCTGCGCCTGAATGGGTGGTTGGAAGCGTTCACGCCGTCACCGAAGACGGCAAGGTTCTCGTAGCGTCCGCGACCGGAAGCCAGTTGCCCGCTTACGCGTACGGCTCGCAGCACGTTGTTTGGGTCGTTGGAACGCAAAAGATAGTGGAAAGCATGGACGACGGCTTCAAGCGATTGCAAGAATACGTTTTTCCGTTGGAAGACGCGAGGGCGAGGAAAGTGTACGGCGTTGGAAGCAACGTGAGCAAAATCCTTATAGTGAACAAGGAATTCGCGCCTGGCAGGATTACTATAATCTTCGTAAAGGAAAAGCTCGGGTTCTGAAGAAAAAAACAATCAGCAGGTTTTCAGCCCGCGCTTTTGCAAATACTTCTGGTGGTATTCCTCGGCGTGGTAAAACTCGCCGGCGGGAAGGATTTGCGTCGCAACTTTCATGCCTTTCTTTTCCACAGCAAGCTTGGTTTTTTCCGCGAGCTTTTTTTGCGCCGGGTTATGGTAGAAGACCGCAGCACGGTACTGGCTGCCGATGTTGGCTCCCTGGCCGTTCGCCTGCGCCGGGTCGTGCGCTTGCCAAAAAACTTTTAGCAACTGCGCGTAGGAAACCGCTTTCGGGTCGAACTTTACTTGCACTACTTCCGCATGCCCCGTGCACACAAGCAAATAAGAAGGGTTTTTGACGTTTCCGCCCATGAATCCGGCTTCAGTGTGCTTTACGCCCTTGATTTGGTCGAACACCAGCTGCGGCTCCCAAAAGCATCCGGCGGCGAACGTCGCGATTTCAAGCCTTACCATCGCACTCATCCGATTGGTGTTAAGCAGCGTAAGTTTAAAACTAAAACGGGTTAATGGAAAGCATGAACGGGGAAATGAAGATTGCGGTTTTCCACTCGTGGCTGAGGGCAGGGGACAGCATTCACCACGCTTACGATTTTGTCTTGAATCCTCCAGGGGACATGGTGGAGAAAAACGGCATGCACTTGTTAAGCATCGGGCCGATAGGCCAAGAAATGGCAAGACAAATCAACAGGAAGAAGGCAAACAGGAAAAAAAAAATCACGGTGCAGGACAGGGCAGCTAGCATAGCCCGGGTGAATTATCTCCAGCAGGGACACGCGGCTATCAGAGACGTAGGCCACCGCACTCTTTTGAAAGCTAACGAAATCGCCCCGGGATTGGCTGCGTTATGCGATTCCCTTGCGCAAAAGCACTTGAGGGAAGAGTTTGGCGTAATCAGGGTGCTTTTGAAGCTCCCTCAAGGGAAATAGCCTTTTGATAGCGAAAAGCGGAAATAATTGAACTTTTTGCAGCTTTTCGCTAGTCGCAGAAGGCAGGAAAAAAGTTCCAGTATTTTTGCCTTCTGCTATGAATCATCTTTTCTTGAAGCCGAGGGCGCACGAGTTTATGCAATAGCGTTTTCCTGACGCTGTAGGCCCGTCGTCGAACAAATGCCCGAGGTGCCCGCCGCACTTTCGGCACAGCACTTCGGTGCGGCGCAATCCGTGCGAAAAATCTTCGCAGAGCAAAATGTTCTTCGTGTTGGCGGGCGCGTCGAAGCTCGGCCACCCCGTTCCGGAGTCGAATTTAGCGCCGGAAGAAAACAATTGCGTGCCGCACGCCGCGCAAACAAACGTTCCCTTGCGCTTTTCGTGCAAAAGTTTTCCGGTGAAAGGCAGTTCCGTGCCTTTCTCCCGCAAAATCCGGTGTTGCTCGGGCGTGAGCCTCGCCGTCCAGCCTTCCTTCGGCTTAATCCCGCCATGCGCGCGTTTCTTCAAGCTTTTCACCAGCGTTTGTAACGCCGGCTTTATTTTAAATATTGGCTTGAAGTCATAATTCATTCAGGCTGGTTTTCTTGAACTCTGGACGCAATCCTTTAGACGCGAAGCACGTGCAAATCGCAGTGCTGCTTGCCGCGCTTTTGCTGGCGGCGTTCTTTCTCGTTTGGCTGAATGAAAACAAAACGGCGAACAGCGGTGTTTCCAACGAAAGCGCGGAAGCGTTGCCTTGGCCCGTTCTCAAGCCCACGTCAAACCAAACGCCTTCCCCGTCCCCGCAAGAGCCGCAAGTTTATCCGGCGTTGCTGAAAGGCAAGATCAATTTGTACGGCGAGTTTTGGTGCAACCTCGCTTTGAAAGCGCAAACGGAAGAAATTGCGAAAGGGCTGCGCGGCAGGGCGGGCAACACTACTGCCGGCGTAGCGTTCGCGGCTTTCGACTGGATGCGCCAAAACCTCAATGCCACTACAGAGCATTACGGCACAGTAGCAGTGCCCAGCGTTGTTTTGCAGGAGGGCCGGGCGAATTCGGAGAGCGAAGCGGTATTTGCCGTCTCGTTAATGAAATCGCTCGGAGGCCGAACTGCGTTTTTGCTTAGCGCGGATTGCGGGCATGCGTTCGCGGGAGTGCGGGTTGGCGACGTAAAGGAATACGCGGTGCTGAGGCAGTCGGTTTCGCAAGGCTACTTGGTTTCCAACGTTTCGTTTTACTCCTTGAAGGACGAAAACGGAACGGTCTGGATGGTTTTCGACCCGCTGTTCTCGCCATACCCTGGAGGCGTTTTCGAGCAATGCAAGGGCGCAACGGACATTCTATTGGGCCCCGAATGCTGAGAACGCGGTAAGGGGTGTTTCTATCGCCGGTCCCGCCGCATTAAGAACAACGCGGAAAAGAGAAGGAGTGCTATTGCCGCAAAGTGGGTTTCTGGAACGGGCGCCGTTTTTCTCACTATCGTAAAGGCGTTCGGCTCGAATGCCTTGAAAGAATCCGGCCCTTCTGCCACGCTTGCATTCGCCCAATAGGAACCGTCGGGCAAAAACTCGGTTTCCATTCCCAGCTTTTGCGGGGTTACGTTGACCGCAAAAACGCCCGGCTCCCTGAAAACGATGTCGGAAGTCAAGTCCACGCCCAACACCCGCACGGTCATTTGCGGTATCGCCTCTGCCCCGGCGGGAAGGCCGGTTGAAGCATAGTTGTAGAAAACCAGCAAAAACGCACTCTGCACTTTCTCCGAGGAAACTATTTTCCCGGCGTCAATGCGGATGAAACTCCATTCGGAAGTGTTCGAAGGCGACGGCGGAAGGCCGCCGGCGAAAACAAGCGGGATGAACAAAACCAACGCAGCTAGGATGAAAACGAAAGTCCGCATGGAAATACCAACGCAACGCGCAATAAAAAACCCTGCAGGAGGGGGCGCTGGCGGAAGCTTACGGCCCGTATTCGCCCAAAACCTTTTGCTTGCGCTGCAAGCCCTTGATCTTCGCAGAAGGATTCGCTATTTCATAGTCCAGCTTGAAAAACTCGAATCCTTCGCCAGCAAGCATTTTCAGCGCGTTTGCGGTTATTTCAGGCGCGCACAGGATTCCCCGCACCCTGCGCCCCTTTCGCTTTTGCAGCTGCTCGACATAACGCTTCAATTGTGTAACAGCATCCAGCCCCGCGCTCCTCCGCTTCAATTCGATGGCGACGGTGCTTCCGGCCGAGTCTTGCGCCAGAATGTCTATGCTCCCGCGCTTTACGTCGCTCTCGCCCTTCAAGGGCGTAAGCCCCGGCTCTATCAAGTGCAAGTCTTGCATGAGGATTCGCGCCAACTCCTTTTCGCTTCCGAACAACTGGAGTTTCGTGTCGTCATGCATTTCGAAAGAATCGCAGTAGTCGACGCGCTTGAAATGCACTTCAATCAATTCATGCATGGGCTTTGTCCGCTCGGATTTTACGATGAGCTCGCCGTTTTCCTCTGCGACTGAAACGACTGAGCCCGGACCTTGGTAGTTTATGGCCTTCATTCCCGTGCTCTGGTGCACGAGGAAAGTGCCGTCGTGCTTTATCACGAGAAGCCTGTCGCCTTCGCTTATCTTTGAAGCGGCGCGCCCGGCGTATTTGATGGTGCAATTGCCCACGCACACGACGAGTTTGCCTGCACCCAGCGCGCGCTCAATGCTTTTTCTTGCCTGCGGGAATTCCATTTGATTTTTTCACTACTCCGATCAAATCGCTCAGATTGCCGATGATAAAGTCGGGGGAACTGGACTTGAGGCGCCGGGGAGAATAAAACCCGTCGGTTATTGCAACGGATTTCATGCCCAAGTGCTTCGCAATCTCTATTTCCTCGGTCGAATCTCCGACGAGCATTACTTCGCCCGGCGCGAATCCTTTTGCCGCAAGATAATCCTGCAGTTTCCGCATCTTGTTTTTTTCTTTCCAGATCGAGTGGATGTCGGGATTGGCGAGGACTTCGGAAAACAAGTGCGCCAGCCGGAAGTTTTCAAGGCGCAGGCTTATGGCGGATGCGAGATGGTTGCTCAGTATGATGCTGCCGATGCCGTTCGCCTTGAGCCACGAAAGGGTTTTTCTCGCGCCCTTGCGCGTTCTTGCCTTTGCCGCCCTGCGCTCGTAATGGCCGTGGAAAGTTTCCTGTATCAAAATCGAAGATTTTTTCAGGTAATCGCGGCCGAAGCCGTAGTTTGCGTAGAACTCTAATATCGGCAAGGTCATCGTTGCACGGTATTTTTTTGCCGAAAGGGGTTCGGCGCGGCCCAGTTTTTTTAAAACCTGGTTGACGCTTTCAACCGAAGCGCGGGTGTCGGCAAGCAGTGTGCCGTTCCAGTCGAAAACCACGAGCTTGATCATCTTTCAAACCAGCTCTTCGCTCCCGTCGTTGAAGCGAATCAAGACTTCCGGAAACGTTTTCTTTGCAGCATAAGCGAGCTCGTACATTTTTTCTTTAGACGGCACTGCGGATAACTCGAAATCCGGGTTTACGAAACCGCCTTTTGCGCCCGGCTGGGGTTGCTGCAAGGCGTAAAGGTCGGCGAATTTGCAGTACTCGCAAATCGCTTGAACAGCACCGGGCGTGTCGTTCAAGCCGGGGATAACGGTGGTGCGCAGTTCCTTGAAAACGCGCTTGCTTTCCTTGCCCGCCTCGAGAAACGCAAGCGAAGAAAGGATTTTGCTGATGAGGATTTCCGAATCCCCGCGGAACGCCGTCGCCTTCGCGTAAAGCTCTTTATCGATGGGCACTTTCACGTCCATCTGCACGTAGTCCACGAAAGGAAGCAAATCGCGCAGCGACTCCGGGTAATAGCCGGAAGTTTCCACGCGGACTGCAAAACCCAGGTGCTTCAGCGTTTTCGAAATTTCGAGCACTGCATTGCCTTGGAGCATCGGCTCTCCGCCCATGAAAACCACTCCTTCGGTGCTGGCTTGCAGTTTGGTAAAATGCTCGATGAAGAAAGAGTCGGGTTTCGAGTCGAATTTTTCGGGCGAGAGGTTTACCAGAAAGGGGACGTTGCACCAATAGCACTGCAGGGGGCAGCCTGCAAGGTAGATGACGCTCGCGGTTTTTCCGGGCCAAGCTGTTTCGGAAAAGTCGATGATTGAGGAGAATTTGAGGTTCACGGCAGGTTGAATAAGACCAGGGGGAAATAAAATCTTTTTGAGTTTTCCCGCGGGGGTGAAAATGGCGTTCAAAGCTGCAGGTAGAAAACCGCGAGTGCGGCGAAGCCGCACAGCGCGTATAACGTGAGCACTTTTTTCACGAGCGCGCTTTCGCGCATCGGCTTTCGCTTCAAAATCCTGTAGAACAGCGTGTAGTTTTCCGCTCCGGCCGGGGGCGAAAGCGTTCCGTCTTTTGCAATCACCGGATCGTGGCACGCGCGCCTCCGTTCGACGCCTTTGGACCAGTAGTAAATCGTGGCGCCCAGCTCGTAGAAAGCCGGCAAAAGCAGTATCACGCCGTACTTCTCCATGTTTCCTATTATCACTGCGGAAGCGATCGCTGCGCCGAGGGAAAGCGTTCCAACGTCGCCCGGAAAGATTTTCGCGGGAAACCAGTTGTACTTCAGGAAGGCGAGGCATGCTGCCAGCGTGACCGCGAGTATGACTGCAGCTGGAAAGGAATTCGCTTGCAGCGCGATGAACAGGAGGAAAGCCGAGATTATCGCAACGCTTCCTGCCTCCAAGCCGTTATAGCCGGCGGCCATGTTGATTGCGTTGGCAGCGCCCGTGACGCCCAGCGGAATCAGAACGAACGTGTAGAACAAACCGAAGTCCACCACTCCCAGGAAAGGCAGGCTCATTGCCGTGTCTCCTGCAGTGATTGCGACGAGCGGAAAGGCGCCGATTACCGGCATCAGGATTTTAGTGCGCCAAGAGAGCTTGAAAACGTCGTCGAAAATCCCGATGAGCGCAAGAAGGGTTATGGAAGCAAGCGCGGAAAGCAGCAGGTTGGTCTCGCGAATGTTGTTCTCAAGGAAAGCCAAGTACAGCACGGAGAGGAGGATTCCCGAGGCGATGCCTGCGAAGAGCGTGAACCCGCCGAGGTAAGGGATTTGCGGCTTGCTGGCCTTGTTGTCGTCAGTGCCGAAAATCCTCTTGCGGATTGCGCTGGTGATGAGGATGGGCGTGGAAAAGAGCGTGACTGCGAAAGAAATCGCGAAAAGCAAAACCACGAAGGCTGCATCCATTTTTTTCAAACCCGCAAAATTCAACCGCTGTTGTTGGAAGAGGAGTTCGAAGCGTTTCCGGCTTCGGGTGAAGGCGAGGGGCTCGCTTCAGGAGAGGGGGAAGCCGAAGGCGTCGGGGTAGGCGAGGGCGTTGGCTCTGTTACGCCTTGCCCCAGATACTCGAAAATGCGCACTGCGCCGTTGGGCGAGCGGAACACTAGCTTGAAGCCGGGGAGCTTTTCAAAGAAGAACAGCCGCGTGAAAGCCGAGTTGAAGACGGTGTTGTTCATTCCCGCGAAGCTCAAGTCGGGATTCAAGTTCAGGAAAGTGCCTTGCCCAATTGGAACCAGGTAACTCGTGTTGGAATCGGGATTTTCGATGGTGTTGGGCGCTTGCGCGACAACGAACTTGCGCTGGAATCCCGGAGCCAAGCCGTTTTGCGTGAGCAAGTACAGGTTCTCGTTATCCGCGCAGTATGAAGGCCCGAAACTGCTTTTCAGCAGGGGCATGGGAATTGCGGATGCGGAAGTAGGGCAGTTTTCTTGCGATACCGTCAGATACTCGAAGTAATGCGATACTTCGTAATTGCTTTGGCCCGTGCCCCCGCGCCAGTCTATTTCCGGGGTTTCAGGGCACGTGGGCGAATTCTGTTTCGAGCAGGTTCCGCTGAGGAAAACCAGTGCACCCCATTTTCCTATCAAGTCCGAATCGACTAGAACGTGCGTTCCGCGGTGGAATTTCATGGTGTAAGCCAAGTCCGCCGGGTTTCCGTTTACGAAAGCCCTTGCGACCTCGTGGTCGAAATCGCCGTACAAGTTGTTGGGGTCCAAGACCGAGTTCGAATCGCCGAAGAAGGTAATCCAGTGGCCGTAATCCCACCAGCTTAAGACCCTGCACTCCCACCCGAACTTTTGCGTGCACGCGCTTTGCGTGAGGGGGTCGAGGCGGTTGGTGTTGTGGTAAAGCCAGCCCATTGCGCTTACCGGCGTGCCAGTGAAGGAAGGGGAAAGCTCCGAAGGCAAAACCCAGTCTGAAGGAATGCGGGTGAAGCCAAGTTCGTTGAGTGAATTGGGCACGGTTTGCGCTTCGGTGAACACAACGCCTATGCCGATGATTAAAACCAAAGCCAATGCGTATTTGGAAGCCTTCTGCAAGTCCTGCAGGTTCAATGCTTTAGCAATCATTTCGAAAGCCCTCAAAGACTCGCCGAGTACGAAGCCGAACGCCAACGAGACTGCAATGCCCAGATGCAGGAGGAACTTCACCTTGTTCAATCCGATGTACGCGACGGGGAAGAAAATGAGCATGAACAACAGCGAAGTGCGGCTTCTGTGTTCGGAGTAAAGGTAGTATACCGCAGTGGCGAGAAGCCCCACGAGAAGGTAAATGAAAACGTCGCTGCTTGCGAAAAAGTCGACGAACGCAATCAAGTCCGCAACGCCTATGCCCTTAGCAACGAACTTCAAGATAGCATCCACGGCCGTATTGAGGAAGAGGAATAGCGCCGCAACAACGCCCAATACAATCGCGTAATTCCGGTGCCCTTTCGAGACAAGCGAGAGTATTGCAACGACGGACGCGAGCGTTGCAGCAAGGAGCAACAGCAGCGGCGGATTCAAAATCCCGAAGGACGGGCTGAAGAAAGCTTCGGAAGTGGCGCCTTCCTCCTGGATGGTCTTTCCTAAAGCCCCGCGCGCGAAAGCGCTTCCCAACTGTCCCTTAAGCAGGTCGATAATGCTTCCGGCCAACGGGGTTATCAATAAAACCACTAGCACGATGACCGAAAGGATTGCAAGGTACTTCAAGCGCGGGCGGTGCGACTTGGCAGGCTTGAATTTCTCGAAGTAAAAGAGCCCTGCGGAAAACAGGAAGGCGAGAACCAGGATAATCAGGTTGGTGCTGAAGAAAACAAACCTGTCGCCTTGCGTGTAGAAAGAGAAAAGCAGGCTTCCTAGAACCGCGCCTGCCACGACCATCGCGTTCGTCCTAACGAAAGGAGCGTCCAGCCTTCCAGCTACGTAATCCAAGACCGACTGCACGGCGAGGTAAGCGGTGATTACCATGAACGGCCAGATGTACTGCTGGCTCGACCACACTATCGTCGCCATGACGAACCCAGCGAGAAGCCCCAGGCGGTTGCTTTTCTTGCCTACGGCAAGAGCATACAAGGCGAAAAACAGGAGGACTGTGAACAAGCCGAAAGGCTGCTGTTCGCTCACGCCTGCAGCGAATTTCTTTATCAGCTGCGGGAGGAAAACGAAAATGCCCGCGACCACGAGGCCGACGTACTTGTTGTATTCCTCACGCAAGAGGAGGAAAGCGACAAATGCAAGCAAAGCTCCCGCAAGCGGGGGAACCATCTGGGAAAAGAGTATGAGCGTTTCCTTCGAATACGCCGTGCCTGCGAAAGCCTGGTAGGCCGAATACCACGACGCCTGTAAATAATGCATGAGGGGCGGAACGCGGATGAAAAGCTCTTTCGGATAGTAGACTTCGGGCGAGAATGCGGGCATCGAGCCGTCCAGCACGATTTTTTCGGTTATCTTGTCGTAAAAGTACGGGTCGAACTCGAAGAAGGAAGCGCTCCACGCAGTTGCAAAGCGGGCGTAGAATGCGAAAAGCATTAGGAAGAGCAAAAGCAGGCCCACCCAATTATGCAAAGCAAAATGCTTGAAGCCGTGCGAAAAGTCGGGCTTCATGGATTTGAGCGAAAAAGACTGTTTTTGGTAGTAAAGCAACGCGATTGCGGCGAACAGCAGCAAAAGCGCGTTCGTGACTACGAGCATGAACGAAAACTTTATGCCGAGCAAAAGGAATTCGAGAAAAAACAGTGTCGGGGCCGCAAGGACTGCCAGCACCACGCCCATGAAAAACTTGTCCCAATTGTCCAGGAAAGTGTGCTTGAACAAGGCGTAGGAAAGGACTACCGCGGGAACGAAGTTGATTAGTACCGAGGCTATTAATGCGATTGCTTCAACCAAAAAACCCACCACCTTGGAAATTCGAATTTTAAAAAAAAATGCAGGATATTATGAATACGATTTAGGTAATATGGACTTTAATAATTGTTTCTTACGCATCCAGCCGCCTGAATGAAGATGGCTTTGCAGGCTTGTCCGCATCTATGAAAATCCTGTGCCAGCACTCCAGCGAGAACAGCGTCCAAAACCGTTTTCCCCAAAGGGTTTCCTTCTTCTCCGCGTTTTCCAAAACCTTCCGCACGAAGCCCTTTTCGAACAGCCCGCGCTTTTGCGCCTGCGGGCTTTCAAGCATTTGCCCCGCGATTTCACCCAGCCCCGCCGCAAGCCATTTCAGCGTTGGAGTGTTGAACCCCTGCTTTCTCCTTTTCACGACAGCAGGAGGCAGCGCGCTTGAAACAAGCTTGCGCATGAGCACTTTCGTCTTCAAGCCGTCGACTTTCAAGCGCGAGGGCAGGGTTTGCGTCAGGAGGAGAAAATCCCGGTCTAGGAAAGGCACGCGCGGCTCGAGGCCGAACGCCATCGACGCCTTGTTCACTTTCATCAGGTAATCGTCGGGCAGCAGCGTGCGCAAGTCGAAATCCATCATTTGCGAGCGGAAATCGCCTCGGCCGAAAAACGGCGCGGTTTTCGAAAGCGTCTTGTTGCTTTCGCTTAGCGTGGGAGAAGCGAATTGTTTTTTTTCCTTTTCCGACAGCGCTGCGGAGTAAGACAAGAGCAATCGGGGCTTGTCGCCCGAGTTTTCAAGAATTTCCTTCGCCCGGTCCACGTCGCCAAAGGAACCTAGCGTGAAGGGAACGTGCTTCAAGTGTTTTGCAGCCCAATTCCATTTGTTGAGCAGCGAAAGCCGCGCGTAACGCTCGTAACCGCCGAAAACCTCGTCCCCGCCGTCGCCAGTGAGAACGACCGTGACGTGTTTTTTTGCTTTCTGCGCCATCAAAAACGTTGGAAGCGCCGCGATGTCCGCGGCAGGCTCGTCCATGTGCCACGCTACTTGCGGGAAAACGCCGTAATTCGAGCTGTCCACGCGCAATTCCTTATGCTCCGTGCCGAGTTTTTCCGCAACCAAACGCGAAAACTTGTCGTCGCTGGAATCCATCCCGAAGTCGACCGAAAACGTTTTGACTTTGTCGCTCAACGAAGCCATTACGGCCGCGGTATAGCTTGAATCCAAGCCTCCACTCAAGTAAACTCCTAGCGGCACGTCGCTCAGCAAACGCCGTTCCACGCTTTTCGCGAAGCTTTCGCTTAATTGCGAAATCCACTGCCCCTCGCTTTTTTCAGCTGGCGAAGCGCGCGGGAGGGAAAAGAATTTTTTCTTGCGCAAAACGCCCTTTGAAAAAACCACGAGTTCGCCAGGCTGGACTTTCAACACGCCTTCAAACAGCGTCTGCGGACCGACGGAATATTGCAGGGAGAGAAAATCGTTCAAAGCTTCGGCGTTGGGCTTGCGCTTTATGCCTGCAGCCAATATCGCCTTGATTTCCGAAGCGAAATAAAGGATTTTCCCGCGCGCATCGAAATGGTAGTAAAGCGGGCACACGCCCGGAAAATCGCGCGCCAGCAAAAGTTTTTTTGTTTCGGAATCCCACAATGCGAAAGCGAAATCGCCGCGCAAGCGCGAAACGAAATCTTCTCCCCACTGTTCGTAAGCGTGAACCAAAACTTCGGTATCCGAACCGCTCTTGAAGCGGTGCATTCGCTCGAGTTGCGAGCGCAATTCCTTGAAATTGTAAATCTCGCCGTTGAACGTTACCCAAACGGTCCCGTCTTCGTTTGACATGGGCTGCTTGCCGCGCGCCGACAAGTCAATTATTGCAAGGCGCTTGTGCGCGAGGGAAATGCCTTTGTCGGTGAAAACGCCTTGCGCGTCCGGCCCGCGGTGGCCGAGCGTATCCGCCATCTTCAAAACTAGCTTCTTGTCCGACGCGCCTGCAATGCCGCAAATTCCGCACATTTCTACTGCCTCGACAGGGCTTTGAAAAGCCCGATATACCCCTTGCACGCTTGTTTCCAGGAGAATTCCGCCCGGATTTTCTTCAGCGCGTTTTGCGAAAGCGTTTTCGCAAGCTTTTCGTCTCGCAAGAGCCTGTTGGTAGCGCTGGCAAGGGATTTGAAATCGCACGGAGGAACCACTAGCGCGGTTTTTCCTTTTTCAACGGGCAGCCCTATGTCCGTCACTACGCACGGGACTCCGGCTGCCATGGCTTCGAGCATCGCAATCGGAAGCCCTTCGCTCAACGAAGGCAGGACGAAAACGTCCGCCTGAGAAAGCAATTTTGGAACGTCGCCAACCTGCCCGGCGAAAACCACGTTGCCAATCTTTTTTTCTTCAACAGTTTTCTGCAAAGATTCTTTTTCCGGGCCGTCGCCGGCAATCAAAACGCGCGCGCCGATGCCGGGGGCGGCGTCGACCAGGAATTTTGCGCCCTTGACTTCAAGCAGCCTGCCCAAGAACAGCACGGTCTTTCTCCCCGTTCCTTTTTTCTTTTTTGCTTTAAAGCGGGCGAGGTCGACGCCCGTGGGGATTACGCGGTAGTTTTCCGGGAGAAAACCCATTTTTTGCCTGAAAGACTCTGTTTCCTGCCTGCTTAGGAAAACGACCGCGTCTGCATGCGAATAAGCGAACGACTCCAAAATCTTGAGGATTTTTTTAACCAGGAAATTGTATTGGGGCTGCACCCACGCTATTCCGGCAGGCCTGGAAATCACTGGCTTTCGCTTGAAAAAGCGCAGCATCAAGGCGATGCTGGTCGATATTGCTCCGTTGGCAAGAACGACGTCAAAGTCGAGCTTCATGCCTTCGATGAAAGACATGGCGTTGAAAGAAGGGTTTCTGAACAAGAATCCTTTAACCCACCCTACTCTCCGGACCAGAATGCCGTTTTTCTTTTCTGAAGAAGCCTGGCCGGGGAATTTTCGCGTGACAATGACCGGCTCGAGCCCCTCTTCAGCCAAGGCGCCGGCTAAGTCTTGCGTATAGCGTTCCATGCCGCCCGAAGGCAAGGAGTCAAACCCCCTGCTCGAGCCGACTGGAAACTCTTTCGACCCCAAAATGAGCATTCTAAGCATTTTACCCATGTAAAGTTTTATTTACATCCGGTATTTAAAGCATGCTTATTTGGACCGCCCGATTTTGAGCCTCCCGAGGGGAATGCGGGAGACTGTTTCGTGCACCAGCTGCTTGTTGGCCAAATAAGTCAGCAAAGCGTAAACTGCAAGGGCAAGGGTTTTTCCGACAAAGCCCCCTCCCTCGAAAAAGAAGACGTAAAGCGCGATGAAAAGGATGAAGATGAAATACTGCGGGAGCACCTGCCTTATTTCAACGCCGTACCTGGTCTTGAGATAGTAAAAACCTATGCTGGAAGTGAAGATGTAAGTAAGGACGTTTGCCCACGAAGCGCCTACTGCGCCGTAAAGGGGGACGAGAATGACGTTGAAGACAAGGCTGAAGACGGTAAGGAGGGAAATGAGCAGCCCCGCGATTTTCGTCCTGCCCACCGAGGAGGTGGACGAAAAGTTCAGCCCGTGTATTGCCATCAAAGGCAGGGTGAGGGAAAGGATTTTCAGCGGGGTTACTGCGCCGGCAAAGTTTTGCCCCAAGAGCAGGGAAACGATTATGTCAGAATAATAAAAGAAAACGATGCCTGCGGTTGCAAGCAGCATGGTGTTGGCCTGGCTTATTTTCTCGTAGTAAAACTTCAGCTTGGACTCCTGGCGTATCACGCGCGGCATCATCGTCGTGAAAAGCGACGTGGAAAACGGAAGCACTGCCGCGACCAGCGAATAGGAAATGTCGTAATACCCGACTTCGGAAACCCCGCGGAAGGCGGCGATGAGGTAACGGTCGACTACGACTATGAACGCGCCCACGAAACCCACGAGCCCGAGTGGCGCGGCGTAAGCAAGAATTTTCTTGAGCTCAGCCATGGACGGACGGCCGAGGGCCTTGAGGGAAAATAAGCCGGCGGCGGAAACGGCAACGATTGCAAGAGCCCTGCCCCATGCTGAGAGGACTCCGTCTGCAGTCGCATACGCCAAGGCGAGTGAAAGGATTCCCGAGAAAAAGGCGGATGCAACGGCGTATTTGCTGAACACCCCGAATTTTTCAAGCCCCTGCTGCGCCGCTTGCAGGATGAGGAAAAAGCACAAGGCGATTGAAAGGAAGAAAGAGGCGGCGTATCCGGCAGTTCCCAAGGCAGGGGCTGCGGAAAGCACGATGAATTGCAGGGGAAGGTAAAGGATTGCCGCTGCGGCGATGGTGAAAGCCAGCGAAGTTGAAACGAGCTGCTTCACCCGTTGGGGTTTTTTTGCGGTAAAGTACAATACGCCGGAATTGAGGGAAAACAAGGTCAGCGCGGGAATGACCGAGGCGGTGCTCAGCACGAGCGCAAACAAGCCGTATTCCGACGGGCCGAGAAACCGGGCTGTGACGGGCCTGAGGAAAAAACCCAAGGCCAAAACCAGGAAGTTTGCCGCGAGAACGTAGGCCGTGCTTTTCAGGAAGGTCATTACAACGTTATAATGCGATAATTGCTTTTAAAAGTGGCGAGCCGCGGGACGCGGTGCTAACTTTAACTGCGGCTGCCGCGGCGGTCGAAAAAACTTTTTACGCTCGAACACACGAAATCGGCTTCCTCTCCGGATAGCTCGGGATAGATGGGGAGGGAAAGGATTTCGCCCGACAGCTTGCTTGCAACTGCAAACGAGCCGCGGAAAAATCCGTTTTGCGCGAAATAAGGCTGCATTGGAACGGGCAGGGGATAATGGATTATGGTAGCCACTCCGGCCTTTGAAAGATGCTCTTGCAAAGCGTTCCGCAGTTTGCTTCGGACTACGAACAAGTGGAAAACGTGCTTTCGCCCGGGCATTTCCAAGGGAAGCGAAACCGCGCCGCCGAGTTTTTCGGAATAGGTTCTGGAAAGCTTGCGCCTCTGTTCGTTCCACCCGTCGAGTTTCCGCAGCTTGACGCGCAACACTGCCGCTTGAATCTCGTCCAGCCTGCTGTTAACGCCGAAAGAAACGTGTTCGTAACGCGACTTCTGCCCGTAGTTCCTCAGCAGCCGCAGCTTTTCCGCTTTCTCCTCGTCGTTCACGGTGATCGCTCCAGCGTCTCCGTACGCCCCAAGGTTTTTCGTGGGGTAGAAGCTGAAGCAGCCGAAATCGCAAAGCGAACCGGCCTTTCGGGATTCGTAGAGCGCGCCGTGAGCCTGGCAAGCGTCCTCGATTACGGGAATGGAATGCTTTTCCGCAATTTCCCGCACGGGCGTCAGGTCAGCGCATTGGCCGTAAAGGTCGACCGGGATTATCGCCTTGGTTTTTTTCGTCACCTGCTTTTCCAGCAAGCCCGGGTCGATGTTGAAATCTTTTTCGCTTGCATCGGCGAAAACCGGAGTAGCGCCTGCCATGAGCACCGCGGTTGCGGTGGGCACTGCAGTATTGGCCGCGGTAATGACCTCGTCGCCGCGCTTCACTCCCGCCGCCAGCAGCGACAGGTAGAGGGCTTCGGTTCCCGAAGAAACGCACACGGCGTGCTTTGCGCCGCAGTAGGAGGCGAATTCCTTTTCAAACGCTTCGACTTCGCCGCCCAAAATGAAATTCCCGCTGTCCAACACCCTCGCAATAGATGCGTCAACTTCGGCTTTGATGGAAGAATACTGTTTTTTCAGGTTCACGAAAGGAACGCGCATTGAAACCAAATCCATCCACCCGACAGCGCAAGCTCAATAAATTTTTTTTGCTACGACAACCATGTCCGAATACTTTCCGCCGCGCTTGTAGAACAAAGGAATCCTGCCGCAGTCTTTGAAGCCGAGCTTGCGGTAGAACGAGCGCGCGCGGGAGTTGTCTTCAACCACGTTCGCGTGCAACATCCGGATTTTGCTTTTCTTCAAAAACGCGAATACTGCGTTCATCAAAATAAAAGCGAATCCCGTGCCTTGGGATGCGGAGGAAAAGGCGATGCCGAAATTCGCAACGTGGGAAGAGCGGCCCGGCTCTCGCCGCAAGACTATGCTCCCCGCAGCCTTGCCTTCGAACTCCGCGACAATCCACTCTTGGCTCTTGCTCGCCAGGCTTTCGCGAATGCGTTTTTTGGTGAGGGAAAGCGGGACTGGCGTGGGAAAATTCAGGAACTTGCTAACCGGAGTTTCGTTGACTATCGCATTGAGCGCTGCGGCGTCGCGCATGCCGACGCGCCTCAGCGCAAGCAAGCCGAAGCGGGTTTTTATTTTGGCTTTCTTGAAACTGCCGAACACCTGGAAACCACCGAAATTCACGCCGGAATTACCCGGAGTCAAACGTACTTTTGCAAGTATTTCTTATAATAGTTGGCAGTCAGCCGAATGCCTTCGTCCAAGCCCGTTTCCTGCCTGAAGCCCGTGAGGCGTTCGAGCTTTCCGACATCCAGAAAAGCGTCGCCGACTTCCTGCTTATCCCGCTTCGCATCAGCCTTGACGAATTCTATGGACCCGCTTCCTGCTGCTTCAACGATTTTTTCCGCCACCTGCAGGAGCGTTACGGGCTTGCCGCTTCCGACGTTGACGATTTCTCCGTTCGCTTCGGCGCAATCCGCTAGAAGCAAAAGCGCCTGCACGCAGTCGCCGGCATAAAGCAAATCCCGCGCTATCCCGCCCTTGTAGTATAAAGGAATTTTTTTTCCTTCGAGGGCAAGCCGCACGAACCAGTTCACCACCCCGGAAGCGTTCGTTTTGATGCTGGAGCGGGGGCCGTAAATGTTGGTGAGCCTCGCCCACACGAATTCGAAGCCGTAAGTGCGGGAGTAAAGTTCGCACGCCCTGCCCGAAAACAGCTTGCACAATTCGTAAAAGCCCAGCGGGTTCGGGACTGCATTTTCATTGACCGGAGATTTTTGCCTGCCGTACTCCCCGCGCGTGCCGCCGAAAACCAGCCGGGGTTCGGACTTGGTTTTTTTCAGCGCTTCAAGCAAAACTACGGTAGCGCGAATGCCGTCGTCCAAATCGCTGTAAGGCTCGTCGCGCCACAAGACGTGGCTCTGCTGCGAGGCCATGTGGAAAATAAAGTCCTTGCCGCGCACCGCTTCGCAAGTTTTGCCGAAATCGTTCAAGTCCTGCACTTTGACGTCAACCCGGTCTTTCACGGGTTCTATGTTGAACATGCTGCCTCCGTAATCCGGCCGGAGGGAGTCGATTATGGTGACGTTCGCCTTGCGCTTGGCGAGCTCGATTGCAAGGTTGCTTCCCACGAAGCCCAGCCCGCCAGTAATGAGCACGTCGGCGCCGGAGAAAGACTTTAAAGTTTTAGCCATTTTGGATTCACGCCTTACAGCATATTTTTAGCATAATGCGGTTTTCAAACTTTTATCGAAGTGTCGTCGCCTATCCTCAAGGTAACCTTGTCAATGCCTTTTGAAGGGGAATCCGAGGTTATCCTGCAGTTTTTTCCTATCACGCTGAAGATTATCTGCTTCGTACAGTCGATTGCGGTGTCCTCGAGAACGATTGAGCCCAGCACTTGGGCGTTGCGTATCGAGCAATTGTCGCCTATGCTGGAGTAAGGCCCGATGAGGGCGCCGGAGCCTATCACGCAGTGCGCCCCGATGACCGACGGGCCGAGAAGCACGCAATCGCCTTCGATTACGGTTCCCTCGCCGATTTCAACTCCGCCTTTCACCACCGCGGTCTTCGAAACCTTTCCTTTGACTGCGGGCGTCGGCGGTGCTGAAGATAAAATCAGGACGTTCGCGTCGAGCAGCGATTCGGGCGTGCCAGTGTCTTCCCACCAGCCGTCGATGATACGGTAGTTGATGTTCTCTTTTTTCTCGCAAAGCTGTTGTATCGCATCCGTGATTTCAAGCTCGCCGCGCGCCGAAGGCTTTGTCCTGCCTATCGCGCCGAAAATCTTGTGCGTGAAAGCGTAAATCCCGACTATGGCCAAGTCCGAAGGCGGGTTCTTGGGCTTTTCCAGCAGCCGGACTATGCGGCCGTGCGAGTCGATTTCTGCAATCCCGTAATTGGCTGGATTCGCGACGCGCTTTAGTGTGAGGCTGGCAGCGAAACCCGAGTCGACGAACTCCTTGAGGAAATCCCCGAGCTCGTCGCGCAAGAGGTTGTCGCCAAGATACATGAGGAAAGAACTTTCCCCCAAAAAATCTTTTGCGGTCAAAACCGCATGCGCCAATCCCGCGGGGTCGTCCTGGTCGATGTAAGTGATGGAGCAGTTCCACTTCGAACCGTCGCCCAAGGCGTTTTTCACCTGGTCTTTGTTCGGCCCGACGATGACGCCGATCTCGCGTATTCCCGCGCGCACGATTTTCTCGATAATGTAATGCAGCACCGGCTTGTTGGCAATGGGAAACAGCTGCTTTTGAATCGTGTGCGTGAACGGCTTGAGCCGCGTGCCCTTGCCTCCTGCGAGAACCAGGGCTTTCATGCCTTTTATCTTCAGCTGCGAGCGGAAGCCGCCGAAAGCTTCGACGGTCCGGTCGATTTCAAAGAAATTGCCTCCGAAAAGGCTCTCTTCCGGATGCGTCTTGATGAACTCCGCAACTTCGGCAAGAGTCACGCCGAAAAACTTTTCGCTCTCGAGGAAAGAATTGAAGACCAAGTCCCTGCGCGAAATCGAGTAGGTTTTCTCCCTCACGGAAATTTCCGGGCTTTCCACGGCAAGCTTGTGCGTGAAAACGTTTTTCACCAGTTCGGCGTCGCCCACCCAAGAGTGCTGCGCATTGAATTTGAAGCCGGAAAGCGTACGCGCGTTCGGGAATAAATACAATCCCGGCGCCGGGTCTTTCAGGTTGCAGCCGAAAGACAGGCGCAAGAACCCGTTAAGCAAATCCTCGACTGTCGGCCCGTGAAGTTCCTCGCGGGAAAACAAAAACCGTTTTTTCCTTTCGGGAATGACTGCGACGGAACGTTGCCCGTATTTATCGAGCAAATCCTTCACGGTGGCCATGAAATGCTGGCGGTCGCCGTCGACTATGACTAGCTGCAGCGCACCTTCGGCCAGCGCTTTCTCTATGATGAGCTTGTTCGGCACGCCCAAGCCCAAGGGCTCGGTGCTGTAATGCGTGACTTCGTCGGCGGTCGCACGCATTTTTTCGGACGGCGGCAGCCCGCAGGCTGCCAGGTAAATGAACGCGTAGGGGAATGCGCGCCGGGCGTCTTCAACCTGGTCTTCGCACTCCTTGAAATTGCCTTGCACGAGATAAGTTCTCAAGCCTATGACGAGCTTCCTTTCGATTTCCACCACCACTCGTTCTGCAAATACCAATCTACAGTATAATCGAGAGCCCGCCCGAAGCTTGCCTTCGGCCTCCAGCCGAGCCCGCGCACTTTCTTCGTGTCAACCGCATACCTGAAGTCGTGCCCCGGCCGGTCTTTCACGAACTGCATGAGCGACTCGGGGCGGCCCATTTTCTTCAGAATCATTTTGACGACTGACAGGTTCGAGTGCTCGTTTCCGGCGCCGATGTTGTACGCTTCGCCCGCCTTTCCTTTCAGCAGCACGGTTTCGATGCCCCTGCAATTGTCTTCAACCATAATCCAGTCCCTGCGGTTCAACCCGCGCGCGTAAATCGGGATTTTCTTCCCGCGCGCCGCGTGCGTAATTATTTTTGGAATGAGCTTTTCGGGATGCTGGAACGGGCCAAAATTGTTTGAGCTCCTGGTCACTAGCACGGGCATGCCGAAAGTCTGGTGATATGCGAAAACGATATGCTCTGCACCGGCCTTGCTGGCGGAATAAGGGCTCGAAGGAGAAAGCACGCTTTTTTCGGCGAACCGCCCGCGGTCGATGCTGCCGTAAACCTCGTCGGTCGAAACCTGCAGGAATTTCGACACGCCGTGCCGCAACGCCGATTTCAGCAGCACGTGCGTTCCCAGAACATTGGTTTTCATGAAATCTTCTGGAGCGGAAATCGAATTGTCCACGTGCGTTTCGGCCGCGAAATTCACAATCCAATCGCAATCGCGGGCAAGCTTGTCCACGAGCGCCGAATCACAAATGTCTCCCTTAATGAAGGAGTAACGCGGGTCTTTGGCAAAATCTTTCAGGCTCCGCAAGTCTGCGGCATACGTCAGGCTGTCGAGATTCACGATTTCTGTTTCCGGCTTCCGCCGGGAGAGAATCAGACGGATGAAGTTGCTTCCGATGAAGCCTGCGCCGCCCGTAACCAGAATCTTTTTCCCCACCTTCGCTTCACCACATAGTTAATGCAAAAATACGCCAGAATGCGCCGGAAAAATAATCAACATTCTTCAGGCATATATATTAACGTCCCATAATTTAAACGGTTGTCAGTCAAGGCTGTGATTTCTTGCGGGTATTGCAGGTTTTGAATATTGCTAACGTGCCCTGGGCCATTTCCACGGGCTTGAACAGGATAGGCGTCTACAGCAAGGTTTTGGATTTCAGGAGCGGGGCTAAGTTCAAGTTTCCTTACGACTATTCTATGGAACTTGAAGGAAGGCCCCTGCCGGTGCAGTTGCTCAAACGCCTCAAATGGTATTCGTGGGCGCTGAAAAACTTCGACGTGCTGCACATGCATTCTTCAAGCATGCTGCCAGGCTATGTTGACGCGCCCCTTACGAAAATCATCACGATGGACAGGGTGAAACTCGTTTACTCCCACTGGGGGGCGGACGTGCGCGGAGGCAGCGTTCCTTTCTTGAGCAGGCTGAACTGCGCGAAAAGGTTTGCGGCCCCCGACCTTTACAAATTCGTTCCGCCAGGCACCGAACTGCTTCCGGTCTGCATCGACTTGGACTACTGGAAGCCCGCGCCCGCAAGGGAATCGAAAAAAATACGGATTCTGCACGCGCCGACGAGCCGCGGGTTCAAAGGCACTCCGCACGTGATTGCCGCGGTTGAAAAGCTGAAGAAACGCGGCTATCCGATAGAATTCGATTTGATCGAAGGGGTTCCGCTGGCGGCTTTGAAAAAGCGCATCGAAGCCGCGGACATCGTCGTGGACCAGCTGAGCGGTTGGTATGCGACTTTCGCCTGCGAGGCGATGGCGCTGAAAAAGCCGGTTGTCGCGTATCTGCGGGAGGACATCCTGAAATTCTATCCCAACTGCCCGATAGTCAACGCCGACGCAGAAAGCCTTTCGGACAAGCTCGCCGAACTCGTAGAAAGCAAGAGCCTGCGAAAGGAAAAAGCCGGAGAATGCTTGGATTACGTGAGAAAAACGCACGATTGCGTGAAAATCGCCGGAAGGCTAGAGAAAGTTTACGAGGAAATCGTCGCGTGAATCATCGTTTCAACGCTATTCCCAGGATTTTTTTGAACACGGGCTGGAACAACGGCGTGGAAAACGCCTTGAGGAAAAACGGGTTGCCCGCCGCCGCGAACAAAGGCGCGAGTTTCGGGTCGGCTTTCCCCGCAGCCAAAACCAGTATCTTTCCGTAAGCGTCGTTCAGGTAAAGCGCGTTGTTCTTCTTGTCGGAAATCGGCTTGAGGTTTTCCGGGTCTATCAAGCCGTCCGCAACGGCCCTGTCGTACAACGCGGTGCCGGGGAAGAACGTGAGCGAAAAGCAGCTCAAGTGGAAGGGCTTGGGAATCTGCGCGAGAAACTCGATTGTCTTCGCCAAATCCTCTTCCGTTTCATAGGGATTGTCCAGAATCACGTCGTAGTATTTCGTAACCCGCGGGAATTCCGCCATGATGCGCGCGACTTCGAGAAACTTTGCGGGAAGGAACGGCCGGAAGTAAACCTGCTTATGCACTCTTTCGCTTCCGCTCTGCAGCCCGATTTCCACGTTCGCCAGCCCCGAGTCGCACATGCGCTTGAACTTCTCGCGGTTTACGTTGAACGCGCCGACGTTGCACTTGAACGCAAGGTGAACGCGCTCGTCGTAAGCGTCGAAAAACTGGCTTATGAATTCGTTCGGCCTGGCGAGAAAGTCGTCGTCGAAAAAACTGATGAAATTGACGTAACCGTGCTTTCTCTTGAAATCCTCCAGCTCGCCGATTACGTGCTCGACGCTGCGCGTGCGCAGCCACCGCCCTTTCCCGGCGTAAATCTTGCGGTACGCGTTGTTGCAGCAGTACGCGCACAAGTACGGGCAGCCGCGGGAAGTGAGCGTGAGGTACTGCCAATTTTCTTGCGCGTCGAGCTTGAAGTAAACGCGCGCTGCCGGCGGGAGCTTGAGCATTTCGGCAAGCATGCTTTCAGTCGCCTGCACTACCCGGCCGTCCTTGATGGCGTACATGTGGGAAGGCTCGTAATCCTGGTAAGGATAGCTGTCGAGGTTTTCCTCGAGCTGCCGCGGCTCGTTTTTCATTACCCCGTCCTTGGTTTTCACCCACGTTCCGGGAATGCGCGGCTCCAGGTTTTTCTGCGAAACTTCCTGCAGCAGCTGCAATGCCGTTTCCTCGCCTTCGCCCAGGCAAACGACGTCCGCGTATTTTATCGATGAAGCGGGGCTGACCGTAGCGTGGATTCCTCCCCAGACTACGGGCTTTTCAGGAAAACGCTTTTTCATGAACTCGGTGAGTTCGGCAGCGCGGAAATAAAAGTTCGTAAAAACGGAAAACCCGATCACGTCGCAGTCTTCAGCCAGCGCAGCCAAGTCTTCCAAAACCGCGTCGGTATAGCGGCCGGTCTGCGGGTCCGACCCGCGGTCGGGGTTGAGAAAAACCATTTTCGCTTCCACGCCGTGCTCCCAGAGGTAGGCGGAAAGGCTCCGCAAGCCGTAATTGGTCGTGTACGGCGAAGGGTCGACTAAAAGCATTTTAAGCATTGGAAAAGGCACCGCCAGCGCATTTTATCATTTTCTAACTGCCTCGGTATAAAAAAACTTGCTAGTACGGCTGAATAACCCTTTCCCGCACAGGGTTTTGAGCAATTCGAACCACAAAGGCACTTTTTTCAGCACGCGCGAGGGAATGAAGCGCGGGTATGAAGGGAACGGGTTCCAGCCCCCGATTTCGAAATCGAAGTAAGGCTGCAAGAGTTTTTCCAGGCGCCAGCGTTCGAGCTTGCCGTAAACCCCGATTTTCTCGAACCAAGCGCCGTTCGGCGCTGTCAGATACAGCACCCCGCCTTTCTTCAAAACGCGGGCTGATTCCGAAAACGCCTTGCGCTGGTTTTTCTCGCGGTTTCCCTCCGCGTGAAAATCCACGTGAGGGATTACGTTCGCCATTATGACGGCGTCGAAAAAACCGTTTTTGAACGGCAGGGAGTACATGCTCGCGTGCTTCAGCACTGCGCCCGGCACCAGTTCCTTGGCAGTGGCGAGCCTGCGGGCGTCCAAGTCCACGCCGTACTTTTCGTTCGAATCAGGCACTTCGCGCAATACAAAACCCCAGCCGCAGCCTATTTCCAAGATTTTCTTTCCCTGGAGGCGCTTGAGCCGTTCGGCCAAGTAAAACCGCACGTCCAGCCGGTCGCCCCAGTCTGCGGCAGTTTTCAACCCAGTTTTTTTTCCCGAAACGCCCTTCATTTCAATACACCGGCCATTTGCAAGCAAATAACCCCAATGCGCTCAACGCGTGTAGACGCCGTATTCGACGAGCTTTCCGCCCCACTTTTCCTTGAAGCGAAAAATCCCCTTTTCTTTCTCGTTCGCCGGCGTGGGATTCACGCCAGTCAAGTCGTAATAGCGGAAGCCCTTCTCGCGCGCCCATTTTATTACGCTCCATTTTATCGCGTCCTGCGCGTAAACGTGGTTTTCAATTGCGTAAGAGGAAGTTCCCGCGCCCCATTCGTTCAAGTAACCGTTGAATGAAGAAATTCCCAACCCCGCGAGCACGCGCCCGCCCGCCTTTTCCTTTGCAATGAAAACCTCTCCGCAACCGTTCTCCCTCCAAGTTTTCCACAGCTCAGGCGTGTAGCGGTACGGCACGGCCTTGTTGCGCTTGCGGTTTTCGTTCATCACGGCGTGGTACGCCTTGTATTGGCCTTCGTCCTCTACTTGCACCACGTCGGCCTGTTCGAGCGTGCGCCGCGCTATTTTCCTCGCCGCGTTATCCACTGCATTCCACAGTTCTTCCTCGCCCTTCCGCAGGTCCACTAGGAAAGTAGCCCACTTTTTTTCGCGGAAGCCGGCTTTTGCGAAAGAGTTTTCAAAAGGCGAGAGCGGGTGGGGAATGCAAGTGCGCAGCTTCCCGCCGGAAAGTTCCGCCGCCTTTTCCAAAAGCGCCGACGCCGCCGGCTCGCTTTCGGCGACCGGCCCGTAAATCCAAGAGAAGGCAGGCGCAACAGCCCGCGAGACCCTGGTCGTGATGGAATGCAAGGGGAGGTTGGCAAGCAAGCCGTGAATGCGCGAGCCTTTCAGCAAAAGCAACTGCCCTTGCGCAATTCCGTTTTCCTCGGCTCGCAGGAACAACGGCTTGAAGCCCGCTTCGCGCTCGGCGTAAGAAGAGTAGAGGGATGTTTGGTAGAAAGTCCCGAACTCGCTTTGCGAAAGAAACGCGTCCCACCCCGCGGGCGGTTTTTCGGAAACGGAAACGTTCATTTCGCTTTTTCCCCGTCGTTCAAAATCCTTTCGTAAAGCTGCGCTTCCCGCAGTTCCATCTTCGAGCCGTCCAGTTCGGAAAACTTTTCGAGCCCCTTGCGCTTGAGCTTTCCGTAAAGCTTGCGGTCGGCAAGCAGCCTGCCTATCGCGTTCGCGAAAGCCTGCGGGTTGTTTTTCACAACCAGCCCCACGTCCTGCGACAATTCCGCCTCGGAGCCCAGCAAAGGCTTGGAAACTACGACCGGAACGCCCGCAGCCATTGCTTCAATCACGGGAATGGCCACGCCCCCGTAGTCTATGGGAAGGGCGAACACTTTCGCGGATTTGAAGTAAGTCGGAAGGTCTTTGTTGGGAATGGAAGGGCAGTGGATTATTTTGTTTCTCACGCCAAGCTGTTCGGACAACTGCAGCATTTCTTCTTTCAGCGGCCCGTCGCCGACCATCACCAGGAAAACGTCGAGCGAGGGCAAGGCGCGAATCAGGCTTTCCGGGCTTTTGCCTGGAATCAGCCTTCCCACGAACAAAACCGCAGGTTTCGAGAGCTTTAGCGCCGGCTTCACGCTCTCATAGTTTTTCGCATAAACTTTGTTGTAGATTACCTCGGTTTTTTCGCGTGGAACGCCTTTGCCCAAAGCGTACTGTTCAGCGAATTTGTAAACGCAAACCACTTTCCGCGCCGTTCGCAGCACGAATTTTTCCGTGAAAAGGCCGTTGTACTCGAACGAAAGCCAGTTTTTCCACCACCCGAGCTTGAACGAAAGCCTGCGGCCGTCCATTTCGGGGTTGGTGTGCAGCGAAACCACGAAAGGTATCCCGAGTTTTTTGGCTGCGAACGCGGCCATGAAGCCTTGCGCCGAAGTGGAATAAGCGCGGATTGCGCCGGGATTTATTTTTTGGACTACGGAAGCAATCCTGCCGGCGTCAGTCCAAATCGACCACGGCTTGAGCCTTCCGACTGCGTGGACGAACACTTTCGCGTTTCCAGCAATCCCTTTTACTTTATCCGGCTCGACGTCACGGTCGCAGAATGTTATGAAGTGCACTTCGTCGAAAAAGTTTTGCGGATTGTAATAGCGCTGCTTGACTTCGCCTTTCGAATAAAACGTTTTCAGGCAGTCGCCCGGAAAAACGCACAAGACTTTTTTGGCTTTTTTCTTTTGCAATAAAATCACAGCCTTCCGATTCCCCTGTAAACGCCTTTTTCAGCTCGCACGGCTTTCGGGTCGACCGCCTGCCGGCCGTCAACCACTATCTTCGTGCGCATTTGCCCGAGGGTTTTCTTCCAATCCAGTTTGGTGAAAGCGCTGTCGGCGGTGGTGATTATCATGCAGTCCATGCCTTCAGGGTCGAAAGAAAATTCGTCTGCGCCGAAAAAATCCTTCGCGTCTTTCTCCTCGCAAACCGGGTCGAAAGCGCGCACGAAAGCGCCTTTTTTCTTGAGCAAATCGATTATGGGCTTTGCAGGCGTTTTCCTGAATTCCTTGACTCCAGCCCTGAACGCTAGCCCCAAAACCAAAA
>JAGVWL010000029.1 GCA_018304285.1 Microcaldota archaeon
TGAAGCAAGAGCACGGAATTGATTTTTCGAGTGCAAAAAAAATCGTAGAAAAGGCGGTGGCGCAGTCCGCCGAAAAAGGGCTCGGGAAAATCGGTGCGGGGATTTTGAACAAGCTCTTGGCTGAAGCGGAGGTTAGCGTGACTTCCGAAGACATGGAAGAATGGCAGGATGCGAAGTGGATTGTTTCAAAAACTGGCGAAAGCGGGCCGAACCCGGCGCACGTTTTGAAAAAGGCCGGTGAATTGCTGGCTGCAAAAAAACAAGAATGAAAACGGATGGTGGAAAAAAAAATGCATTTGTTGTCGGTTTTGGATTTGGACGTGAAGGAAACGGTATTCCTTGCTGCGGCGGCAAAGTCGAACCCCGCGAAATACGCCAAGGCGATTGCAGGCAAGAGCGTAGTAACGCTTTACGAAAAGCCTTCGACGCGCACGAAAATATCTTTCGAGCTGGCGGCGAAGGAAATGGGCGCGCACGTCATAGACCTGCCCAACGCGCACTTGAAGAGCAAGCACGAAGACGTTTTCGACAGCGCGAAAACCATTTCGCAGTACGCCGACTTGTTCGCCGCGCGCGTCTACTCGCACGAATTCCTCGCCGAATTCTCGCAGTACAGCGAAATTCCGGTGGTAAACCTATTGAGTGATGAGGAACACCCGTGCCAGGCGCTGGCGGACATGCTCACGATAAGCGAGCATTGCGGCCTGGAAGGCACGAAAGTCGCGTTCGTCGGCGATTCAAACAACGTGTGCAATTCGCTCATGCTCGCCTGCGCTTCGGCAGGCGTGGATTTCGCAGTCGCATCACCCGAAGGCTTCCTGCCTGGGGAAAAGTTTTTGGGCAAGGCGAAGCAGCTTGCCGGCGCCAGCAAAAGCAAGCTCGAAGTTTCCAGCGACCCTTTCAAGGCCGTGGAAAACGCGGACGCCGTTTATACGGACGTTTGGGTGAGCATGGGGCAGGAAAGCGAAGCGAAAGAAAAGCTCGCTGCTTTTGCAGGGTTTGAAGTCACGCAGGAATTGATGGCGCACGCTGCAAGCCAAGCGGTTTTCATGCACTGCCTTCCCGCGCAAAAAGGGGTGGAAGTAGAGAAAAGCGTGATCGAGGGGCTGCAGTCGGTGGTTTTCGCGCAAGCCGGAAACCGCGTTCACGCGCAGAAAGCGGTTTTGCTCGCGCTCATAGGAGAGCAGGAACTGAAGCAAAAGTTAATGCAGGGCATTGCATTGGAGGAAGCGTAGGAAATGAAATTCAAGAAAGTTGTTTTGCTTTATTCCGGCGGGTTAGACACGAGCGTGATGCTCAAATGGATTCAGGAAAAGTATTCCTGCGAGCTCATCGCGCTAACGCTGGACATCGGCCAGCCGCAAACCGATTTCGAAAAAACCAAGGCCAAGGCTCTGAAGCTCGGCGCCAAGAAGGCGTTCGTTATCGACGCCAAAAAGGAATTCGCCGAGGAATACGTTTCCAAAGCGATCAAAGCCAACGCCATGTACGAAGATTCCTATCCGCTAAGCACGGCAATAGGAAGGCCGCTTCTCGCAAAATGGGCGGTGAAAATCGCGGAGCAGGAAGGGGCGGATGCGATAGCGCACGGGAGCACTGGAAAGGGAAACGACCAAGTGCGCATCGAAGCTACCGTGTCGAGCCTAAACCCGAATCTCACTTCGTTAGCGCCGGTGCGCGAGTGGGGGCTTACGCGGGAAGAAGAAATGGCTTACGCCGAAAAGCACGGCATTCCCATTCCCGAGAAAAGCGTGTATTCGACCGACGAAAACATGTGGGGCAAGAGCACGGAATGCGGGGTTTTGGAAGACCCGTTCCACGAGCCCCCGAAAGAAGTGTTTTCCTACACGACCCTGCCTGAAAAAGCGCCAGCCGAAGCTGAATTGATTGAAATAGAATTCCAAGCTGGAATCCCGTGCGCTTTGAACGGCGTGAAAATGCCTTTGCACGAGCTAGTAATGAAGCTCAACGGCATCGCGGCAAAGCACGGCGTGGGCGTGTCCGACCACATGGAAGACCGCATCGTGGGGCTGAAAAGCCGCGAGGTTTACGAATGCCCGGCGGCGGAATGCATTCTGAAGGCGCACAAGGACTTGGAGAAAACCGTTTGCACGATCCACGAAAACACTTTCAAAACGATGGTGGACGACAAGTGGGCGTATATGGCTTACGCCGGATTGTGGCTCGACCCGCTCATGGGCGGGCTCAACGCGTTCATCGACAAGGCGAACGAAAAAGTTTGCGGGAAAGTCAAGCTCAAGCTCTTCAAGGGAAGCGCGAAAGTAGTCGGGCGCTCTTCGCCTTACGCGCTTTACGACCTCAACCTGTCCACCTACGAAAAGGGAAGCTTGTTCAACCAGAACGCCGCGCCGGGCTTCATCGAACTGTGGGGCCTGCAGTCTAAGCTGGCAAACCACATCAGCGCCAAAAACGGTGCACACAAATGAATGCAATGCCGGCAGTTTCAGTAATCGGAGGATCTGGTTACGCCGCAGCCGAACTCGTGAAAATACTTTCACAGTACGGGCTTGTCGAGCTGAAGCACGTTTACTCGCACTCGAAAACGGGAAGCATCCGCAAGCTACAGCAGAGCCTGAAAAAAGACTTGAAACTGACGGACAAAAATCCAGCGGAAGTTTTCCAGGAAAGCGACGTGGTTTTCCTGGCCACTCCAATGGAAACTTCGCTTGAACTAGTGCCGAAAGCGCTTGACGCCGGCTGCAAGGTCATAGACTTGAGCCCGGCATTCCGCTTGCCTGATGAAAACGCGTTTTTCGAAGCCCACGGTTTCGAACACCCCTATCCTGAACTCTTGGGCGAAAGCGCGTACGGGCTGACTGAACTCAACAAGCCAGCCATAGCAAAAAGCAAGCTTGTGGCAAACGCAGGATGCTATGCGACCAGCGTCATTCTAGCGGCAGCGCCGTTGGCGGGAAAAGCCTCCAAACTAATCGCGGACTGCAAAAGCGGTTCGAGCGGAGCCGGCGCGAACCCCCAGCACATTAACGCCCACCACAGCGAGATCCACGGGAACGTCGTCGCCTACAAGCTCTTGACGCACAACCATTCCTTCGAAATATCCGCCAAGACGGGCTGCGAGGTTTACTTCGTGCCACACGTCATTCCCATTTCCCGCGGTATTTCATCAACGGTTTACTTCGAACTGGCAGAACAGCTCGAAGCTGAAGAAATAGCAAAAGCGTACGGCAAGTTTTTTGGCGGAGAGCCGTTTGTGCAAACGCTTTCCGAAGTCCCGAAAATACCTGCCGTGTTAGGCACGAACGACTGCAAAATCGGCGGTTTTGCCGTGAAGAAAAACATTGCAGTATGCGTGTCCTGCATCGACAACCTGATTAAAGGCGCTGCGGGGCAAGCGGTCCAGAACATGAACGTAATGCTCGGGTTTAGCGAAGCGCAAGGCTTGGAGCGGCAAGGGTTGTTCCTATGAAAAACTTTATTCCAAAGGGCTTTCTTTTTGCAGGCGTGCACTGCAGCATAAAGAAACAACGGAAAGACCTGGGCATCGCCTTTTCGCAAGCAGATTGCAAGACAGCCGGCGTTTTCACCACCAACAGCCTAAAAGGCGCGCCGTTGATAGTGACGGCCAAAAAAGTCTCGGGAACAAGCCGGATGCTGGTAGTCAACAGCGGCATTGCCAACGCGTGCACCGGCAAAAAAGGAGTGAAAAACGCCGAAGAAACGTGCGGTATTGCAGCAAAAAAAGCGGGGTTGAGCGAAAAACAAGTCCTGGTCGCATCAACCGGAATCATCGGAAAACAACTGCCGATGCAAAAAATGACGGACGGGATAAAACAAGCTTTGGAGAAACTAAGCCCTAAAGGCGTTTACGGCTTTTCCGAAGCCATTCTAACCACCGACACGAAAACCAAAACCGCATCTGCGAAAATCAGCGTGAACGGCAAGGCAGTCTCGCTTTTAGGAATTGCCAAAGGCTCAGGCATGGTTTCACCAAACATGGCAACCACACTGGCGTTTGTTTTCACAGACGCGGAGATTTCACAGGCTGCATTGTCAGCTTCGCTCAAGAAAGCGGTTGGTTCGACGTTCAACGCGATTTGCGTCGACGGCGACACTAGCCCAAACGACTGCATCATCGTAATGGCCAACGGAATGGCTGGAAACCATCCAATCGCGAAAAACGGCAAGAACTTCTACAACGCATTGCACGGCGTGTTGCTCGCGCTTGCTAAGGCGGTCGTGGAAGATGGCGAGGGCGCAAGCAAAACCATTGAAATTACGGTCAGCAAGGCGGCAAGTAACGCGGATGCTAAAAAAGCGGCGAAGGCAATCGTCGGCTCCATGCTCGTAAAAACCGCGGTTTTCGGAGGAGACCCGAACTGGGGCAGGATTCTCACGGCACTGGGATACAGCGGAGCCAAAGTGGATTTCAATGCAGTCCGCCTGGCGCTCAATGAAGTAGTGTTGTTCAATCGCGGAAAGCCCACGGGACTCGAAAAAAAAGCCGCGCTAAAGCTCAAGGAAAAAACAGCGCGCATAGACGTAGTCCTGAATTCCGGGAAAAGCTCAGCCAAAGCTTGGGGCTGCGACTTGACTCTCGAATACGTAAAACTCAATTCGAGGTATTCAACATGAAGAACGGAGAAAAACCGGTAGTAGTGAAAATCGGGGGCGAACTGCTGGAAGAAAAATACGTTGACGGAACGGCTGGAGACTGCGCCAAGCTTGCGGCGGTAAAACCGCTCGTGATAGTGCACGGCGGAGGAAAGCAACTCAACCGCGAAGCCACGGCCAGCAAAGAATTTTTCAACGGCTTGCGCGTAACCGATTTGCAAACGATTGCGCTAGCCCAGCAGGTTTTCCTCGGCCCAACGAAAACAAGGCTGATGCTGGCCTTGCTCAAGGCAGGATGCAAGCCGGTAGGATTGAGTGGCAGGGACAATGCGTTCGTCAAGTGCACTAAAATCGAAAGCCTCGGGTTTGTCGGCAAAGTTGAAAGCGTTGATTCCGCGTTCCTCAGGCTCTTCCTGTCAAACGGCTTCACGCCAGTAGTAACCCCACTTGGCATTGCAGGTAGTGCATTAGTCAACGTCAACGCAGACGAGCTAGCCGCAAGCATCGCCAACGCTTTGAACGCAAGCCTGGTTTTCTTAACTCCAACTGGCGGGGTCCTTGTAAACGGGATTGTCGCCCGCAGCGTTAGCGCAAACCAAGCGGACGAGCTGGTGAAAAAAGGAATGGTTTCCGGCGGCATGATTCCCAAGCTGCTGAACGGAATAGCCGCGGCTAAAAGCGGGCTGAAAGTCAGCATCAGCGAAAACCTGTTTGAAGCAGGCACCGAAGTGAAAGCATGAACGCCATCGGCAAAACGGATTTTTTCGCGGCTGATACCTATTCCCGCTTTCCGCTAGTCGCCGAACGTGGGAAGGGCGCCTGGATTTTCGGCGAAAAAGGCGAAAAATACCTTGATTTCGTTGGCGGGTTGGGAACCGCGGCCGTAGGCCACTGCAACCCGCAAGTCGTCAAGGCAATTACGGCCCAGTCCAAAAAACTGATTCACGCGTCAAACTTGTTCTACTCCGAAGAGCAGGCGGAATTAAGCGAGTTGTTGTGCTCAATCTCTGGGCTTGAAAAAGTTTTTTTGACCAACAGCGGCGCCGAATCGGTGGAATGCGCTATCAAGACGGTGCGGAAAGCGACTGGAAGGGAAAAGATAATCGCGTTCAAAAACGGCTTTCACGGACGGACCATGGGGGCGCTGTCGCTAACGTGGAACGAAAAATACCGCCTGCCTTTCGAGCCGCTGCTTTCAGGCGTAGAGTTTGCGGAGTTCAACAACCTCGAGTCTGTTGAAATAGACGGCGAAACTGCCGCAGTGTTCGTCGAACCGGTGCAAGGAGAAGGCGGGGTTGTCCCCGCAGAAAAAGAATTCCTCAAAGGGCTCAAGGATTCTTGCGAGGACAAGCAAGCCCTGCTGGTCTTGGACGAAGTGCAGACCGGCTTCGGGAGGACGGGGCATATGTTCGCATTCCAGAAATACGGCGTAACTCCGGACTTGCTTTGCTTGTCGAAAGCAATGGGAGGCGGCGTTCCAATCGGCGCAGTGGTCGGAAGCCCGCTTGAAGCGCTGAAAAAAGGAGAGCATGCGTCCACGTTCGGCGGCAACCCGCTGGCTTGCGCTGCATCCATCGCCGCAATAAAGTTCATACTCAAGAAAAAGCTGGCTGAAAAAGCGCGCGTTTTGGGCGGGCGGTTTATCCACAAGGTTTCCGAAATCGCGCCTAGCCGGGGCTTGGGGTTCATGGTCGCAATCGAAGCCGAGAGCGAGGAAGAACGCGGAAAAATCGTTTCCAAAGCGTTTGAAAAGAAACTCTTGCTGTCGAAAGCAGGAAAAAAAGCAATACGCATCATGCCGCCGCTAGTGGCTTCAGAAAAGCATCTTGGACAGTGCGTAAAAATTCTGGAAAGCGTTTTTTCAAGATGCAAAAGCTAGGGGGTGAAAAACTTGGCGAAGAAGAAAAAGAAGAAGAAATAAAACGCAAAAAGCAGGGGGGTTTGATTTGCCTTCATTCACCCGAAAAAAAAAGCAAAACCCCCCCCTTCGCTTTTTTTCAAGCGCTAGAGTCTATCGTTTTTTGCTTCGCCGGGCTTTAATGCAGTTTGGGTATGGTAAGAGCGTGTCTTTCCAACCTT
>JAGVWL010000009.1 GCA_018304285.1 Microcaldota archaeon
TGAATGAGTAGATTTGCATCCTTGTGGCTTAGCGTAAGGCTTGCCGACCGCCATCCCTCGTCGAAAAACGGGCCTTTTGGCGAATCGTGAACCCCGCGAGTTTCCCTTCTAACGTGCACCATGACCGTTCCTGCAATCGACTTGGCGTCTCCAATCGTGAAGCCCGGCCTGAGCTCGAGGAAAGGCCGAAAATTTCCGCTGGTGATCCTGAAAAGCGAAGGATACTGAGAGTTCTTTATGAATACTTTTGGCTTTCCTGGAGCGGAAAGTTCTACTCCGTTCTCGAAAGCCTTGAAGGAATAGCTGACGGTTTCGCTTTTTGAAGACTGCTCAATCTTCGGCTTCTCGGCAGCATTCCCTGCCGCAGGTTTGCCTTGTGCGACCGCGCCGTGAATCAACACGCCGAGAGCCAGTGCAGCGCTTACTGATTTCAAGAGCTTGCTTTTCGCCATCTTTCGTACCGCCTCCAAAACTCATTGGGGGGGGGTTTTAATACCAATCGTGGCGCGTTCAAACTTACGTTTTCGTTATTATGCTTCCGTCTACCGTAAACCTCACATCGAGCAGTTTCTCGCAAACCGCGATGTTCGCAAGCAAATGCTCGGTTTTTTTCGTGCGAATCGCGCTTTTTCCTTCAGCCAACGCCATCAGCGGAATCAGCTGGTCTCCCAAATGCTCATCGACCGCTTCGGCAGAATTATTGAATTCTAAAAATTTTTGCGCAACTTCTTCTCCTACTTTTTCAGCAGGCTTCCCCTTCTCACCCAATGCTGAAAAACCCGCAATGCTATTTCCGTAATTCGCTTGCAAGAACACGAAAGTTCCCTGCCCTTCTGCGTTCACGCTTTCTACTTTTATTTTGGGAGAAATATCTTGTGCAACCAGTTGCTTGAGTGCGCTTTTCTTCTGCCTTTCCGCAATTTCCGCCGGAAGGTTGGCTGCTGCCGAAACTCCTTCGATTGATTTCAATTCGCCGCGTTCCAAAAATTCGGCCGGCCGGAGCGCACCGCAAGGGTGCACGATTATTTCCGCAATGCCCCCCCCTTGCGGGTAGAAGCCGTATTTTTTGAGCGAGCATTCGGCGCGTATTCCGAATTTTGCTGCAGCTGGGATGAAAACTTTTTCGAAATACTCAAATGGCGGGGACCACGCGACGTGTGTGCCTCCCATTAGTTCAACCGTGCGCTTTTCCCCTGAAAAAGCAAGCGGGAGCAAAAGCGTCTGCATTACGAGCGTCACGCTTCCCGCGGTGCCGATGTCGAGCGAGATTTTTTCGAAATCGATTTTTTCGGGCGGGGTGTAAGAGATTTTTTGCGACCCGGTTTGCGCGCCTTCCGCCTTTCCCCCCATCTGCTCCAGTGCCCTTACTCCCGCAAGGTGCTGCGCCTGCAATCCCGGCTTGGGGCGGTTGGCGCGGATGTTTTCAAACTCAACCCGTTTTTTCAACACTGTGGCGAGCGCGAGCCCGGTGCGCAGCACTTGCCCTCCGCCTATTGCGCAGTCCAAGCGAATCGCATTCATATCCAAGAAACCTTCTTTTTTTATACTGGCGTGGGAGTGGCGTTTAGGATAAAAGGATGTTTGCCATGACGCCGGCAATGCCCACCGCGTAAATCAGGATTCCCGGCTCGAGCATTTCCCGCCATTTTCCGGTGGCGAAGCCGGCTATCGCGAGTTTGGCTGCAAGCGAAGCTGCCAGGGCTGCAAAGAGCGAGAGCGCGGCAGTCTGCGTGTTGACTGCGCCGGAGTTGTAAAGCAAGGCCATTGACGCGAAGACCGACGTTGAACTTAAGATTCCCCCCAAAAAGCTTGACAAAACAACGAATTCTGCCGGCGCGTTTTCAACGGTCCAGTTGAGCAGCCAGCTTACGAGAAACAATGCTGCCGAGAATTCGGTTATGAATTTGAGCGAAAGCGGGCGTTTCGAATGCTCGAGCTCGATTTTTTTCGCTTTCTTGGAGTAAAACCCGGCTGCAATTGCGAATGCGGCGAAGAAAGCCGTTGTCGTGGGAAGCGCGGCGTAAAGCAATGCGGGCGAGATTATTGCGAGGAGGATTGCGTCGCTGGCTACCGAGCCTGCTGCCGCCGAAGCCAGCACCCTCAACAGGCTTTGATAATGATTTTTTGCTTTTTCGGACATGACCGCGACTACCGCGACCGAGGAAACGAACCCGCCGAAGAACGACGCTAGCGACAGTGCCTGCTTTCCCACGTATTTCGTCAAGACAAAGCCGCCGAAACTGATGGCGGTTATGGAAACGACTATTATCCAGAAGAAGCGCAGGTTGACGTCCTGCCCTAACAATTCGAGTGGCTTCGCGGGCAATTGCGGGTATATGATGAACGCGATTAGCGCAAACAAAAGCAAGTCGATTATTTCGCTTTTCGAAACTTTCTGCGTGATGTTGTGCAGTTGGCTCCCTTCAACCAGAAGGAAAACGGCGATTATCGCGGCGAGCCCCGCCTCGATGAAAAAACCGGTTCCCACCAACGCGCCGAGCACGTAAGTCGTGGGAAGCATTATCGTGGTGGTAACGCCCCACGCGCCCGTGTGCCTAGCCCTCTGCATATAGTACAGCGCGGCTAGAGCGAAGACTCCGGCCAAGCCCAACGCAACCGCATAAGCGTTTTGCGTTGTCGAAGTCAAAAGCATTCCGAGAAAACCGGTGAGCGCGAAAGTGCGGAATCCGATGACGTGGTGTTCTTTCTTTTCGCGCTCGAGGCCGATGAGCCCCCCTATTGCTATCGCAAGCAGGCTTTTCCAGATGAACGCTTCCAAAACAAAGGAAACCAATTGCACACCGCTTTTCGCGAATTTTACCGCAGAATCAAACCCTTTTCTTTCCTTCCTTTCTTACTGCAGCGCTTATTTCCTTGATTTTCTTTGCTTCGACCTGCTCTTCGAAAGCGTTGCCAACGTGAATGCCGTGCGCTCCGGCCGCAATGCACTCGGCTGCCTGCACCGGAGTCCTAACCCCGCCGGCATTGAAGTAAAACAAGTTATTCCCGACCATTTTTGCTATTGCCGAAATCATGTCCGGGGGCGTGGGCAAGGGAGCGCCGCTTCCAGCGTCGGTAATCAAAACGTGCGAGCCTGTATACTTTGCTGCAAGGGCGCATGCCGCGGCCAAATCGCTTCTCTCGCGCGGGACTACGTTCGCGTTTCCAACCCACCCGACTGCGCGTCCGGGCTCGATTATGAGGTAAGTCGTAGGAATGGCTTCCAAATGCATTTTGGCTATTACCGGCGCGGCTTGGATTTGGGCGGTGGAAAGCCAGTAGATGTCGCGAGAGTTGAGCATGTGCATGAAGTAAATCGCGTCTGCGTACTCGCTGATGCCTGAAATGTTGCCTGGATACAGCACGACCGGAATTCCGCCGCACCCTTCCTTAATCATCTGCACGGTTTCGTCGAGGATCTTGCCTTGGGCGCCTATGGTCCCGCCCACGAGAATGACGTCGGCCCCGTTTTCGTAACTGCTTTTGGCTATCGCCTTTCCCTTTTCGAGCGAAAACTTGTCTGGGTCGATAAGGGAAAACAGCATGGCGCCTTGCGACTCGATTTTTTCCTTGTAATACTTTTCAACTTTTCCGATTGAAGACAAAAAACCACCTTGTTTACAGTAACACTTACTACTGCTTTAGTGCTTTTATAAAATAAGCCATGCGGTTGCGGTCTACTCTTTTAAACAAGATTGTGCAAAACTGTTTCATGCCGCGCAAAACCTTTCCCGCTAGTGGGAAAAAACGAAGAGTCAGGCAAACCCCCCAAACGGCGGCTCCTTCAAAAGTGGGTTTTGTCACTTCCAGCGGCAAAATTGTGCCTGCAATGCTGGTTCGTTGGAAAGGAAACACGCCCATACTGCGCCTCAGGCAGAACATACGCCCCGCCCTTTCATCCGAACAACAGGCGTTGATTGACGCGTTAGGCGCGAGAAAGAGCTTGCTGGAGAAAGGGCCGCTTCTCTTTGGAAGTCCGGAAGGTAAACTTTGGGATTCGCTAGATAAACAAATACTCGGGATCAATCCCCGACCTGGAATGCAGCGAAACCTTTTTGCCGCAGACCCCGCCAGCGTGGTTTTTAGCAAACCGGCTTCTCCTACCGTCGTTCCCGTCCCGCAAATCGAAAGCAGAAGACAAAGCCTCATCTCTTCGGTCAAGCGCGTTTTGGCAATGCAATTGAGCCCTCCGAGGAAATTGGCGCTTCTCAGGAAAATGGGGCACTACTTCAACGACCTGAATCAGGCTGAAAAAGCGGCGGCTTGGGCCCAGACCCGGCTGCCAAAGCCTAAAGCCAAAACCCAGTGATGAAATGGTCGAGGAAGGGCTTTTGAAGGAAAAACTGGGCGACTCGCTAGAAGCAAAAATTTCCGAAAAGCAAAAGGCGTTTTCCGGCCTGCTCACGCGCGAAGGCGCGCTCAAGCTCATAGCCTTGGACGAAGGCGTTGCAAAACGCGGGCAGGCAAAGGCAAGCGAAATCCTCCCACTCGCCCAAGCGCTGTCGCAAAACGACGCTTTCGCTTCCGTCCTAGTTCGAGTAAAGCAGGTTTACTGCGCCCGCGAGTTCGACAAGGAAGGGCGAAAAGGCAAGGTGTGCAACGTTGCAGTTGGCGACTCGAGCGGGGAAGGAAAGCTCGTATTATGGAATTCGGACGTTGATTTTGCAGAACGCAAGCTCGAACGCAATTCTTGCGTGAAGGCGGAGGGTCTGGCCGTTAAAAACGGAGAGCTGCATTCAAACTTGTTTTCTTCCCTGTCGCTTGAAACCGCGCCTTTCGGTTTGCCCGACTATGGCACTGCAACAGTAAAGCTTTCGGACGTAGGCGAGGGCAGGGATTTTTACGCGCGCGTTTCCTCCAAGGGCGTGATGCGCGAGTTCGAGAGGAACGGCGACAAGGGAAATGTCTTGAACCTCGTAGTGGAAGACGATTCGGGGCAAAAAACGCTGGTTTGCTGGGGGAGGAACGCGGTCATAGCGAATTTCTTGAAGGAAGGCGACGTGCTGAAAGCGGAAGGAATTGCACTCAAGAACGGGGAGTTGCACGCGTCGTGGATGACGCATTTGATTGCCCACGCCAAAAAGCACAATTTGAAGGAATTGGAGTTCAAGCCCTTTGCTTCGTTGGCGGCGAATGAAACCGCGTTCGTGCAGGCTACGCTCGAAAAGCTTTTCGAAGCGCGCGTTTCGCGCAAATGCCTGTCGTGCGGCGGGGTTGTTGACGGGGAAAAAGAAAAGTGCGATTGCGGAGGCAGCGTACGGGAAACTTTCTTCATCACGACGCAGGCTAAAGACGAAGCGGGACGACAAATGCGTATGGTGTTTTTTGAAGACCAGGCGAGGGAGCTCATCGGGTTGAAGCGCACGTTCGTTTCGCCCCAAACGATTTTCGGCTTGAAGCGCGAGTTTCTCGAGGGAAAAACGCTTAAAATGAAGGCGTTGGCCCAGCAACGCAACGGCGGGGCGCTAGAATTGGTAGTAAAACAAATTCGTTCGCACTCGTGATTGGAATGAATGGAAGGACCGGCTTGTCAAAAGCGCAAAGGGATTTTCGCAGGAGTTTGGAGCAAGCGCGCAAATCGCGTTATACTCCCGCGCAGAGGGAGCGCCTTCTTAAAATCGTGGAACGCGATTTTTTGCAAAATCCCGACGTGCCCAACCTTCTTCGTGACTTATCCGAGGGCGCTTCGGGCAAGATTTTGCATTACGACCGCAACGGCTTGGACGTTGCAGTTAAAGACGTTACTGGAGGGCATTTGGCAGGTTCGGATTACGAAAACTACTTGGAATTCCACCGCCTTCACCGCCTGGCCGTAAGCGAAGGTTTGATATCCCCCAAATCATATCGTCTGGTTCCGGTTACGCCGTTCGGCACTTTCACGGTCAACGGGCGCAAGTACCTAGTAATGGAACGCATAAAACAATTCAAGCCTTCGCCCCTGAGTTTTCTCGCAAAACGCGGCTTCTGGACGAGCAGGGCGAGTGCAATGCTCGAGCTGGATTACCACGCTGGAATAATACGGAATAAATACGGCATCACTCCGCCGCAGTCCGACCGGGACATCCTAACGTTCGGAAGCATAAGCCCGCCAAAACAAAAAAGAAAAGTTTGGATTCTCGGCCTGCCTAATGACGTGGGGTAATTTTCATGGTTAAAAATCCCGGTGCGCTAACGTTTTTGGAAGGTGGTGTGGGCATGGCGCAAGTTCCGTTAGAGTCTTTCCAGCTGCGAGTGGCGGCGGGAAAAGGGGTTTACGGCAAGATAGACATTAGCGTGTGGCAGGGACGGCAGAAGGAAGGCAAGGCGTTGTCCTCGTCGATTTCGCTTCGCTTCCAGGATTTGGAAAAAAGCGTTGCCTACCTCAACGCCGAAGACGCGCTCAAGCTCTCGGCAATGCTGCACAACTACGCGGTGCAAATCATGCGCTTGGACACCGAACGAAGGCTTCTTGCATGGAGGGAAAAGCAGGACGTCGAATTCGTTTGAAAAAAAGATAACAGGGCGCCTTGCGGCGCCCCGCCTCGAGGCAGTCTTTCCTTGGGGTTGCTCTTGGGGTTGCTTCAATCGCCTCTCCAGTTCGATGCTTGCAATGCACGCTTCGTTTTTTTTTATAACCTCGGCAGGTAGGTTTTGATTTCCCAGTCGGAAACGCTCAGGCGAAAGTCGTTCCACTGCCGCTCTTGGGCCGCGAGGTGCTTGGAGAAAGCGTGCTCTCCAAGCGTTTTTGCCATGAGCGGGCTCTTGCGCGTTTCTTCCATAGCTTCCCCCAGCGAGCCGGGGAGCGTTTGCACGTAAAACTCCTTGAGCTTGGCGTCGTCGAAGTTGTACACGTTTTCCTCCACCGCTGCCGGAGGCTTCAACTTTCCATCAATGCCGTCCAACCCTGCTGCGAGCATTGCCGAAAACGCCAGGTAGGGGTTGGTTGAAGCGTCGGGACAGCGCAATTCCACGCGCGTGGCTTTTTTCCCGTGCACTTCGGGAACGCGAATCATTGCACTGCGGTTGACGCGCCCCCAGCACACGTAGACCGGCGCTTCGTAGCCAGGCACCAGCCTTTTGTAGGAATTTACCGTCGGCGCGACTACGCCGGCGAAAGCGCGGGCGTGCTTTATCTGGCCTGCCACGAACTGCAACGCCGTCTCGCTCAAATTGTACTCTCCGCCTTCGCCGTAAAACGCGTTTTCGTTTCCCTTCCACAAGCTCTGGTGCACGTGCATTCCGCTTCCGTTCTTTCCGAACAGCGGCTTGGGCATGAACGAAGCGTAAAGGCCGTGTTTCTTTGCGATGATTTTCACGACGTTTTTGATGAGCAAAAC
>JAGVWL010000038.1 GCA_018304285.1 Microcaldota archaeon
CGTAGTGGAAACGGCATTAGTGCTTTTGGGCGCTTTCATCATACTGCCCGAACTCGACGCGGTTTCAGCCGGATTCTGAACTTTCGCTTTTTTGCTTGCGGTATTTCCCCATTATTTCCTGGATTTCGGCTCTTTCACCCGCACGACTTGCGGTTTGGTGATTTCCCCCGGCCTCCCTATTTCGAAAGCGAAAGTTCCAACCGTGGCAAGGACGTTGGTGAAGAATAGTATCAGGAAAACCGTTTCCGCGAAGTAAGGTATGATAATTCCTTTTTCCAGGGGCAGGAACGCAAGCACCGCCGCGACAAGCCCTCGGGGCATCATGGAAACGAGGACGAGTGAATAGTTTTTGAATGACGAATCCACCGCCTGTATTATCCTGACTCCCAGCACCCGCGCGGCGAGAAAGCCCGCGACTGCAGCGAGGGAGAATGCCAGGGCCGGGCTGGAGAACAGCGTGAGGCTGAACAAGAGGCCGAAGTAGACGAAGTAGAACGTGCGCACGAAAAACGAAACTTCGTTTTGGGCGTACACGAGCAAAGAATCGAGCTTGAATTCGCCTTCCCACCGCAGGAATTCCGCGATTTGCTGCGCGTTGCCGAGAATCAGGCTGAACGCTAGCACTGCGATTGCCCCGCTTCCGCCGAGAAAGTCTATGCTGGGGTAGAGGATGAACATGAAACCCAGGGTTATGACGTAGCCCAGGGCTTTGCCGTTGAATTTTTTGAGGATGCCAAGCCAGAACAATCCTGCGAGGATTCCCGCCACCAACGCGACGGCAAACGCGGATGCGATGCTCGACGCGGCTTGGGTTGCGCTGAAAGAATTGGTGTTCAAAATCTGGATTATTATGAGTGCGCCGACCAGCGAAAGCACGTCGTTGATGAGCGACTCCAAGCCAAGGAGAATGCGCGTGTCGTCGTTGACGGACAGCTTTCGCACTATCGTTAGCACGACGTTCGAGCCCGTGCCTCCGCCCACTATTCCCAGCAGAAGCGCGTGCAGGAAATTCCAGTTGAAAAAGTAATACGCTATTCCGCCCACGAAAACTGCGCCCAGGGCGAAGACTATGACCGAAAAAAAGCTCGCATTGGGGATTTCAGTCAGCACTTTCGACAGGTTGAGGTTCAAGCCGCTGTCGAACAATATCACTATGAGCGCGAGCGTGCCAACGGTTGATGCCAGGGGCAGGAAGTCCGTGGGATTGACGATTTCGAAAACCGGCCCGAGCAGCACGCCGAAAGCTATGAGAATGAGCACGTCGGGAATCTTGGTTTTCTCGAAGAAAAGCGAAGCGAAAAACCCCAGGAAAATGATGAGCCCGAAAATCAAAAGCGTGATTTCAACAGCAACCATTCGCAAGCCCCCCGCGCTTTGCGCCAATGCCTTGGCGTATGGGTTAAAGTATCTTGAAAGAAAAATCTATCGCCTTGGCGGAGTGGGTGAGAGAACCCATGGAAATCACGTCCGGCTTGAGCGAAGCATAATCTGCGAGGTTTTCGGGCGTAATGCCCCCGGAAATTTCCACCATGCCGAGAAAGCCTGCTTTTCGCAAGAGTGAAATCGCCTCGCGGGCCTGGGGAATGCTGAAATTGTCGAGCATTACCACTTCAGGCTTTCCCTTCGCTGCATCCAACGCTTCTTTTGCATTCTTCACTTCAATCTCGATTTTGGCTGAAAAACTCGATTTCGCTTTTGCAAGCTCAACAGCTTTCTTCGGGGTTGAAAGGAATTTCAAGTAATAATCTTTCAGCAAAACCATTCCGCTCAAATCCAGCCTGTGGGAATCCGCGCCTCCCAAAACCCCGGCTTTCTTGTCGAAAAACCCGAATCCCGGCAGGGTTTTGCGCGTGAGCGCAACGCGCGTTTTGGGCGAAACCCTTCCCGCAACAGCCACCGCCTTGCTGCATGCAGTCGCAACCCCGCTCATTCTCCCCAAAACGTCCAATGCAGTCCGCGCCATTGCAATCAACTTCTTGTTCGAACCCCGCACGCGCAAGACTTCAGACTTTTTTGCAATGCGCGTTCCGTCTTTGGCCAGCGCCTTCGCTTCCACGCCCTCGTGCTCGAACAGGAATGCCGTTTCTTCCAGCCCCGCGAGAACGCACGGTTCCTTTACGGAAAATACTCCGCTGCAGGTTTTTTCTTCTATCAAATCGCCGGTAACGTCGCCTTTGCTCCAGTCTTCCTCGAGAAATTCCAGCAGTTTCCTGCGCGCAGACAACGGAAGCATTTTCACAACACCTTCAACAGAATTAAAATATTTCGGGCGGGAGCCTCTTGTGCCGCGAGGCTTTCATCATGCCCTCGACCCGCTTCACTAGCTCCGCCCCGAATTTTGCCTTGGCTTTCGCGCCTTGGCTGCGTTCGAGCAGTTCCAGTATTTCGTCCAATTGGGAGTAAAGCATTTGCATTTCGCCTTCGTCGGTCTGCCCCGGCCACAATCCGGCGGTCGCAGGCTGTAAAACCAACGCCCGTGGTATTCCCGCCCGCAGCGCCATTTTTCGCACGTCTTTCTTCAGCAGCCCGCCGATAGGCAGGAAATCGACCCCCCCGTCCCCGTATTTCGAAAAATACCCGAGGGAAAGTTCGCTTTTGTTGCCCGTTCCCGCGACCAGCGCGTTTTCCTTCCGGGCGAAATCGTAGAGCACCACCATTCGCACCCGCGCCATGACGTTTCCTTTTCCTTCGCGGTCGCACTTCAACTCTCCTGCGATTCCGTCAACCATCCTGCGGATGGAAACAACCTTGAACTGGGCGCCGAAAAGCCTTGCGGCGGTTTCCGCATGGGCTTTTGCCGTGGGGTCGGAGTAGTAAGGCAAATGGAGGCAGAAAACGTTTTTTCCGCCCAACGCCTTTGCTGCAATCGCGCAAGTCAAGGCGGAATCGACGCCTCCGCTTACCCCCAATACGGCTTTCTTTTTCCCGCTGAGGGCGAAAAACTTTTTCGTATCCTTGGCTAATGCTTCAAAACTTTTTCCCACCGAAAAACGCACCGCTGTTCAAATAATGAAATGCAATTCCTTTGCTTTCGCCAGTTCCCGCGCTTGCGCGGTTTTTTCCTCGAAATCCTTCAGGAATTCCGTAATCTTGTCGCAAGCGATTTGCTTGAGCTCCCCGCTCGTCATCTTCCCGCCTTTGTAATCGTCGTAAATCTCCTGCAACTCCTTGTCGTCTTCCACCAAATGCTGCTTCAGCAGTTCGAAAACCATGTCCTTCTCTACCACGGCTCCGAGCCTACGGTGTTCTTCAAGCGTATCACGACCCCCGGTCAAAGCGCGCTTGATTTTCGCGCAAGCCGTTTTCGGATCTTCGGGCAAGTCTATCGAGCCTTCCGGAAGGCTTTTGCTCATTTTTAATCCTCCATCAAGCGAAGGAGTGTACTTGTGGTATAGCGAAGAGATTTGCGTGAATTTGTGGGAAGCGTGAGTGCGCGCGACAAAATCGCGGGTCAGGCGGATGTGCGGCTCTTGATCTATGCCCACGGGAATTATTCCCGGCATGCTTTCCTTGAACTGCGGGTAGAGAATGTCTCCGATTTGCGTGACCGCGCTCATGATGCGGCCGGGTTCGGTTGAACCGTACGTGGCGCGGAATTCGTTGTAAGTGATTTTCTGGGCTGCCTCGAAAGCGATTTTCATCACATCCCGGTTGTCGCTCTGGAAGTACAACAGCGTCTTGCGCGGGTCGAGCCCCAGCGCAATGTAAGCGGGAATGTGGAAGTCCAGCGCCCTTTTCCTTGCTTCTGCCAGGGGTATGCCCCTGACTGCTGCCGCCTCGAGGTCGGCAACGCAAATCACTGTTTTCGCCCCGTGTTTTTGGAAGTAGGCGAGGTTTTCAATCACCATCTTGTTGCCAAAGTGAATGCGCTCGCTGGTGGGCATTATTCCGCTCAGGGCATAGAATTTCTTGCGGCCGCGGATGGCTTCGCTGATGCGCTTCAAGTCGCGGCCTGCGAAAACCACGCCCCTGCGCATTAGCCTGTTCGGGTCGGGAAAGTCCCGCGGGTTGAAAACCTCGAGCCCGAAGTCGGCGATGATTTTGGCGTAGTCTTCCGGCAGCGCGCTGCCCCAAGGGTCGATTAATTTAAGCATGGAAAACGAACACCGCCGACTTTTATTAAGTTTCTTTCACAGCTTGCCTGCCATGAACTGCTTGTAACCGTCCAGGTCGAACAGCCCGTGCCCGCTCAAGTTGAAGACTATGGTTTTCGCCTCTCCCTTGCGCTTGCACTCCAGCGCTTCATCGACCGCCGCTTTTATCGCGTGCGCGGATTCCGGCGCAGGAATGACTCCCTCGGTTTGCGCGAACAGCAGCGCTGCTTCAAAAACCTGTTTTTGGTCAAATGCCTTCGGTTCGACGAGCTTTTGGTCCACGAGAGCCGAAACCAGCGGCGCCATGCCGTGGTAGCGCAGGCCGCCGGCGTGGATGGGAGAAGGGACGAAATTCCTTCCAAGCGTGTGCATTTTCATCAACGGCGTCATTCCCGCCGTATCGCCGAAGTCGTATTCGTACTTTCCTTGCGTGAGGGAAGGGCAGGCTTTCGGCTCTACTGCAATGAATTTCGTTTCGCTCTTTTCCTTGATCTTGTCGCGCATGAACGGGAACGCGATTCCCCCGAAATTGCTTCCCCCTCCGACGCAGCCGATGATGACGTCCGCGTTTTCCCCTGCGATTTCGAGCTGTTTCTGCGTTTCCAGGCCTATGACCGTCTGGTGCATCAAAACGTGGTTGAGCACGCTGCCCAGCGAATATTTGGCGTTTTTCGTGGAAACCACGGTTTCAATGGCTTCGCTTATAGCGATGCCCAAGCTGCCGGTATGCGAAGGGTTTTCCTTCAGCACGCTTTTCCCGAACTTGGTCTCGCGGCTGGGCGAAGCGAAAACTTCCGCGCCGTAAGCCTCCATCACGATTTTCCGGTAGGGCTTTTGGTGGAAGCTCGCGCTGACCATGAAAACTTTGCACTCGAGCCCGAACAGCATGCTGGCATAAGCCAACGCAGTCCCCCACTGCCCTGCGCCCGTTTCGGTGACGAGCGTTTCCACGCCTTCCTTCGCGTTGTAGTAAGCCTGCGCTATGGCCGTGTTGGGCTTGTGCGAACCGCAAGGGTTGAGCCCCTCGTGCTTGAAAAAGATTTTTGCAGGAGTTTTGAGCTTTTGCTCCAACCGCCTGGCTCGGAATAAGGGCGAGGGCCTGCCCATGCGCAGCAAAGCCTCGCGCACTTCCCCGGGAATCGGGATGAAACGTTCGGAAGAAACTTCCTGGCGGATTATTTCCTTGGGAAAAATCGCCTGCAGGGCTTCGGGCCCGATGGGCTCGCGCGTCTGCGGGTTTAACGGCGGCGGCAGTTGCACTGGCAAATCTGCCGCGATGTTGTAATAGCTTTTCGGCACGTCGTCCTCGCCGAGCAAAATCTTTTCCCCCTTGAACTCCTGTTTTTGCGCCAGCAAAGCGTCCACTAACCCTCTCATTCAAAACCCCCCTCCGAATATTTTTTCGCCCAAAGGCGTGAGAAAAACGGGAGCGCCCCTTTCGGCTTCAGCCAAGCGCAGGCTCAACATTTTTTTTACCGCCCGCCGTGCGGTAGGCTCGCTGATTTCTAGTTTCGAGGAAACGAAAAGCGCCAGAGCAGTTGCGTTAAGCCCGAGCGGCAGAGCTTGCGCTATGCATTGGTAAATCCGTTTTTTCCTTTCGGAAGAAAGCAGGAGAGCACGAACCAGGAAAATCAGGCGCGCTTCGCCGGAAGCGTTCGCTGGCCGTGCTTGCGCCACTGGAAGGCAACACCTTTAGCCACGCGGACAACCTCCATCCAAAAACACCTTTTTAAAACCAAATTCCGTTCTTCGGAAAACTAATTGCCCTTGGCGGAATAAAAGCGTTTTGCGTCAGAAAAACGACGGGCGCCGCCAGCCGAGCCGTTCGGTTAATAAAAACCAAAACGCCAATATTTTTCGCAAGCCGGAGTGGCAGAGTGGTTATCGCGCTAGTCTCGAAGACCGCCTTTTCTTTAGGAAAGAAAATGCGGTCGGCCGAAAAGAAATCGGATTGTTTTTCTTTGGCGGTGCCTCCGCCTTTCTTTTTACAAAAAGAAAGGCAAGGCCGAGCAAACTAGTGTCCGCAAGGACTCGGGAGTTCGAATCTCTCCTCCGGCGCTCTATCAGCACGAGTTTGCTTTTCGGCCCAAACGGTGTTTTATAATGGCTTGGAGTTTTGTATTATAAGGAGTTCCAGCTCGAGGAATGGCCTTATGTCGAATAGCGTTCGAAACCTGGTTTTGAAAAGCTCGCTTGCGGCAGCCGTGCTTCTGGCCTCGTTTTCTTTTGCATTCAACGTGGTCGACGCAAGCCAGGATTACAACTTCACCATCGGCCCGGTAAACATTTTTT
>JAGVWL010000039.1 GCA_018304285.1 Microcaldota archaeon
TGAGCGGGGTTTCTACAAAGAAATCTCGCGGCACAAGTTGGAAAGCGCATTCGCAAACGCAGGAAAAGACTTAAAAGCAATCCGCGGCACTATTTTTTCGTAATCCACGAAATTTACTGGAAGGCAGTGGTTTCAAATGGCTGAAGTTTCAAACAACACGCTCATAACCATAATCCTGCTCGCTTTGGCTATAACCCTCATTTCCACATGGACGTTATTTTCCAAGCTCGGAGTTCCGATTTCAGGTTTGATTTCCAACCCCACTGGAACGGTTTCCGCAAGCGTTCAATCCACCGTGGACATTTTCCTGCAAGACTCTCTCGTGAGCTTCGGGGCAGTGCAAGTCGGCGTCACTTACGACGGCTCCCGCAGCGGAAATTGGTCGAATGCAAGCGCATTCCTATTGCGCAACAAGCGTGAGGGTTAACGTAACTATAGTGGCAACAGCATTGTGGACTTCCACGTCCGGCAACCAAACCAACTACCAATTCAACACCACAAACGCTACGAGCAACACTTCACTAAAGGAAACTTGCTACATTGCGCAAAGCACGTGGACTACAGTGCCGCTGGACTCTCCAACTTATGCCATGTGCCAGCTGAACTTCAGCGACGGAAACGACTACGCCAACGTGTCCATCATGATTACAGTTCCCACGGGCGAAGCTGCAGGAACGAAAACGTCGACCGTAACCTTCACTGCATCGGCTGGATCGTAAACACTCTAAATCAATAGTCGAGAGGGATGTTTTCTACCCAACTTTTTTTCTATATAGCGTAAAGCATTTCCCTTAGCCTCTGCGTGCGCGCCGCTGCTTTTGGAGGCACACAGTATAGGATTGTAGAAGGAACGTGCCATAGGGGTAAAAGGAAACAGGACGCGTTACTTCTTCTTGCGCTTGGCTTCGGAGGCTGCGGCAGACTCGCCTTCACCCGAACCGCGTTCGAATTCGCGTTTTATCAAGAACGCCAGGCCGATTACTGCAACCACCACGATGGCTGCGAACAGCCCAACCGCGCGCGTGGCAGTGAAAAAGCCGGTGGTTTGAGAAGGCGCTTTGACTGCAGTAGTCTTCAAGGAATAGTGCCTTCCGGATTCGGAAGAGGAAAGCTCGATTGCAATGGTAGAGTTTTCCTGCGCCTCGAAAACCGCTTTCAAGTCTTTAGACTCGCCGGGAGCAAGCTGCAGCACTGCAGGCTCGAACGAAGCTCCCTGCGCTGAAAGCGAGGGGGTTAATGCAACGGGGAAAGAGCCTTTGTTGCTGACCACCAGAAGCAGCTCGTTCTTTACAGTTGAATTGGAAGCCGAAAGCGTCAACTGTCCTTTCTCGCGCACTTCAACGCTGGAAGAGCGTATTGAGAACGACAGGTTTTCCTGCAAAACCACGCCGTTGGCGGTTACCGTCGATTGCACCACGAAGTTTCCTTCAGCCAACGGCGTTGTGGTGAACACCAGAGTACCGTTTTCCATGCGCAGTTTAGGCTGCAGGAACAAATCAAGGGGAAGCGAGAGCGACGCTTGGCTTGCGGGCTGCGTGAATTGCAAAAGAAAATCCTGTTCAACTCCCGACTCGCCTTCGAAAGACTTGCTGCCCGCGATTGCGAAAGGCTGTTGCTGCTGCGTGCATTGCTTGACTATCACGCGCGGAGTTTTGAGTATCGACTGGTTGGCGTAAACGAAAACCCGATACGCGCCCAGCGCGGAGCCCGTTACCAAGAGCGAGGCTGAAGCCGCTTGGTTGGCTTGAAGCAAGACCGAAGCCGGCTCAACACGCGCGGGAATGTCGGCTTGCGCCGAAAAGTCGTATTGCTTCGGGAAAGGGTTGTTGTTCTTGAACGAGAAGGGAATGCTGCCGCTGTCGCCCAGGCAAAGCTCCAAATCACCGAAAACCGCGCTCACGCAATCTTTCAAAATCACGTTGACGCTCGCGCTGTCGGAAGACGCGGGCCCGAAGGCGTTGAGCGTGAGCGTCTTGTTGCCCGGCTGCAGCTGTCCGGCGTTGATGTTGAATTCGACAGTGCGCGTTGAGTTCTGCAATATTGAAAGCTTGGTTGCGGAAAACGTTCCCGGAACGCCGCTTGCGGAAAGCTCGAATTGCGCCAACGCGCCCTCGTTCTTCAGTGAAAGCGAAATAGACTTGCGCGTGCCGGCGCAAAACTCAATGCTGTCGGTGGAGGGAGAAAGCGTGATTTTGCCGAGCTCTTTGAAATTGCAAGCCTGGATTTCTACGCCTGCTGTAGCGAAAGCGTTGTTGGCGCGCACGTTGTAGGAAAAGCTTGAAGGCGGAGTGCCGTCCGGAGGCTGGAGCAAAAGCAGGAAGTTTCTCGACGCGCCGGGGCTCAAGTCGAACGAATCAGACGCAAGCGAGTAGAACGCACGGGGCAGGTTTTCGAAAACAAGCCGCCCTTGCTCGTTCACCAATCCGGTGTTGCGCAGGGAAATCAAGATGCTTTGCGAGTTGCCCGGGCATACGCTTTGCTGGACGGGAATGGAAAGCTCGAGGTTCCTGCACGCGCGCACTACCACCAATCCCTCGGCAGTGGCCGCACCGCGCGAGCCGCGGGCCGTAACAGTGAAGGGATAATTGCCGGGCTTCACGTCGCACGCGGTATTAAGCACTAGGGTTGTTTTGATGGCGGAATCGCGGGGGACTGGAAGCTGGGGCTGCTGTATAAAAGCGGAAAACTGCTGTGCCGAATCGAACTGCATTTCGAAAACGTCGTCCTGGTCGCTGTATACGCTGACGTCGTAGTAAACCGGGTCGCACGCGCACGCCGAAAGCCCGTTGGGCGCGATGGAAACATGGGGCAAGGCGAAAGCCGGCGCGGACATCAATGCGAATAGGGAGATGACGGCTATGAAAACTTTGGAAAACTTCGCGCACGGCATTTCAATCTCTTCGCCTTTTGCAAGCATATATTACTTTCGTCCCTTGTCGAGCTTTTTCTGCGCTTCGCTTTCAGCCAGCTTTTCCTTCATTTCCCTGCCCGCGTAATACAAGAACGCAGCCAGGCCTATGCCTATCGCCAAAAGCAACAGCAGCAATCCCGTCGCGGAATTGGAAAGGAAGCCCACGAAAAACCCGCTCAAGCCGGACGCTGAAGACTTGGAGGGAACGCGGACGGGCACGCTCTTGACTTTGCCCGAATCCGATTGCAGGCGCAAAAGCATTTCAAAGTCCTTGTCGTCGTACGCGTTGTTGTAAAGCTTGAATTCCATATTCACAGTCTCCCCTTGCTTCAGCGCAACGGGCGAAGCGGCAAAGCTCCAGCCTTGCGGGAGCGAAGCGTAGGCCGTAAGCGTAACAGCGCGGGGCTCGTTGTTTGTGACGGGCATGCGCACCGTAATTTCAGTAGCATTTCCGCGCGTGTCGAACGAGAACGAAGGCTCGCCCACGCTCGCCAACAGCAATTCGGCCGAAGGCGCGCGCACTACGATCGCGATGTTCTTGTCGGGAGCCACGAAAGCGCCGGATTCGACTTTGAGCTTTGCATTCGCTTTAGTCAAAGGCGCGTCCTGAGCTGCTACCAAAACCAGGTTTTTGGTTGCTTGCGACTTGGGCTGCAGCGAAAACGCCTGAATGCGTTCCACCTGAACTCCCGAAGGCAGGTTGGTCAGGTAGACCAGCACGGTGTTGAGCGCGAAAACGTCGTTGTTCTTGACGGTAATGGGAATGAGCGCGGTCGAGCCGGGAATTATTTCGATTACCGAAGGCGCAGTGATTTGTATCGAGTCGGAAACCTGCGGCTCGAAGTGCGTGGCGCTGGAAACTACGTTGACCAAAAGGTTTTGGCTGTAAAGCAGTTCCTGGCGTTCGGACGGCAAGTCGGAAACGTCGTAATTCAAAGTAATGGTGTCGGCAGTGCCCTTAGCGACGTTGGTCTGCGTTGAAATCCTGCACGCCGTTTCATCATTCACCGCCATTATCGCAACTTGCGCATTCAAGCAAGAGTAATTGCTGGAAGAAGCGGTTATGGTGTAAGCGCCCTCGCGGTCGTACAAGCACTGCGCAGAGCAAGACCCGCTCGAGCCTACGCAATTGCTCGCGGTAACGCGGTTGCCGTTGCCGCAGTCTATCGTAAAGTTGTCCTGCTGGCCTTGAGCCAAATCCCTGTAATTCACGGTAACGCCCACGAACTCGTCTTCTTCAGTAGTTGTGGGGTTGGCGGTCAAGTAACACTTGTCAGTGTAATTTTCAACCACGCGCACAATAGCCGAAGAACAGGTTTTTCCTGCAATCGAGGAAGTGGCGGTGAATTCGCCCGCGTCGGGATAATCGCACGAAACTCCGCACGAAGTTTTCCCGCCCTCGCACTGCACGGTCTTGGTCCTTCCGTTGCCGCAGTTGACGTCCACGGAATACTTGTTCTGCTGTATTGAAGATGAAGACAGGCGGATTGGAATGGTGTAAGAGCCGAGCCTAGTGCCCGACGGTGCAGTCACCTGCATTTCAACCTTCTCGAACTCTCCGGATTCAAGCTTGAAATTCTGCGGGTAGATTTGCAGAGGCAAGACGTTGGAAGCGAACACCGAATAATGCAGCAAACGGTTGCCCGTGTTTTCCACGCTCAAAAACGCGCTTGCGCTCTTGCCCACCGCGATCGTAAGCGACAGGGGCGACAGGGTCACGGCCTGCGATTTCCGGTCCTTGACATCAAAGCAAACGGTCTGCTGGGACACTACCAGGCCGTCTTTCTTCAAAAGCAATTCGAACCTGTGTTCGCCCGCGTTGGCGTCGAACGGGTCGAGCGAAACGTAAACGTTGCGCGAGGTACCCTTGTCAAAACCGTAAATCTTGCTTTGCACCAGCTCCGCTTGCAGCGGGTGCGATTCGTCTTCATTCTCGAGCGAAGACATTTCTATTTCATAGTCTCCGGAAACGCCGTTGTTGGTCAAGGTAATAGGCACGCTTTCCACAGTATCTTCCGCATCCACGTCAACGCACGACCCGCCGCTTGAAAGGTAAACGTTGGGCGAAGGCACGTCGAGGGAAACGCTTGCAGACGCATCGTTGATTTCGCTCGACGCGGTTATCAAGAAAGATTTCAAGCCGCTGCCGCGCGCGGTAACGCAAAACTCGATTTGCTTGTTTTCCTGTGCAGTAATGCGGAACTGCTTTTCGCTGAACTCCCCGCTCAACGAAGAATCGCTGGACGAGTATCCCATTGTCACGGGCGAAGACGCGAGCCCGCGGTTGCGCACGAGCAAATCAAAGCACGCTTCCTCTCCCGGCAATGCGGTGATTTTTTCGCTAAGCGCGTCAACGGCCAATCCGCCGCTCATGCACGCCTGGATTGCAATGTTCTTGCTGCACGCTGAAGAGATGAACGAAACTATCGCGTTGCGCGAGCCGGCCAAATTGCGAAGCGTCGAGTTGAATTCCACTATCGTTTGCTGCGAGGGGAAAAGCACTACGCTCGACGGGCCGTTCAATGCGGTGTTGGAGTATTGGATTTGGATTGGGACGGCGCCGGTAGAATTTTTGTTCGTAAGCTGGACTTGGTAAGGCTGGGGCTCTTGTGAGTACGGGCACGAGGGCGAACGAATGAGAACCGCGTCGAAATTGCAGTTGTCCTGCGCGCTCGTCAAGCAAACGCTCTTGGAAACGGTTTTTCCCGCTTCAACCATAGCGCTCGACTGCGCTTGAGCATAACCTGCCTTTGAAACTTCGATTGAAACCAAGCCCGGGTCTGAAACTGCGGTTGCAACGCCCGTCGCATCGGTATAAGCGACGGTGCCGTTGACTGCAACGCTAGCGCTTTGCAAAGCCGCGCCCGAAATGCAGTCTGTAACGCGCGCCAAGACAGTCCCTTGCGTAGGCAAGGGTGCGATGAGCGAAGCCTGCGCTTGCGCGCAAACCGTGCCTTCAATGCTGGCTGAAACTATTTTGGTCTGCGGGTAGGATTGTTCGGCTGAGAAAGAACACTGCGCACTGCACACGCCATTGTTGGTTCCGGTGCATTGGGCTTGCACCTGCTGGCCTGCGCACGAAACGCTTGCGCTCGCGGGCGAAGCAAAGCCACTGTAGGAAACGCTTACGCTCGTCTGCTCTCCCGGCCTAACGGTCGGGGGGTTGAGCGAAACGCTGCAAGACTTGAAAGCCGAAACTTTCTCGAGCGTGATTTGCAACTGCGTGTTTTCGTTTGCAACAACGCTTGCGCCTATTGTTTGCGTTTCGAAACCGGTTTTAGAAACGGTCAGGGAATAACTGCCGACGGGAAGCGAACCGAAGCTCGCGGTTCCTGCAGCATCAGTATGCGCAGTAAACACGGCTTGGCCGTAATAATACAATACTATGAAAGATCCTTGGATCGGAGCGCCGCCGCTCGTCTTTACGGTCAAAACTATTCCGCCGAATTCTGGCGGCGTTGAAGGCGTTGGGGTGGGGTTGTTCCCGTAAATGTTTACTCCCGAAGAAGCGCACTGCTGTCCGTTGACTATTGCTTTTACGTCATACCTTTTCGGGAACGAAACTGGAGTTGAATAAACGCATTCGAGTGAATTGCACTGCCCGTTGGAACCGCCTTGGCACTGCACGTTCGCCTGCTGTCCGTTGCCGCAAATCACCGAAGCGCTGCCGATGCCCGAAGAAAAGCCTTGATACACGACTGTTGCAAAGGAAGAGCCGTTGCCGTTCAACGAAGACGGATTGGTGATAACCGCGCAAGAACCGCTTTGCGGCGCGC
>JAGVWL010000040.1 GCA_018304285.1 Microcaldota archaeon
AGGTGGAAAAAATGAATGTTTTGGTTACAGGCGGAGCTAAGGGAATTGGACAGGCAATCTCTTTAGAATTTGCAGCTCACGGCGTTAATGTGGCAATAAACTATTCCAAGAGCGAAAAGCAAGCCGAAGAGACGATTGCAAAACTGGAAAAACTCGGAGTCAAAGCAATTGCGATAAAGGCAGACGTGTCAAAGGAAGATCAGGTTAAGAAAATGGTCGAAAGGGCGTGGACGGAATTGGGCCCGTTAGAATTTCTAGTGAATAATTCGGGCATTTACGCAGAAACGCCCGGAAAGCCGTTTTACGAACTGACTTCAGAAGAATGGGACACGGTAATGAACGTAAATACCAAAGGAACCTGGCTTGTTTCAAAATACGTCGCAGCTAAAATGATTGAAGGAAAAGTAAAAGGAAGCATAGTCAACATTTCTTCTATTGCGGGATTGGATGCTGCACGCGCTGGAGCCCATTACGGGGCTTCAAAAGCAGCGGTTATCAGCTTGACTAAAAGTTTTTGCAATGAAATGGGCAAGCATGGAATAAGGGTGAACTCTATCGCCCCGGGGGCGGTTATGACAGAAATGATGGCTAGGGTTCCTCCAGAAAAAAACGAACACATGCGGCTTGAAACTCCGCTCCAAAAGCTTTCAACCACAGAGGATATCGCTAAAGCAGTGTATGCCCTTGCTAATCTATCAAACGTAAGTGGGCAAACACTCATCGTAGATGGTGGAAGGTTGAAGCACTGATGAACGAAATAAGGCGTTTTGAAGGAAAACCATTCGACATTAAAGGATTGATTAGTGGCGAAATGCTCTTTCGCACGCAAAACGTGATTGAAAACCCGTCGGGGGCTGCCGGCCACTCAGAAGCAGACGCAAAAAAAGTTTTTTGGCAGCACCAGATTCCCGAGGAAATCATGCGCGAAAGAATGCCCGGGGCTGATGCTTACGTGCAGGTGTTGAGAGGTTATCCTGCAGGAACGAACATTGAACTGGTGATAGTCCCAAAGGGAGGAAAAACGAGGGCGGAAGACCCGCAGCATTCCCTGCAGTACGCTGTTTCAACAGGGGCTATTACTGCCAGGAAAATAAAAGAACCGGAAGGATTGGGCTTACTGGAAAGTCAGCTGGGAAGCTTGTTCGGAGAGAAAAGGCGGGCAGGCATCCAAACCCAAAAACTGGATGAAAAGAACGCGATTGCACTGGCGTTCAAAGATTTCGTGCACATTGCAGTGCCGAACTTCAGGATTGAAAGCGATAATTACGCTCAAAACAGGGAGCAGTGGCACGAATTGCTCTCGCCGTTTGAAGGAAAAATCAGGGGGTTCAAAACCCACCAGACTATCAAACTCGTAAGATGAGGAAAACGCACATGACTGAAAAAGAAAAGCACGACATGTTCTGGGCCGACCAGATCGCCCGCGAAGCTAAAGCATACAACGGAAAGCACGTCGTGGGAGACGCGAAAACCCCAAGCGGGCGCATACACATCGGCTCGTTGAGGGGGTTGGTGATTCACGACATCATCCACAAGGCAGTCGTCGACAGCGGGCAAAAAAGCGAATACGTCTATCGTTTCGACGACTTCGACCCCATGGACGGCTTTCCGCCCGACTTGCCCGAATCATACCGCAAGCACATGGGCGAACCGTTATGCAATATTCCCTCGCCGGAAAAAGGGTTCGATTCTCTCGCGCAATACTACGCTTTAGAATTCAAAGGGGTTTTCGAAAAACTCGGGTGCCACCCGCAAATAGTCTGGGCTTCGGAAGCGTACCGCAGCGGAAAAATGAACAGCCTCGTGCGCACTGCACTCGAAAACGCGGAGAAAATCCGCGAAATCAACGTGCGCGTGAGCGGGGCGAAGAAAGCCGAAGGCTGGCTGCCCATCAACGTGGTGTGCGAAAAGTGCGGGAAAATCGGGACAACGCAAGTAACAGATTTCGACGGAAAAACAGTGCGTTACGTCTGCGTCGGGGCGAAGTATGCGGAAGGCTGCAAGCACGAGGCTCGCATCAGCCCGCTCGACGGCAACTCGAAACTAACGTGGAAGGCTGAGTGGGCAGCGCAATTCAAGCTTTACGAAATCACGATTGAAGGCGCGGGAAAAGACCATTACGCGGCCGGAGGCGCGCGAGACGTTTCAAGCCAAATCGTCGAGCAAGTTTTCAATTACCCCAACCCCTACAATTTCCCTTACGAATTCTTCCTTCTAGGGGGAAGGAAAATGTCCACGTCCAAGGGCATTGGCGTGAGCGCAAAAGACATAAGCGACTCGACGCCCTCCGAGCTCTTGCGGTTTTTGTTCACGCGCTACAAGCCGCGCACGGCAATAGAATTCAACCCCGACGGCGAGACGATTCCGCGCTTGTACGACGATTGGGACAAGTTCTCGCGCATTCACTTCGGGCACGAGGAAAACCGCGACCCAGACGTGCCGAGGATTTTCGCGTTGAGCCAGCTTTCCGGAAAGGCGAAAGACCATTTCCACCCGCAATTCTCTTTCGTCGCGTTTCTCGTGCAAGTGCCGAGCGCGGACGTTGCAAAAGCAATCGAAAAATACAAAGGCTCGCCTTTGACGCACGAAGAAAAGGAAGAATTGAAGGCGAGAACCGAATATGCGAAGGTTTGGCTGGAAAAGTTTGCGGACGAGAGCGCGAAAATCTCGATTGCAAAGAATGCCGACTGGAACGGGGTTTCGGAGAAAGCGAAGCAGGCGCTTTCCGAATATGCCGAGTTTCTGGGCTTAAGCGAAGAGAAGCAAAGCGAGAAAGTGCGCGAGATTTGCGCTGCGCGCGGCATAAGCATTCAAGAGTTTTACAAAGCCGCGTACAAGATTTTCATTTCACGCGAGAAGGGCCCGAAGCTAATCCCGTTTTTGAACGCGCTGGACAAGGGATTTGTGGGAAAGAGATTGCGCGAAAAAGAGTAAAGTTATTTTTCTTCGATTAAGGCAACGAGTTTTGACTTGCCTTCGTCGTAATGGTGGTGAAGTACAGTACAACCGCTTTGTTGCACCGCATTCAAAATTTCTTTAAGACCGTGCTTTGAAAGCTCGTGAGCTTCCAGCCAGTGCAAAACTGGTTCGTTTCCAACTTGCTTTAGAATGTATTCAGAATTTGACGAGTGTATTCGCAAAGCCCTGCGTATTTCTTCCATAAACAACAAAGGCGTTTGGGGGATAATAAATCCACTTTTTGAAAAGTGTTTTTAACTCTCGCAAGGCATATTTTATCCTCTCTGTTTTATTTCACGAGAAGAGTGGGTTTAAAGAATGGCTCAAGCTGAGTTGAACATCGGAACCATCGGTCACGTCGACCACGGAAAAAGCACGCTAGTGCAAGCCCTTACTGGAAAATTCCCGGACACGCACAGCGAAGAACTGAAGCGCGGGATTACAATCAAGCTCGGCTATTCCGAAGCCGTTTTCTACAAATGCCCTTCGTGCCCCGAACCGCAATGCTATTCCACTCAGGCAAAATGCCCCAACTGCGGGAAGGAAGGCAAAGTATTGCGCAAAGTCTCGTTTTTGGATTCGCCCGGGCACGAAACGCTCATGGCCACCGTAATCGCCGCATCGAGCATAATGGACGGAGCGCTGTTTTTGATTGCGGCGAACGAAGAATGCCCCCAGCCGCAGACTATAGAGCATTTGATGATTCTCGAAGCGGCGGAAATAAAGAACGTGGTGGTAGTCCAGAACAAGGTGGATTTGGTTTCGAAAGAAAAGGGGCTTGAGAATTACAAGCAAATAAAGGAATTTTTGAAGGGAAGCACGCTGGAAAACGCGCCGGTAATTCCGCTTGTCGCCAACGTCGGGGGGAATCTCGACGCGCTCATCCAGGCGATTGAGGAAATCATGCCCACTCCAAAACGCACTTCCGACGAAAAGCCGGGAAAGATGGTCATCGCAAGGAGTTTCGACGTGAACAACCCCGGCAAGGAAACCCAAAAGCTCGCGGGCGGGGTTTTGGGCGGAAGCGTGATTGAAGGCGTCTTGCGCGTCGGCGACGAGATAACGATTTTGCCCGGCGCGCTGCGCGTCAAGAAAGACAAAGAGCATTACCAGCCTTTGACCACGAAAATCGTTTCGCTGTACGCTGAAAAAGAAAAGCTTGCCGAAGCAAGGCCAGGCGGGCTCATTGCAGTCGGAACGCAGCTTGACGCTGCGTTGACGCACTCCGACTCGCTCGTTGGAAACTGGCTGGGCAAAGGCGGTTTGCCGAATGTTTACAGCGAATTCAAGATGGAAGTCTCGCAAATGAAGAGGCTCATCCAGAAGTTTCCCGATTCATTCAAGCCCAACGAGCCGCTGGTTTTGGGAGCGGGAACCGCCACTACAGTGGGCTTCGTGGTCGAACAAAAAAAGAATGCAGTGAAAATAGCCTTGAAAAAGCCGATTTGCCTGGACAAGAGCTCGCGAATCGCAGTAATGCGAAGGGCCGAAAACCGCTGGCGGCTTTACGGAACCGCGAAACTCGTAGAGTAAAAAAGAGGTTTTGCGAATGCGTCTGGTTTTGCTTGGCCCTCCCGGAAGCGGCAAAGGCACGCTCGGAAACATGTTTGCGCAGTCAAAAAACATTCCACACTTGAGCACCGGCGACATGCTTAGAAAGGAAATGGCCGGAAAAACCCTGTTGGGAGAGAAAATCGCGCCGATAGTCAACGCGGGAAAGCTCATTCCGGACGGTTTGATGATAGACGTTTTGAAGCACAGGCTGGCGCAGAAGGATTGCGCAGGGGGATTCGTGCTCGACGGGTTTCCGCGCACCACGGCGCAGGGCGTTGCGCTGGACACGATGCTATCGCAGCTGCGCATGGAACTCGACGCCGTCCTCCTATTCAACGTGTCGAAAAAAGAAATAGTGCGAAGGCTCTCCGGCCGCCGCGTGTGCATCCAGTGCGGAAAGATTTACACCGTCGATTATGCGAAGGGCGTGTGCGAAAAGTGCGGAGGCAGGCTGGGCGTGAGGGAGGACGACAAGCCGGAAGTCGTGGAGAAAAGGCTTGAGGTTTACGAAAGGCAGACCGAGCCGCTGATAGGCTATTACAGGGAGAAAGACGTGATTCTCGAGATAAATGGCGAGCAGCCGCCGGAAAAAGTCTTGAAAGACGTCTTGGCAATCCTCAAATAATCCGAAGGAAAATGCACCATGTCCACAGCAAGGAAAATCGCCGTAATCTTCGACATGGACGGCGTAATCGTAGACAACATAAAGTTCCACCAGAAAGCGTGGATTTTGTTTTGCAAACTGCACGGATTCAAGCTCACGGCAAGGCAGTTCCAGGAAAAGTTTAACGGCAGGCTGAATTCCGAGATCTTCGAAAGCATTTTTGGAAGGAAACTGACGAAAAAAGAGATTAAGAAGTACGTTTCGGAAAAAGAATCGCTGTACCGAAAAGCCTATTCTAAATTCATCAAGCCCGTCCCTGGAATAATGCCGTTTTTGAAGGAACTTGAAAAACATGGAATCAAAACCGCAGTCGCAACTTCGGCACCCCCAGAAAACGTTTCACTCATTCTCGGAAGAATACGCTTGAGGAGATTCTTCAAGGTAATTCTTGATGAAGCTAGCGTGAAAAAAGGAAAACCGAATCCGGAGGTATACTTGAAGGCCGGCAAAAAACTGGGCTTCAAGCCAAAGGAATGCATTGTTTTCGAAGACGCGCTTTTGGGGATTCAAGCGGCCAAAAACGCGGGAATGAAGGTAATAGGCATAACGACCACCCACCCTAAAAAAGAGCTAAAAAAAGCGGATTTGGTCATAAGCAATTTTTCCGAAATCAACGTGGAAACGCTGGAAAAATTGTAAAGCGGGCCCGGAGGGACTTTCACGGCCTTGCCCCTTTCTTTTGCGAAACGCTCGCAGGACTTTCGCCCTGCGGCGCCCTTGGAAGCATTGCTGCTTCCGCGGGAGAAAGGTGCGATGGCACCGCGCCAAAGAAAAACGATACTGTTTCTTTTTGCGCGCCTGCTTTTTCTTTTCGAAAGAAAAAGCGGGCTTTGAACCCTCGACAGACTGGTTAAAAGCCAGTCGCTCTGCCAAGCTGAGCTACGGGCCCACTAACTCGCGAATGCTCGTGCATGAGCACTCGCCTTTTTGCGAAAGCTTGAGCTCTCGCAGTATACACTGTAATTAAAGGCAGAGAGTAATTTAATTTACTTTTCGCTATTGTTGCTTGTGATGGAATGAAGGTTTTGGTGGACACCAACGTGCTGTTCGCGTTTTTGGACGAAAAATGGGATTTCGTCAACATAATCAAGGACGCCTACATGGAAGTCGACTTTTTCGTGCTCCAGCAAAGCCTCGACGAAATCAAGGCGAACAGCACGTTGGCTGACGACCTTGTTTTCGACTGGGCGAAGGCCAACAGGGGAGTCGTTTCAACACGCGACTTTAACTTGAAAAAAAGGTTAAAAAAGGCTGGAGTGCAAGTTATTTCGTTGAAAAACAACAAGCTAGTTTTATAGCGACTTTCGTTTTTCGTTTTTAACGCTTGTCTAGGGGTGTGTGTTTCGTGTATAAACTCGTTACTATCGAACAAACAGTCCGCATTCCGCCGAATTTGTTCGGAATGAAAATGAAGGAAGCGGCGCTCTCCATGCTGCGCGAGCAGCTCGAGAGGACTGTAAGCAAGGAATTGGGCATAATCGTCAGCGTCGACAACGCGCGCATCAAAAGCTCGGGGCGCGTGCTCCAGGGCGACGGCGCGGCGTATTTGGACGTCGAGTTCGACACGATGGTTTACATTCCCGAAGTCAACGAAATCGTTGACGGCGAAGTCACCGAAATAGTGGAGTTCGGCGCTTTCGTGCGCATCGGGCCCGTCGACGGCTTGATTCACGTTTCCCAAATTGCAAACGACTTCTTCAGTTTCGACAAGAAAACAGGCAACCTCGTAGGGAGGGAAACGAAGAAGAACGTGAAGAAGGGGGACAAAATCAGGGCGAAAATCGCCACGGTGAGCTTGAAGGACACGATTGCCGCAAGCAAAATCGCTTTGACAAGCAGGCCCGAAGGCCTGTCGGAAAAAAGGCGCGAGCCCAAGGAAAGGAAGGAAAGAAGGAGAGGCTGAAGGTAAAATGGAAAAAGCGTGCAGGAAGTGCAGGAAAATAGTCCAGGGCGACGTTTGCCCCGTAGACCAAAGCACGGACTTGACCAAGACTTTCGAAGGCTACATAATCATATTAGACCCGGAACACTCGGAAGTGGGAAAAGCCGTGAAATCCACGACCCCGGGAAAATACGCTTTGAAAATAAAATGAAGGGAAAGTGGTTTTGAATGAACGTTGTTGAAGAAAAGGAAAACAAGCTTTTCGAACGCAAGGAAGTCGTCGCGGAATTCGATTCTCACGGCGGAACCATGTCTAGAAAGCAGGTTTTGGAAGAACTCAAGAAGAAATTCCACGGCGAAGTGGTCATAGAAAAAATCGAGCAGAAGTTCGGCATGAAAAGCGTGACCGTCAAAGCTCGCGTTTACGCTTCCGCCGAGAAGGCAGGCTCGTTCGAGCCCGAATGGCGGAAGCAAAGGGGTTTTGCCGCTCCCAAGGCCGGGGAAGCAAAAGCATAGTAAAAAAAAAGAGTGGGTGTTCATGGCTGCTGAAAAAGGAAAGAAGGAAAAGAAATTCAAGCCCTACAAGGCCGGGCGCTTTTGCCCCAAGTGCGGGTCGGGCGTCAAGCTCGCCGAGCACAAGGACAGGCTCTCGTGCGGAAAATGCGGTTACATGGAAAAACAATAAGGCTTCTATTCCCCCCCGTTTTTCTTTTTAACATGCAACTCTTCAACCTGCTTTCCGCCATCCAGAACATTCCGGGCATCGCCCTCGCGGAAGCAATTATTGAAGTCAATTGGCGAGTCATAGCCTTGAGCTTGATAATACTCGCGGTACCTTTCATCCTCCTCAAGCTTGAAAGGCGGAAGAACTCCAAGAAAGAGCTTTTGCTCGACAGGAAAATCGACTTGCGCAAAACGATTCTGGAAGGGCTCAAGCTTACCGCCGCAATTTTCTTCATCCTCATATTGCAGGGATTCATCCTGCAGGCGCTCGGGCTTTTGGACAACGAAATTATAGTCCGCGTCATTTCAGCCCAACAGCCGTTAACGCTCTTGCTCGGTGCAATAGCGCTTGGCCCAATAGGAGAAGAACTGCTTTTCCGCGGGTATTTGCTCAAGCGCATCGGCGTAGTTCCGCAGGCGGTGTTGTTTGCAATGTTCCACTACGGCTACGGCAGCGTTTCCGAAATACTCGCAGCCTTGAGCGTGGGAGTGCTGTTCGGGCTGTACGTGCAAAAAAACAAGAATATCTATCCAGTGATTCTTTCCCACGCGTTATACAATTCCCTCGCGATAATAGCTGTCTTGTGGGTGGCTTGATTGAAACGCATTGTTTTGGGAATTGAAAGCACTGCGCACACGCTCAGCGCAGGCGTTGCCCAAGGCGACGGCAAAAACATCGAAATACTTGCGAATGCGGTGGACAAAGCCCCCCACACGAAAAAAGGCTTCATCCCCCGGCTTCTTGCCGAACACCACTCGCGCGTGTTCAAGAAAACCGTCGAAAGCGCATTGAAGCAAGCGGGAAAAGGAATGCACGATTTGAACGCAATCGCGTTTTCCCAAGGGCCGGGAATGGGGCACTCTCTCCGCGTGGGTTTCGTGGGAGCGAAGGCGCTTGCGGGGCTGTTGCAAACCCCGCTTTTGCCCGTACACCACGGCATTGCGCACATCGAAGTGGGAAAGTGGGAGTGCGGATTGCGCGACCCGCTCGTGCTTTACGTTTCCGGCGGCAACACGCAAATCCTTATTTTGGACGAAAAAGAAAAACGCTACCGCGTTTTGGGCGAAACGCTGGACATGGGAGTGGGGAATTTCCTGGACGTTTTCGCGCGCGAATTCGGCTTGGACAGCGCAGTCGACGTGATGCATTCCGCCGCTAAAGGAAAAAACCTCGTTGAAATGCCTTACACCATCAAGGGAATGAACGTCAGCTTCACAGGCCTGCTTACCCACTGCATCCGCAACTTCAAGCCCAAAGTCGAGCGAAGGGAACTGAGGCTGGAGGACGTCTGCTTTTCCGTGCAGGAAACGGTTTTCGCGCTTCTCACCGAAGCGACAGAACGTGCGCTGCTCCACTCGCAGAAAAAAGAAGTTTTGGCGTGCGGTGGCGTTGCTTGCAACACGCGGTTGAAGCAAATGCTTTCGGAAATGGCGAAGGAAAACAAAGTGTGGTTCGGCTCTCCTGCAGACGGGTACAACAGGGACAACGGCGCGATGATCGCGCTCGTCGGAGTGAAAATGCTCGGTGCGGGGAAAACGCGTTTTCCCGAAGGGCTGCAGCCCGTCCAGAAAATGCGCCCCGAAGCCCAGGAAATAACCTGGGCTTGAAAGCAAGGTATTTAATTCCCTTTCAAACGAATTTCTCTAAAGGTGGGCAAAAAATGCAGACTAAAATACTCAAGCTAGAGCACGATATGGAAAAGATGGCGAAGGTCATCGACCAGTGCGTCAACGTCATAAGCAAAGGCGGGATTTTCACTTTTCCTACCGAAACGAGTTACGGCATAGGATGCGACGCGACGAACGAAAAGGCGATCAAGCGCATTTACGAAACCAAGGAAAGAAGCGCTTACAAGCCATTGCCGATCATCGTCAGCGACGAGCGCATGGCAGAAGAATACTTCGAACTGAACGAAAACGCCAGAAAACTCATCAAGGCGTTCATGCCAGGACCTTTGAGCCTGGTTTTGAACAAGAAGGGCGGAAAGCTTTCCGACGAATTTTGGCCCAAGGAAATAGGCGTCGCATTCCGCATTTCAAGCAAGGAATTCACGCGCTTGATTGCACAGGAAGCGGGCGTTCCGCTCGTCGCAACTTCAGCCAACCTGTCCGGCAAGACGCCCATCTACCGCTTTGACGAAATCAAAAGCACGTTCAACGGCAACGTGGAGCTCATGGTTGACGGTGGCAATTTGCCGCCAATCCGCCCTTCCACGATAATCGACATGCGCGACAAAATGCCGATTGTAGTTCGAGAAGGGCCGCTGCAGGCGCAAGACGTTTTGCACGAGCTGGCGCGCGAATAGGGAAAAACGCATGAAAACCATCGGCCGCGGGGCTGAAGCGACGCTATACCTCACAACCCTAAAAGGAAAGCGCGTCGTAACCAAAAAGCGGCTGCAAAAGAAATACCGCCATCCTTTGTTGGACGCGCGGCTGCGCAAAAGCCGCACGCGCAGGGAAGAGCGCGTGCTGCAACGGCTGAACGAAAAAGGCGTGAGCGCCCCGCGCTTTATCGACGCTAAAGGCACGCAAATCGTTTTTTCGCTCGAAAAGGGAGTTGCCGCAAAAAACGCCAGGCTGTCGAACGCCATCCTAGGCGAAATCGGGAAGCAGCTTGCGCTGATGCACGACGCTGGAGTGGCGCACGGCGATTTTACGACAAGCAACATCCTCGTCGAAGGCGGTAAAGCTAAAATAATCGACTTCGGGCTTTCCTCGTTCACGCAAAGCGTCGAGGATTTCGCGACCGACCTGGTCTTGTTCGAGAAAACCGTTGCACCGCAGGAGTTTGCGGTTTTTCTCAAGGCTTACGCTAAGCGAAAGAAAAACCCGCGCGCGGTTCTCGCGCGCTTTCGAGAAATAAAACAAAGGGGCAGGTACGTAGAACGTTAGCCTTAAAGTTCGCCGATCCTGCGCTTCTGCTTTCTCTTCAAGCGTTTTCTTCGTTTCTTAATCCATTTCCA
>JAGVWL010000004.1 GCA_018304285.1 Microcaldota archaeon
GGAGTGATCGCTTTCGTCAGCGTAACTTCGCCCAAGCCGTTGGGCTCGATAATGAGGCTGGCCGGGTTTGCGCTCAACCCTTGTTCTTTCAAGTCAAAGCCGATGAGCAGGGGCAAAGGAGATTCGCTTGCAATGCGCACTTTCTTTTCTTCGCTGGGCTTGTCCAAGCTCAAGGAAAAGCTGGCTTCCGGCGTTTCGATGCTCCACAGTTCGTCGAGGGTTTTTTGCTGGAAGTCGGTTTCGATTTGCAGGGGAATGCGCTGTTCCTTCAAAAACCCGCCGACGTTGAAAACGAAAACCGCGTAGCCTTTGATGGTTTCGCGCAATCGCGTTGGGCGTGAAGCGAAGGGAAGCACGCCTTGCTTGAGGCTGATGCCGAGGGTAAAGTCCTTCCTTTCGCTTGCCTTCAACACGGGTGCGGGCGGCGTAGCAGCAAAGAGCAGCGCAGTGCTTTTCTTTTCCACAGGCGTTATTTCAAACGCAGTGTACGCCGTATCGTCGAACGGCTCTATTACCGCGCTTTCGACAGTCACCTCATTTTTCAGCAGGTTTTCCAATTCGAGGGTTACCGACGCGGGTTGCGTGAAAGCGGTTTGGATTGCGTTGGGCGTGATTCTCACTAGCGCGTCGGGTGTTTTCACGCGCACTGCGCCCTTGAAGCTTTCAAAGCCTTCCTTGGCGATTTGCACTTCCCCTTCGCCCACGAAATCGGGTGTTATCGTCGCTTCGTAAGTCCCTTCTTCCTTGGTTTCGCTGAACTGGATTCCGTTGAATGAGACTGCAGCGTTGTCGACGGGAAAGCCTGCAGAGTCTTTCACTTTGAATGCAAGCTTGGTTTGCTCTAACGCCGTAAGGTCTTGCGGCGAGTGCGTTTCAATAAAGGAAAGCTTTTCCTTCGCTACGACGCGCAGGCGGATGGTTTTCTCGAGCGTGCCTGCCTTTAGCTTGAGCGTTGCGTCGGAAGCAAGTTTTCGTGGTAGTATGGCTGCAACCGCATCGCCAGCGCCTCCCTGCGTTTGCACAGCGAGGGTGGCTGAGTTGGATTGCACGCTTGCAGTTTCGCTATTGCCCTTGGCAGGCTCGAGCGCTTTTATTTCAAGCGCGCTGTCCCCTGCGAGCGTGATTTCTTGCGGAGAGTCGCCGGAGTAAACGCGCAAATGCATTTTGAATTCCTGCGCGTAGGGAGCTTCGAACGATTGTTTTCCGTTGTCGAACCAGTATTGCACGCAAAGGTTTTTGTCGCAATTGCCTTGCGTTGAAATCTCGAAAAGCCCGCTTTGCAAGGTTTCCGCCAGCAGCTCGCTTTTTCCCGCCCCCGCTTGCGCATCTTCCGGCTTGCGGAGCGTTCCGCCAGGCAACGCCAGCGCGCTCCTGTGTTCCAAGGAAAAGCCGCCTGAAGACGCTACGGTCTTGATTTGAATCGAGATTTCCTTCGTGCCTTTAAACTGCGGGAACGAGTAATCAACCCATTTGACTCCCTTTACCTGCGTTTGCGCGCCTGAAGCCTTTTGTTTTGCCACGACCGTAATGCTCGCGCGAACGGATGGTTTGAGGCCGTCAGAGTAATAGAAAACCCCTTCTTGGTTGAACGTGCGGGAGAATGAAGCGCCGCTGTTCAATTGCGGGGAACTGAAGCTCTCGTCATCCGCTCGTATGGAATGCTGGCTGCTTGAATCTTGCGAAACCCAGCTTACCGAATCCCCCGCTTGAATGACGATGTTGGCGGGGACGAATGCGTTGGGCGCGATTAAAACCTTGTTCTGCCCGCCGCGCGTTTGCGTTGCCGGAATGAACGTTGTCGATTGGGAATAGTCGATTCCTTTTTGCACTATTCCGCCCGCATTCTTGTAGTTGGTTATGATTGCGGGCAGGCTTTCGAGCGGTTCATCTTGAGCGCCGATGCGCACGTGCGCATTCGCCTGCGTGAACTCAAGCCCGCCAGAAGCGAGCGAATATTTCACGTTGTACGTCGAGAATGGCGAAAGGGTTTTGACGCGGTTGCCTTGCAAGTCGAAAATGCCTTGGAAGTAAAGCCCCGCCTGCGCTGCGCCGGAGGAAACCAAGTGAAACTCCTGTTTAGCCTGCGCGCCGGGCAAGACTTGGAATTCGCTGGACTGGAATTCTTCGAACCCGCTTGCGCTTACGCTCGCCGTAACCTTTCCTTCGAGTATTTTTGCAGTGCATTCTCCCTTCGAGCCGGTGGTGCATTTTGCGGCGCTGCCGTCTTCTGAAACCAGGCTCACCACCGCATTGCGAATCGGCTGCAGCGTGAATTGGTCTGACGCGACCGCGAGAACCGTTCCTTGCGTGGGCGGGAGAGTGATTTGGATTTCAGTGCCGTTTTTGGCTATGAACGCCCTGCTTTTGCCCAGCCGCCCGTCTTTGCTGGCGACCGCAATCATCTTGCGCACAGGCGTGTTTTCCCACGCTTGCACTCCGTCAACGCCCGTTTCCCTCGCCGGAAAGCCGATGGGCTTTCCGCTTTCATCCTGCAAAATCACGAACGCGTTCGGAATCTGCTGGCCTTTCGAATCTACGACTTTCACCGTAAGCATCGCGGAATTCTCTTCTCCTGCCGTTTCAACTTTCAATTGTTCGCCGGAGGAAACGCGTTGCTTGAATACGGGGAGAAAGCCTGTTTTGAACGCCAGTGCGGAGTAAGTCTTGGATTTTTCAACGCCGGGAAAGTCGGCAGTGCCATCGGAAGCCGAAGTTTGTTCTCCCACAACGCTTTCGCCGGAAAGCAGCTGCACCAGCGCGCCTGCAACTGGGTTGCCTTTTTCATCCGCCGCACGAAGGAAAAACCCTTTGGGTTCGACGCTCGCAATCAGCCGGAATTTCACTTCGCTTTCCGCTGCAACAGCTTCGGTTTTGGTTTGCGGGGCAAAGCCTTCCGCCTGCAAGACAATCGTGATTTGCCTTCCCAGCGCCAGTTTTTGCGGTTCTATCGTGCCGGCCTCGCCCGTTTCCAGCGAGAACAATCGCGAGTTTGTGGCGGAGTCGAATGCGGTGACGTTCGCGCCTTGAATGGGATTGCCTTCCACTCCCACGTCGTCAAACACGCCCACGTACAAGATCCCTTTCTTTTCTTCGCCGGACTCCAAAAGCGTTATTTTTTGTTCGGGAACGTCGCTCGAGCCCACGCTTATGTCCTTGCTTTCGCCGGTAAACCCGTCCGCATTAGCTTTGATGGTATATTGCGCGTTGGGGTCCACAGAGAAGAACGCGGTTTTTCCCAGCCTTTCGTCAACGAGGTTGCCGTAGGAATCGTAAAGCTGGATTCTTGCGGCTTCCGGCCCGTCCACGCTGGCGCTGAGGGAAACTTTCTTGGCTTGCGAAAGCTGGGAGTAGAGCGTTTGCCGCGCGGTTTCTCCCGCAGCAGCGCTTGCGGTGAAGCTTCCGGCGTCGGGAAAAACGAATTGGGCCGATGAAACCGTTCCGTCATAGTTGCCTGGGGGAATGTTTTGAAATAAAGCCTCGCCGTTCGCGTTTGTTGCAACGGTTTTGCTTACGCCGTTTCCTTCGAGGGTTACGCTCGCGCCTGAAATCGGGTCGTTTGCGGGCGAAAACACGCTGACGCTCACGCTCGCGGTCTGCTGCGAGGGGAACAAATACAAATAGCCTGCCGCTAAAAGCACGAGTAAAGCGAGCGGAATAACCCACGCGGGAATCCCTTTTTCTTCGAGCGAGTAGGAAAAGTTTTCCCACCATTCCCTAAGCCCTTCGAGCATGAAGAAATAGAGGTGAAAAGCGCTTTTATATGTTTTTCAAACCCGCCGCGCGTTGAGCGAAAAAAGCGTTTAGCAAGGGGGCGTTCAGGCGGAAGTGTTTTCGGCAGTGCAGAGTTCGTATAAGTCGGATTCGAAAGCGTCTTTCTGCCCTTGCATTGAATCAAAATACGCGCTCCAGTATTGCGCTTGGCTTTCGTCTTGCATAAGTGCGAGGGCTTCGATTCCTTTGTCGATTGAAGCTTGAAGCTGGTCGAGGGAATTTTGGTGTGCGTCGGCGTTGCCGCAGTCCAACTCGCTTTCGGAAGTTTCGCTGACTGAATCCAAGTACACGATGTATTCTTGGTTTGCGTCGAGCAGGAGCAAGTCTTGCGGCGCCAGGCCTTCTTGAGCTTTGAGGCTGTCGAATTCTTCAGCGGTTTCAACGAAGCCGGCGAGTTCGGACGGCGCTTGCGGTTGGATTTCGAGCGTAGGCTGCGGCGTTTCGCTGGGCGAGGGAGTTGGTTTCTCCGCCGTGTTGGTCAAGCAACCTGCGAAAATCAGTGATGCGAAAACCACCGCGACAATTATTTTCAAGCCAACCATAGATTTTCACCCATTATGAATTCAAGATCTAGTGCACTGCGGCTTCGTAGATTCTACTTCCGGCATCCAAACGCAACCGGTGGTCGTTTTACATTGGTTTTGCAGTTTGCCGATGCAGTCCGCTGAATGATAGCCTAAGGTGCAAGAGCCTTTAGTTTCACTATATACCGGCAAATTCTTTACCGTGCAACCGTTATACGATGAACAGCCGTTTACTGTGATGTCCGAACACGTTTGCCCAGATTGGAGTGTTTTTAACTTGCAGCAAACCGACACAAGGGCGCCTCTTGTTGGACACAAATTATCTCCAGGAATTGTTTCTGTTGAGCATGGAGACATGCAAACTCCTCCTTTGGCTTTGCACGAGGCTGACGGAGTTGTTTTCGGTTTGCAGCAGACTATGTTTTCATCTTCTGGGCAATAACCGGTTAGTATCTGCTTGCTGGTATCGCAGTTTATTTTGTTGTTGCAAGTGTAACCAGTGCGCGCTTGGGTGCACGTAGGCTTCGTTGTTTTGTACGGCGGCTTGACGTTCGCCTTGGGCGGAGTTTTGGTTTGCGCCGGGGATAGCGGTTTTTGCACGGTCGTGCCTTGTTGCGTGGAACCGCCTGACGGAGTGAGTATCACTTTAGTCCCTTCCTCGTAAACCAAATAGCAGTCGTATTTCGCCTGGCCTGCAGCCTCTTTGTAGTACGCTTTAAAGTAATACACGTTCTTGGGCGTGACGTCGAAAACCTGTTTTTCGCTTGCCTTGAGTTTCTCGATGCTCTCGAATTCGCCCGACTTCTGGCTTGACGATTTCTGTATTCCGTAGAAAGTGACTACGCTGTCGCCCAAGACCGTCGAGAAAATGTTGTTCGAACTGCACAGCGGAGGCGATTCCCTTTGCGAGTCTATTGTCGCAACGGTGGTGGAAACGAACGCAGGCGATTTGAATCCCTCGAGGTTGTTGAGCACGGTTTCAACATAGTTTTTGCTCCAAACCGCTTCCATCTTGTCCTGCCCTTCAACCTGGGCCATGGTGAACACTTGAGCATTGCTGTCCAGCCTTTTCGCAATCCATTTCTTCGCACCTTCAGTTTTAACCTCGCCTTCGGTTTTCTTTTCCTCGGGGGGCTTTTGCTTGGCTAAAGTGCAAGTGTCGGGAATTGCCGTTATGTCGGTTGCCGTTACCGAAGTGAGCGTGCATCCTTCGAGCTTCACGCTCTCGTCAAGCAAATACGTAAGCACCGCAGCGAGCGAAGTCGCCCTTGCAGCCGCGTCGGCTTGGTATGCAGCCACCACTGTGGGCTTCTGCTCAACGAAGTCGTTCGTGTTCAGGGTTACGGTCACTTCGTACGTGGGCGTTGTAGCCGTTTTAGCATCCTTAGATTCTTTAGTGAATTCGCTTGGCGGTAGTTCTTGCGACGGGTATGCAAAGCTTTCGTAACCTTGCGGCGTGGTTTGCGTGGACGTCGTTTGCGTGGGCGGTTGGGTTACGGTTGTCGAAGAACCGGACTGCCCGTTTTGTTCCGGCGCTTGCGGCGCTATGGCGCGGATGGAAATGCTGTTGCCTTCGCCAGTGGTGAAAACCACTTTCACCGTTTTCTCGTCGAAGCCGGCTTGCGTCTTGATCGCGTCGGAAATCAGTTTTTCCCACGCGGCGTTATTCCCTTCAGTGCCTTGAGTGAACACGAATTGTTTGAGCCACGTTTGCGTTGAGGCGTCCGCCACGCTTTGCAGCGATTCGAATCCCGCGTTGTCCACGCTTGCTTCGAACCCGTACTTGTTCATGGAGAACAAGTTGGGCTTTGCATCGTCTCCCGCCAGCTTGGCGCGCTGTGCTTGCGACTGCAAGAACGGAATTCCGCTTGCCGCGAAAGCGTTTCCTTGCGAAGTCTGGTCGACGGGCTTGAACGACGGGTATGGCGTGTAATACGACGCGCCGCTGACGCACTGCCCTTGCAGCCCTTGCCACTGTTGGGGCATGACGCCCGCGCCTTGCGTTCCGAACGAGCCGGTTCCTCCTAACCCTCCAAAGCCTTGTTGGATTCCAAGCTGGCTTCCGTACGCGGAAGGCCTGCATTCCATCGGGTACGGGCAAGTGTTTTGAATTCCGACGGTGCACGGCTGTCCGAAGCCCTGGCTTGAAAGCAGAACGTCGTCGGGAACCACGCTTCCGTAAGACAATCCCACGTTCTTGCTGGGCTTGAACGAGTAAATCACGAAGCCGCCGTTTTCTCCGGCGATTTTAACGGGAACGTTGACGTAAGTGTCGAGAGAGCGGAAGATTTTTTGGTTTATTTGCACCGGCGCTTGGCCCGGCGAAATGTATTGCGACACGAGCCTGCGCGCGAGAACCTGCATGTAGCCGCCCTGCACTCCCACTGCGCCTTGCGCTGCTCCCCTAGCGAGATTCAAGACTTCCGAATCGCAAGTTGCAGCGAGGAAGCCGCTCGAGAACGCGTCGCCCATGTTCAAAGACGGCTGTTGTGGCGTGAAGCGCGATGCCTGGCAGCGCTGAACCAAATCGTTGACGGGGTCGCGGCCGAGCGTTTTGCACGCAGCGTAAGACGCGAGTCCCGTAAAGTAATCCTGCAGCGCTGAAGTCATTGCAAGCTCGAGCATTTGCTTGTCGTAATCGTACGCTTGCGTGAACGAGACGGAATCCATGTTGCGGAGAATCTTGTTGAAATCTTCGCCTACTTGCGCTTTCAAATCGCTTTCGAGCGCTTTCTCGTCGCCCGCAAAGCAAAAGTCTTTGCCAGTGCACGAGCCTTCAGGAGTTTTTTCATCAAGCGGCTTGGAGTTGCCGATTACGTCGAAAGGCGCGTTTGCTTCCACGGCATCGGCCTTGAGCGTGACGTTTTTAGCTTGCGTAGATTCTGCAATTTTGAAGCCGTAGCCTTTGCTGTCGAATCCGAGCGCCATTCCGTCCGCGCTTTTCGCGTTGACGGATGAGCTTCCGATTTTCACTTGCCCGAACTGCAGGTTGTTTGCAACAACGAACGGCTCGACGGGGTTGGCTGTGCGTGTGTAAAGCGAGTTCAAAATCGTTTCTTGCAACCGCGGGGCGCTTGCCAAAGCGAATTTGGAATTTGTTCCCTCGATTTTCAAGGAAACCGTATAGCGGACTCCCGGCTGCCGCGTGTCTTCGAGCGTGAGCTTGAATTCATTCAACCCGTTCTTGGGAATGATTTGCGTTTCGCCGCTAGTGAAATTGTGCGCGTAAGAAACGCATCCTGGCTTGTCGGGCTCGAACATTACGACTATGGTGGCGTATTGCGTTCCCGGGAGGCCGAATGCGTCGGTTATAGTGCTTTGGAGGATGCTTCCGGCTTTCGCCAATCCCGTGTTTTCGATTTTCTTTACGCTGAAACATGTGGAGTTGTCGCGGTTGGTTGCGATGCGCGTGTCAACGCCCAACGCGTTTTTGAATGAAATGGCGAGGCCGTTGCTTGGGACGAGCGGAGAGATTTTCTTTTCGCAATTCAAGCCGCCTTGCGCTTCCTTGCATCCTTCCTTGTCTTCCTCGCTGTAGTAAGAGCCGTAAGCCTGGAAGTACGGAGGGTAAGGAACGCGCACTATCTTGTTGGTAGCGCTTGCGGCGAGCGCGCGGTCGTTGCGCGAGGGGTTGAAAATGCGTTGTGCGCTCGTGTAGCCGAGGCGGGATGCGAACAAGGAGCCGAGGTCGACTAATTGCGCAGAGCAGAAGTCGGTGGTCTTGTTCGACGGAGGCGTGACCGTCTTTTGCTCGCAGCGGAGGAATTGCTTTCCTCCAGTTGAATCGGCTATTATCGTTATGGTTCCTTTGACTTCGGGATGGAGCTTGTCGTAATATTCGGTAACGCCTTCCTTCCATTGTGTGTTGCCTACAACTGCAAAAGATTCCCCTGGCTTTATCCGGCTTTCAGGTATCGTGCTTTCCATTCCCACTACAACGATAGTGTGGTCTTCCACTCCATTGTTCTTCCATGTAATCCGTTGCAAAGCCTGGCTTTTGGTGATGACGAGGTTTTGCGGGGTAAACTTCCTGCCGCCTATGTCCTCCACCGAAATCACGGTGCTGACTTGGTTGGCGTTGGCGTAAACGGTTTTGCAGAACCCTTGGTTTTGCAGGTTGATGCACTGCGTTTCGCTGCAAGCGGCGCAATTGCTTTGCGAGCAGGCGCTTGGCGTGGGCGTAGGTGTAGGCGTGGCTTCGAGGTTGCTGCAATCCACGACGAAGTTTGTTTGCGCGAATCCCGCGGACCCGCTTCCCTGCAGGACGCTGTTGAACGCGAGGCTGCAGTCGGCATTGAGAATGGGTTTTACGATGACTTGCGTTGTTTCAGGCACGCCGGCCTTTCCTTTCTTCATGGCGAAAGGCGATTGGGGCGGCTGCAACACTTCGACGCACTGGCTTTCGTTAGACCCGCCGGAAACTTGGTAGTACACTTGCGCTTGCACTGGAATGTTTTTGCTTAAAACCAGGCGGACTCCGCTAGTGCAGGCATTCGAGCCTGTGATGAAAACATCAGTCGGGTCGACGCTCAAGAAATTCGACGCAACGACTTGCACTTCGCGCGACTGCGCTTTCGCAAATTCGCTTCCCGCATCAGCCGCTACAACGAAAGTTCCGATGGTCTTGGGGTAAACGTTTTTGAAAGCGTAAACTCCATTCTTTCCCGCGTCCTGCTGTCCCGTTCCCGTAATGCTGTTCCCGCCGTTGGGGAATCCCAAGAACGGGTGGGTTTCGCCGCTTTCTTCAATCGAAACAACCGCATTCTCGACTGGCCTTCCTTGAGCCGTGAGAACCGTGGCGCGGATGGGCTGGAACTCGGGGTCTCCGGGCGGAAGGTTGGCTTCGACCATTTGCGGCGTTACAGTAATAATAACCTGTCCTGTTCCTGTAAACTCGAGCACCGCATCTGCTGATGCAATCAATCCGTTGTCGTCCGCAAACTCGGCTTTCACGGGCATGTAGTTGCCGGGAGCGCGTGCGTTTGCTGCCGTGGAAACAATTGCTTCCCCGTCGGTTAGTTCGGGCTGGTGCAATTGCCGTTCGATCTCCAGCTTCGGCGATGCGGTGGAAAAGCGGACTATGGGGTTTTCAATCGAATCGGGCGCAAAGCTTTTGACTTTCGCTTCAAGCAGGACTTGCGTCCCGAACTCGACGCTCAAAAACCGCGAGGTAGTAGTGTTGCCGCTCTTCAACGCAAGGGTAATGCATCCTTTGCCGGTGCACTTTTGGAATCCTTGGCCGACTGGAAATTCGGCTTGCGTTGTTGCAGCGAAACAGCTTTCTTTCGAAGGAACGTTTTCTTTTGTCCCGAGGTCCACGTCTTCAGGCACTCTCGCCCACAATCCGTTTTTCACGGCGAAAGCTCGGTAGTGGAAATCGATTTTTTCGTTTGTTATTGCGGTAGGGCGAATGCGTATTTTAGCTGCAAGGGTTTTCACCCCGACTTTTCCCGCCGGATACGCTATTGAAACCCACTTCTTTTCGCTGCCGCCTTGCTGCTGAGATTCCTGGATGCAAGTGTTGTCGGGATTGAACGTGGTTCCGAAATCCACTTCGGCATTATCTTCCTGCGGGGGCAGGTCGAACGATGCTATGAACGCTTTTTCGTCCGCCGTGTTGGGATTGTCGCCGGCACGCAAGTAAAACCCGGTTTTCTGCGCTTGCGGGAAGCTCACGGTGAGCGAAGCTTCGTACCACCCTCCCCTTTCCAATTCGGTGGCAGGGTGGTCTGCGTCAAGCACCACGCTTCCGGTGGAATCCATTTTATACAATGCAAAGTTGAGCACTTGCAAGTCGGCCGCAAGGTTGGAGGGAAGCAAGAGAATCGTTTTGCTGAGCGCCTGGCCTGTGGAAAGCGTGAGCTGTTCGGTTTGCGTTTCGGCAAAGCCGCTTGCCTGCGCTTTCAATACGACCGGCACGTTTGCATAAACGGTAATGTTGCAGTACGAGCCGTTCTCGGGCGTTTTGCAAGACGCTATCGCCTGTTCCTTGTAGTGCGCCGTTATGGTCGCGTTCGTGACGAAAGCCTGCTGCGATTGCGAATAATCCTGCGCGCGGGCGAGAATCAAAGCGAAATTCCTGTCCAAAGCGACTTGCGCGCTAGCCGTTTCGCCTGCCTGCACGCTGAAAACGTCGCTGTCGCCGCTTTGCGAGCCGTGGACTGCGTGCGCCCTTATGAGCGCGTCAGACTCGACTTCGGTGAATGCCGCGATTCCGTCGCTGCCACTCTCGGCAGGCGGGTATCCGAGGTTGAACCCGTCTTGCGAAATCAATTCTACGCTTGCGCCTGCAACAATCTCGTTGTCGGCGTTGCGCACCGTAACTTCCAAATCGCCGTTGTTTCCTGAAACGGCTTGCGAGAGGGTTATTTTAGTAACGTCGCCAGCACGCAATTGCCTGCTTGCTTTCGGAAGGAAGCCGTCGGCGAAGGCGGTGGCGTAAAAGTTTTGCGATTTGGAAACTTCGAATTCTATTGCGCCCGAAGCGTCGGTCGTTCCGTCGTCCAAAACCTTGAATGGCTTTTCAAACAAAAACAGTTTCACTTGCGCGTTTTCAATCGCGTTGCCCGACTCGTCCACCACCTGCACTCCTACTGTCGAGTAGTCGACGGGCAGGATGCCTGCGGTTTTCTTTTTCAGCGCCACGGCGAATTCGGTGTTCCTGTCGCCGCGCACCGACTGGATGTCGTTCTTTTCGGCTCCCCTGTAAGGCGCGAAGTCGTCGTGCTCGACATTGACGTAAACGTTGGTTCCGACGGCCACGCTTTCCTGGAAGAATGCGGTGCCCTGCTCGTCGGTATAACCGCCCGTAATGGGCTGGGAGTAACCGTCTGCATTATATAGCGAAACGAACGCGTCGGCAATCGGATTGCCCTGCTCGTCTTTGGCGGTGGCGGCAACGCTTCCCTTGACTTCCTGTTTCACGCTCGCGGCTTTGAGTGGAATCAAGCATTCTCTCTGCGAGGGAATGCAGTTTTTCGATTCCGTCTGGAAGCCGTCAGCGGAAACGCGCATGCGGAAAATCGCGCTTTCAGTGGAATAAATTATTTCTGCTTCTCCCAACGCATCGGTATTGTATTGCTGCAACCCGCCGGTGTCCGGGTCCGAGAAAGTTATGAGTGCATCGGGCACGGGGTTGCCGTCGTTAGTGGCCACCACTGCCTTGAAAGTTTTTTTGGTTGGCGAGAGCATGGCGATTACTTTCGCGCCCGTCAAAACGATTTTCTTTTCGTACTTTCCGGAAGGATGCTGGACTTTCAACTGCGCCGTAGCGTCTTTGGGCAGGCCTTCGAAATGGGCTATGCCGTTCTTGGTTATTTCCGTGAATTCCGTTCCGTCGTCGAGCGTGAGCGTGACTTTAGCTCCTGACAGGGGTTCGTTGGAACCGCTCAAAACCGTGACGTCCGTTGCAATCGTGTTGCCGAAGGGAAGCTGGATTTGCGCGCCCGAGAGGGCGAAAGCGATTCCTCCTATTATTATTGCCAAAAGCAGGATGAAGAACGGGAATGACGGGACTCCGCGGTTTTCTATGGGGTTGACGAAAAAGTCGTAAACCTTGATTCCGCTTTTGTCCAGCCAGTCGCAAAACGCGTAGTAGCGGTCTTCGATAGCAAAGTAAAACTTCGACAACGGGTTCATTTTTCCAGCACAGCCCCCACTCACTTAGGCTAGAAAATAGGTGCTTTTAGTTTTTAAATAAGTTTGGCTGGG
>JAGVWL010000005.1 GCA_018304285.1 Microcaldota archaeon
ACTTCGGCGGGTTGTGGGAAGCGGTAACAACAGCAGCCCCGTCTGTTTGCAAAGCAAAAGCTCCGAAATAAGCGACCGGCGATGGGACTACGCCCAAATCAAAGACAACGCAGCCGGTCGAGCGCATGCCCTCTGCAAAGGCCAAAAAAAGCGAGGGCGATGAAGGGCGGTTGTCCCTGCCGCAAGCGATGCGCGGAGAACGCTTTTTTCCTGCACCGCATTCCTTGGCGACGAATGTCCCGAACGCCTTTCCCAAACGCAGCGCCTCGCGCTCGGTAAGGCTTTCCCCGTAAACCCCGCGAACGTCGTAACCTCCAAAAATCCCGTGGGAAACCATACAACCACTACAAATACCAAAACGCTCCCGCTTAAAAATCCAGCAAATGCTTAAGGAAGGAAAACAATTAAAAAGGTAATACTTAGTAATACTTTCCTTTTGGTGGGACTTAATGATATCGCGCATCAGCCTGACGATAGAGAAGGAGTTGCTGGGCAAAGTTGACGCGCTTGTCGATGGGGAAGAGCTGAAAAACCGCTCGCAGACCATATCCTACCTTCTTCGCACCGCGCTCAAGGGAATGGTCGTCGGGAAGGCGCTCGTTCTGGCGGGAAAAAACAAATTTCTTTTGGAGCGGGTGCTGGCGTGGCTGAAGAAAAACGGCATCGCGCAAGTCGTGATAGCCGCTGGAAAGGGCTCGGGGCTCTCTGAAAAGTACGGGGACGGGGCAAAACACGGAATGGAAATAGAGTACTCGTTCGACGAGAACAAGGGAACCGCGGCTGCACTGAAAAAAACCGAGGAAAAATTCAAAGAGCCGTTTTTGCTTTGCTACTCAGACGTGTTCTGCGAAGAACTGTCGGTAAAGGATTTGCTCGCGTTCCACAACTCGCAGAAGGGAGACTGCACGCTCGTCTTGACGTGGAGCAAGCAGCCGAGCAAATACGGAGTGGCAAAGCTCTCGGGGGCGAAAATAACGGACTTCGAGGAAAAGCCTTCGAGCGCCGAAGGCTTTTTGATAAACGCCGGCGTCGCGTTGTGCAACCCGGGCGTGTTCAAGTTTCTCGGCGGGGCAAGTTTCGAGAAAAACGCGCTGCCCGCAATGGCGGGGCACGGAAGCCTGTCGGGATACGTGTACTACGGAAAATGGATGCATTGACGATTCAAAAAACTACATTTTGAGGTGAAGGAAAATGCAGGAAGAGATGTTGACCCTCCCCTTCGATCACAGGGGAACAATAACGGAAAAACTTTACGGAATCAAGGGACGCGCGCCTACGCCGGAGGAAACGGCTGCGGTGAAAGAGCTCAAGCAGATAGTATACGACGGTTTCAAGCTTGCACTGCAGCAGGGAGTGCCCAAGGAAAAAACCGGAATCCTCGTCGACGAGCAATTCGGGCTTGAAATATTGAGGGACGCAAAGAAAAACGGCATAACCATCACCCAAACCGTAGAAAAGTCAGGGCAGGAAGAATTCCAATTCGATTACCCCGACTGGAAAAAACACATCCAAGACGTCATGCCCAATTACGCTAAAGTGTTGGTAAGGCTCAATGCTGAAGGAGACAGCGCCTTGAACGAAAGGCAGCTCAAGCGGCTGAAGGAATTGGGCAACTTCCTGCGCTCTATCGGAGTCGGTTATTTGTTCGAGTTGATTGTCGCTGCCACTCCGGCACAGTTGCAAAGCGTTGGCGGGGCAAAAGAAAGATTCGACTCGGAAGTAAGGCCGAAGCTCATGGTCAAGGGAATCAAAATGATTCAGGACCACGGCATTGACCCGGCAATCTGGAAGCTCGAAGGAGTGGACAAGAAAGAGGATGCCGAAGCTTTAGTGAGGCAAGTGCGTGCGGAAGGCAGGACTGCCGGAATAATCACGCTCGGAAGGGGGGAGAACAAGGATAAAGTCCGCGAGTGGCTGAAAGTCGGCGCGAAAATCCCCGGCGTCATAGGCTTTGCCGTCGGGAGAACCGTATTCTGGGATGCAATAAAAGGATTCAAGGAAAAAACCTTGTCCCGCGAGCAGGCGGTGGAAATGGTTGCGCGGAACTACAAGGAATTCGTCGACTTGTGGGAGGGCGAAAAAAATGGATAGAAACCTCTCCCTGGATTTCGTGCGCGTGACTGAAAACGCGGCTATTGCAAGCGCACGGTGGATCGGCGCGGGCGACAACCACGCTGCCGACAAGGCGGCGACCGAACACATGCGGGCGCGGCTTAACAGCATAGACTTCAAAGGACGAATTGTCATTGGCGAGGGAGAAAGGGACGAGGCACCCATGCTTTACATTGGAGAGCAAGTCGGAAACGGAAACGGGGCTGAGTTCGATTTGGCAGTCGACCCTCTCGAGGGAACGAATCTCGTTGCTAAAGGCTGGGCGAACGCGCTGAGCGTTCTCGCGGCAGGCAAGAAAGGCGCGCTGTTGCACGCGCCGGACACGTACATGGACAAGATAGCCTGCGGGCCCGAAGCCAAAGGAAAAATCGATTTGGATTACGCGCCTGAAGAAAATATCCGTATCGTCGCCGAAGCGCTGGGCAGGAAAAAAAGCGAAATCACGGTTGCGATGATGGACCGCGACAGGCATTTGGAATTGATGAAGAAAGTGCGCGCCGTGGGGGCGAAAATAAGGCTCATAACCGACGGCGACGTTTCTGCGGCATTAGCGACTGCAATGCCCCAGCACGGCATTGATTTGCTGCTGGGCGTAGGGGGAGCGCCGGAAGGAGTGATTTCCGCCGCAGGAATGAAGTGCCTTGGCGGGGACTTTCAAGGGCGTTTGAAATACCGCAATGGCGAAGAGCGCAAGCGCGGCGAGAAAATGGGTTTGACCGAAGGAAAGAAGCACGCGATGGAGGAAATCGCCAAGGGCGAAGTGCTTTTCGCAGCGACGGGCGTAACCGAAGGCTTTCTGCTGGACGGAGTGAAATTCAGTGCAAGGCAAATAAGCACGCACTCGCTCGTAATGCGCTCGAGCAGCAAGACCGTGCGCTTTGTCGAAGCGCACCACGACAGCGAAATGCAAGCGAAATTCGAAAAAAGCAAGGGCATTGCGTGAGGGATTTAAACCGCGGGAAAGTAATGGAAACAAGCGGAATTCGGGAGAGGATTGTAATGAAAGCGTTGATAGTTTGCGGAGGAAAGGGAACGAGGTTGAGGCCTTACACGCACTCGATTCCAAAGCCCATGCTCATGCTCGGGCGCAAGCCCATCCTCGAATACACCATCCGGCATTTCAAGAGCGAAGGCTTCACCGACATCATCCTTGCAGTGGGGCATTTGCGCGAGCAGATCATGGATTATTTTGGCGATGGAAAGAAATTCGGAGTCAAAATCCAGTACAGCATCGAGCAGGAAGAGCTGGGGGATGCGGGAAGCATCAAGAACGCGGCCAAGCTTTTGAAGGGCGAAGACCATTTTCTCGTGGAAATGGGAGATCACCTGACAAACTTGGATTACCGCAGGCTCGTCGAATTCCACCTGAAGAACAAGCCCCTTGCGACAATAGGGCTCAAGCGCATGGGCATGCCTTTCCAATACGGGACTGCAAGCATAAACGACAGGCTTGAAGTCGTGGAATTCAAGGAAAAGCCCATTATCGAGCATTTGGTGAACGCGGCGATTTACGTTTTCGACAAGCGCGTTCTGGACTATTTTCCTGCAAAGGGAGGAATTTCCTTCGACGTCCTGCCGAAACTGGTGAAGGAAAGAAAGCTCAAGGGATTCGTTTTCGACGACTATTGGATCGACGTCGGGGGCATCCGCGAGTACGAAGATCTCAACCAATCGGTAAGCGTCATGGACTTGATAAGCAACGTCCACAACAGCCGCTGAGAGAAAAAGCTATTTAAAAAAAAGAGGGGGGGTTGCGGCCCCGCTTTGTTACTAAGCAGTTATGACCGCAACCTGCGTGGGAGTTGAACTCTCGGTTTCAATCTCGACTTCCACTTCGATCTCGTCCGACTCGCTTACTGAAGCGAGGGGCGTCGCAGCAGCGACTTCGGCTGAAACGCGTTCAGACGCTTCCTCGGCGATTTCGACCTCGACAGGCACGCTCACCGCAGGCAACGCTATGTCAGCAGCGGTTTGGCCGTTGACTATCACGTTGATAAGGCGGTTGACGCGGTTGATGATGAACACGCTCTGGCTTGCTGCAACCCACTTTTGGCGCAACGTCACCGTAGCGTCGGCCGAAGTCATCACCTTAAGGTTTTCCTCGAGCTTCGCAATGGCATTGTCCAAGGCAACAGTTCTCTTGCCGTTCGCCTGCAGCTTTACGCTCACTTCCTTCAGCTGGGGCAAAGCGGCTTGCACTTTCGTTGCCACTGCGTCAACGCGAGTCTGAACCATCCAGGCGTACGCGGTTTTGCGGAATTCCTTCCACGCTGCAGTCAAGTCGTTGACTATCTTGCGCTTTTCCTCGACGGTCGCGGCAGCTTCAAAAGCCAAGGATTTTTCCTTGACCAGCGAAACGAACGCGTCTATCTCCGCTTGAGGAACTCCGTATTTGGAAAGCGCTTGCGACTTTTCCACAAGCGCCGCAAAGCTGAACTGCCAGAATGCCTTTACATCAGCCGCGTTCAACCCGGCCTTGAGGCAGGCGTAGTATCTGTCCGAGGAAACGGAAGGCGTGCGGCACTTGCCCTTCAATTCAACCTTGATTTCGCGTTCCGCCTCGTCAGTCTTAGCCTTGAACTTCGCGTGAACCGCCTGGATCGCAGTAATCTGCTTGGCCCACTTCGCTTTTACCAGCGCGTTGGTCGAAGCATCGATTGCAACCGAACCCGAAGCAGTCGCCGGGACTGCAGAGCTTACGACAATCCTGTCGCAGTCATCCGCTTCCGCCAGCCTGGCGAAACACTTGTTGGAGTAAGTTACTCCGTTCGAGCACGAGACAGGCGCGTACTCAAGGGTGCAGTACATCGGAACGCCCGAACTTCCGGACCCGGAGTTTGAACCGGTTCTCGGTTTGGCTGCAACGGCCCTTACCTTGACGCAATCGCTGTCGTCAAAACCCGCTGCTTTTGCGGCCCGTTCGCTGCCGAATTTCTTGCCGCCACAAACTAAAACAGAAACAATGCCTTTGGATGAAGCCGCGTCGGCCGAAAGTACTCCGGAAGCGGAAACGACCATCCCCATGTTCCCGACGAGATTCGGCCTTTCGGCGGACTCCGCATAAGCTGCAACGGGAAGCAAACCCATTGCAATGAAACCGAACAGCAAAACCCTCGAAAGGGAACCTGCATTTCTTCCAACCATTTCCAGACCACCTCGCACGAATGCGATTCTTTCCCGCAACCCGCACGAATGCAAAAACGCATGCGCACGCAAATTTGCGGAATCACTTGAATTTCGGGGAGTATTTAAAGATACTTTCATTCCGGCGCTTTATGCAAGGCAAAACAAGGCGTTTCCAACCTTTTTTTGCCGTTTGAAGCTTTACGACGCTTTATTCCCGCGAGCGTTCAAGCGCAAGCTTGAGCGTTAGCATCACTTAAAAAAACCGAGGGGGGTAAAAATAGCATGAAGAAATTCTTCCTTTTCGTTGCACTGCTCTTAATCGCGCAAGGCGCTTTCGCGGCCACGCTTAAGGGAACGGTTTTCGATTCGCACTTGCAGCCCGCGCAAGCGATAGTGCAAATCAACACCACGCCCGTGCAAACGTTCGTAGCTCAAAACGGCTCTTTCTCTTTCGAAGTGCCGCGAGGGTTTTTCTTACTCACCGCCAGGGCGGGGAACAAGAGCGTTTCGGAGGCGGTCGCAATAATTTCCGACGGCGTTTTCAACGTGGATCTGGTGGTCTTGGGATTCGAATCCCCGCCGTTAAGCTTTCCGAACGTTTCGGAAGAAAGCGGTCTGGAAAACGGGGGGAGCAACGCCACCGCTCCGCCCGCACAGCAAACTACTGCAGCCCCGTTCGACTGGGGGTTGGTTTACGCAGCGCTCTTCGCGATAGTCGCGGGCGCGCTGTTCTTCTTCCACAGGGAATTGAGGAAAACCGTGGGTGAAATCGGAAAGCTGCGCAAAGGCGTTTCAAGGCAGAACAACGTGCACAAAAAAGCACCCCGCGCGTTGGCAGCCAAGCCGCCCGCTTATTCCGGCCTTACCGACTTGCAGCAGAAAATACTTGAAGAGCTGCGCAAGAGCGACGGCAGGATGAACCAAAAGGAATTGCGCAAGCTCCTTCCTTTTTCCGAAGCCAA
>JAGVWL010000006.1 GCA_018304285.1 Microcaldota archaeon
ACGGTCCTCTTGTTGTCGACCGTCCTCATCCTCTGCAATTTGGTCAGCTGGAAGTAATACATTGCGAGGAAGAATGCCGGCAGGGCGAGTATGGCCAGGTTGAACAAAAGCCATATTCCCACGATTAGCGAGAGGACGGTGTAGACGCGAAAGCGGATGAACTTCTTGTATTCCGGCAAGTGGTCCATCATGTAGGCGTAACGCGTTCCCATTACGAGCAAGGGGCGTTTGGCTTCGGCTACGGTACCGTAAATGCCCACCTGCCCCGGCGGTTGCGCGGGCTGCAAAGGCGCGGCTACGGGCATGCCGAGCACGTTTTCCTTCATTTCCTTTTGTTCCTCAGCCATTTTTCACACCTTATTTCGTTGAAATGCACGCTTTTCCCTTGAACCACTCTACGCTCCACGCGTAGTTCAGCAAAAGCTGGCTCCAGAAATACCCCGTTAGGTAAGCGAAGAACGCGGCAATCCACAAGTTGATTCCGTAAAAGAACAGCACTGCTATGAGCGAAACGACGCAGTAGAGCCATGCTTTGTACACAGTCCCGATAGACCCTTCCTTCCACTTTTCACCAAACCAGTCTTTGATGATTTCGCCCCTCGTTTTCACCATGAGCGAATTGACCGGCGTGCCGTCTGCGAAGCGCTGGTTGGATTGCATGGGAACGTACAAGTTGGGAGCCGCGGCTGCGTTAAACTCGGGCGCGTTTTGCTTCGCGCGCTCCGGCGGCCTGAATTCCCTCAACGGTACTGCCATTTTTATCCCCTTTTCAACCTCAAATCCAGTGCAAAATCATCGCCGAATAGGCAATGCTTGCGAACACTATCGCCCAAATGACGTTGTCGGGAAGGATGAAGCTGATGCCGAACATCGCCTGTTCGAAAGTCCACCCTCCGTTAGCAATGTTCACCAGCCCGGCGTCTTCAAGCAGGCTGACTATTTGCATTGCTATGCCTGGCTCTTGGGGCTCGAACTTTTCAGCCATGTTTCACACCACACGCGCAGGTAGCGCGCTGGCCGTAGTCAACAAGCTCTTTTGCCGTGACCGCGGTCCACGCGTCTTTTTCCCCGACGATGTAAACTATTTCCTTTTCCATCTCAATCCACCAACACTATCGACCTGTACTTTCCGAAGGTCCTGGTAATGAACCCGTCCATCCACGCTATATCCTGGAAGCGGGCTGCCAATGCTATCATGAGCAAAGCGCCTGGAGGGAATGCCTGAAGCGTGAGAATTCCGAAAACGAAGCAGAATACGGCTTTCACCATGTTCTTGTAACGGTCTTTCTCGTACCCTACATACTCATCCAAATACGTGTAACGCTTGTGCTGCTTGATGAACGGCGGTGCGCCGGGTTTCACGTACAGCGGCAGGAAAGACCTGCCCGGCTGGCCGGGCGTAGTGCCGGTGCTGGCGCCGATTTGCTGTATTTCCGTTGCTCCTACTTCAGCAGCCATTTTCCATCCCTTTTACCAAAACCTCACGTACCCTCGAGAATCTCACGGTTCCTGTTGACTCTTTCGAAGAAGAATGCCTTGCGGGCGTAAACCCCCCAACTCCAGCCCGCCAGCAAAGCCAGCGCAGCCGAAACGAGGATGCTCCAAGTGAGCGCATACAACGCCCCAACCCCGAGCACTATTGCCGCAACGCGGGAAACCTGAATCAAACGCCAATTTCCGAGCTCCATGTTCATGAACTCCTGCCTGGTGGAAACCTTCATGACCCCCCTTCCTTCGGTTTGCACCGGCAACCAGACCGGCGAGTAGGTCCATTCGCGCTCAGAGCTCTCGCTCTTGCCAGAATATCCCTTCAAGCCTTGTAGGCTGGTTTTCACTTGCATTTTCCTCCCCTTTTACTGCTATTACTCCTGTTTTTGACATTTATAAACTTGTCGGTAGTAACAAGTAGGCTTTTGGCTGGATGGAGGGGGTTTAAGACCCCGGCTCTACTATATACTATTAACTTGGTTGCTGGCGAGTGCTCAAGCACGAGCTTTCGCAGGCTGGCAGCCGGCAAAACCGCCTCAGGCACTCCCTGCCGGCGGGGCGCGGGTTTACCGGCAGTGAAGTTTAAATACCGTCGTTTCTTTCCGAAGGGTTTTACGACAGGAAGCGAATTTTGGAAAGGTTTAAAAAGAGAGTTTTGGATATAGCTTAACTCGCGTTCAATCCGCAGTATAGCTTGTCATCGGGTTGAGGCGGGCGAATATCCTTCATAGGAGAGTATAGGAAAAAAGAGAGAAAGAAATCTGCTGTCGAAAGACAGAGGTGGTTACGTGAAAAGTATAAATGTAAAGAAGATCGCTGCCGCTGCTGCGGGCGCCGCAATGTTGGGTGCTGCTGCTGTTGGCGCAGTCAGCGTTGATGAAGCTGGCGTATCTGCATTTCCGTGGTTCAGCAACGGAACTCCGAACGTAGTTTTGGTCGTGGGTTCTCGCGCCGCACCTTCCGATGCAGTTGCTGCCGCCAACGTGGCTGCAATGATTGGAAACTTGGCGTACACTAGCGGTGCCGCAGTTGAAATAACCGGTACTGACTTGCTGACGTGCACTGGCGGTACAAGCGGAAGTTCGACTACGACTTTGACCGTCGAGACTCCTGGAGTCAACCCGGCTTTGGCGTACCAAATCAAGACTTATGTTGAAGACCACATCGACGACCAGGCTGACAACGTGAGGGGCACTACGACTACTTTGATGACGACTTTCTCGTCTTCATCTGCCACCAACGTGTCGGTAAGCGGAAACCCGAACACCATCACTCCTGACGACACTCAGGTTTTGACTCTTCCGAGCAGCGGGGCAATCTCTAACCCCAAGGGAATGACCATCAAGGAAGACCAGAGGACGTACGTTTCGGCAAAGACCGTTTACGACACTTCTGACGACCGGATTGAAGCGCAGAACGTGCGCGTTGCTTACGAGGTTTCGTTTGCAGACCCGATTCCAGTTTGTCTGGATACCACGAAGGCTCAGGCAACCTGCTCGCAGTCCGACTTGGTCACCAAGAACCGCATCAAGATCACTTTCTTGGGCGAAACTTGGGTTTTGGTTCCCTCTTCCAGCGGCTCCGCAACGTGGGGCTTGGTTACCGACGGTTCGGCAATCAGCACCATCGCCATGGGCAAGGAAGTTGACTACAAGAGCTTCATGGTAGCCGGCGATTCGACTACTCTTGCCGACGGCAAGAAGGTCGTGTTGTCCGACATTACCGGAATCGGAACTGGAACTCAGACTCAAACCAGGGTTACCTTCCAGATTTACGACGCGAACGGCGGCTTGCTCGACCAGACCACCCTCTATCCTCTCGAGACTTACGACAAGAATGGAGTCGTAGTCTTCGTTTGGGATGTAGTCGGTGGTGCGTTGGGTGGAACCAACTACGCTGAAGTTTCATTGTTCGGAAGCAGGCTCGTCATCGAAGACGGCAAGAAAGTTTCCGGGCAGGGAGACTGGTATGCGGAAATCCAATCGCAGAACGTTTCCACCTCGCAGGGATTGCAGAAGGTAGTCCTCATGGACACTACCAGCATCTACAACCTTGCAACCGGAGACAGCATCCAGATGATCAAGAACATTCCCGGCTTGAAGTTGACCTTCAACGGAATGGACTTGAAGGATGACGACTACGACGACTTGGTCTTCACCCTGCAGAAGAATGCTACAATCAGCATTGCTTCGGGAAGGACTTTGGCCGGAGACTTCATTCAAGTGTCTTCGACCAAGAGCAACGCCTTCTTCCAGTCTGGACTGACCGACACCTCGGGTGTGAGCAGCGTTTACGTAATGGTAAGCCCGTTCGCAAACTCGAGCACCGGAACCCAGAACTACTACGCTGGAACTGTGTTCTATCAGAACAGCACTTCAGAGTGGGTTGCAGGCTCAAACGCAACTACCATCTCTTACTACAGTGCAGACGATGGCGGGTTGAGGACGACTACGTTGACGTACTACTACTCGGCTACCGAAACCGCGACCATCCGCTTCCTCGACGCGTTGAACGGTACTAACTCTACCGTGACCAACAGCGATGCGTTCGTCATCGCCGTTCCTGAAGGGACCGAGGATTCGGACACTACCGCGACTGTAGCAACGACTGGTGGAACCTCCCAACCGTACTGGACGTTCCTTTACGACCAGGACGCAAGGCAGTTCGAGAGCGACATCAACTCCACCACGATCGGAACCAACCCGTTCGGCTACGAGGCTAACTCTGCGGCTGACGCGACCGGAAACTTTGTCTTTGGAGCGTACAACTCCACTGGCGGAGTTTCGTTTGCGAACGTCGAGGCCAAGTACGTTTCCTACAGGGGAAGCTGGGCTAACGGATTCGGAACCGACTCTGTTTCGCTGAAGTACGCGAAGAAGATGGGTCACGGTGTCTACACTCTGAGCAAGGCTGGCTCTTCGACCACCGACAACAAGGTAACCAAGGACTTCAAGGCAGGCGAAACTGCTTTGGATGATTCTGGCTACAAGGTGACTGTCGACGCCATTACCGGCGCAGGCGCGGGCGGAAGCGTAGGCGGAACTGACAACCTGAAGGTTACGGCCAACGGGGTTGAAGTCAGCTCTGTCGATGCAATCGTTCCTCTCGACACAAGCTCTGCACCTTTGGTAGTGCTTGACACCAACCCGCTTGCGACTGGCGCATCTAGCGTGGTCACCTTCGGTGGCCAGATGGTCAACAGCGTTTCGGCCAGTGCTTTGGCTGGAGCAGAGTTGACTGCCGGTAGCGAGCCTGTCGTCAAAGTCGTTGGCAGCAAGCTCATCGTAGCAGGTTACGATGCCGCTGGCACGACTGAAGCGACTGCAAACCTCATCGGATGGTTGATGCTCAACAGGGACAGCATCAGGAGCTAAGCTAGCTCCCATTTTTTTCTTTTTATTGCTCCCCTCCTTTTTTTTGAGGGGGCGTTCTTCTTTTTAACCTCCGCGTTCATTATTTTGTTTCACACGGCATAGTCGCGCATATATTCGGTTTGCATTCGACAAGGGTTTTTTCTTTTGAACAAGGTTTGGCTGATTCGCGGCGGATTGATTTTCCTAATCCTTTCCTTCTTCGTAGGGTTTTTCTGGCCGGTGTTGTTCACTCCGTCCGCGCAGGGCGAGCAGGAACCCACGCCCACGCCTTCCGCATTTCCGGCGTTCACTTCCAGCGCCAACGCAACAGTGACCGTCAATAAGCTCGACAACCGCATGCTTTTGTTCTGCCAGGGCGCGAGTGCAGAGCTGAGCCAGGGGCTGAAGGCGGAATTCCAGGCGATGTACGGTGTGGAAAGGGTTTTGATGGCTAACGGCGTTTTCGACGTGGTGCTTTCCGCAAACTCTTCCAGCGCAGCAAACGTGGCCGCCGCATTCGCAGGCGCATGCCCTTCTGGAACGGCTTACAGGCGGGCTTTGGAGCTGGAGTTCAACTCGACGGTTACGTTCATTCCCCCTGCCGGTTTCGACCCCATAGTTGCGCGCGTGCCCCTAGCGTTGTGCATGCAGCCTAACTGGAATTGCCTCGTGTTCGCCTCCACGCCAGAAAACGCGTCGGCAAGCGTTGTTGCCACTCTCACGCGCAAGCAGGATGGCAATGAAGAGGGGGTTGTGCAGGAAGTGCCGGGTTTCAACGCGCTTCTGCCCGAGTTTTCCAATGCAACCAACGCAACCGGCTCTTCCAACCGCAGTTCTTAAAAACTTTCCAGCGCATTTATTGCTGTTCTTGTTTTTTTGGGGAAAAAGATTTTTTTTAAAGTTAAAAAAAGGTGTTTTGACTGATGGTGAAAGACGGGGATTTTGTTGAAGTTGATTTTACCGGGAAGACCGACGGGCGGGTTTTCGAAACCACGCTTGCGGATGAGGCAAAGAATGCGGGCTTTAGCGACCCGAACCGCGTTTTCAAGCCCGTGCTCGTAGTCGCTGGAAAGAAAATGCTTGTTCCGGGCTTGGACGAAGAGATTTTGAAGTCGGCCGAAGGCGAGTCCAAGACAGTTTCGCTTACTTCCGACAAGGCGTTCGGCGCGAGGAACGCGGAAATGGTGCGGTTGATTGCCCTCGGCAAATTCCAGGAGCAGGGCATTACGCCTGTTCCGGGAATGACTCTCGAGATCGACAACATGCCCGCGCGCATCATTTCTGCTGACGGAGGGAGGGTGAAAGTGGATTTCAACCATCA